>NZ_PVLV01000519.1 GCF_002982015.1 Streptomyces solincola
CGTCCCCCCAGCCCTCGTCATCCCAGCCGTCCTCGCCCCTCCCCCGGCGGTCCCGCCGCTCCGTGATCGTCCTCGGGACGCTGCTGACCGCGGCCGCCGCGGGCGCGCTGGTGTGGGCGGCCCGCGGTCCCGACGCCGGCGGCCCCGCCGACGGGCGGCGGGCGGGCGGCGAGCCGCCCCGGGCCGCCGCCTCCCCCTCGTCCACCGCCTCGTCCGCGGCCGAACGGCCGCTGGCCGGGCGGACGGTGCTGGTGGACCCGGGACACAACCCGGGGAACTTCCGGCACACCGCGGAGATCAACCGCCAGGTGGACGCCGGGACGCACCGCAAGGAGTGCGACACCACCGGCACGGCGACCGCGAAGGGCTACACCGAGGCGGCGTTCACCCTGGACGTGGCGCACCGGCTGCGGGACCTGCTCACCGCCCAGGGCGCGAAGGTGGTCCTCACCCACGACGCGGACCGGCCGTTCGGGCCGTGTGTGGACGAGCGGGCCCGGATCGGCAACGAGGCCCGGGCGGACGCCGCGGTCTCGGTCCACGCGGACGGCTCGGGCACGGGCCACCGCGGCTACCACGTGATCCTGCCGGCGAAGGTGGCCGAGGGCGGTGCGGACACCGGCCCGATCGTCGGCCCGTCCCGGGCGCTCGGCGAGAGCATCGCGGCCGGTTTCCGGGCCGCGACCGGCACGGCGCCCGCCGACTACGTGGGCGGCGGCACCGGTCTGGACGTCCGCGACGACCTCGGCGGGCTCAATCTGTCGACCGTGCCGAAGGTGTTCGTGGAGTGCGGCAACATGCGCGACCCCGAGGACGCCGCATTGCTCGCAGACCCGGCATGGCGTCAGAAAGCGGCCTCGGGGATGGCGGACGGTATCCGCACCTACCTGACCCGCTGAGTCCGCCGGACGATAGATTCGTCTCGACGATGGGGCCCGGCCACGCCCGTGCTTCGCGCCTCCCCGACGAGACGACCGACAAGGACACTGACACGTGAACATCCGATCCCTCACTAGAGGCGACGGCGTGGTGATCGGAGCAGCGGTGGTGCTGTTCATCGCCTCGTTCCTCGACCTCACCAGCATCGACTGCCCCAGCGGCGTGGACTGCTCCGACTACGGCATCAACGCCTGGGACAACCTGGGCCTGCTGATGAGCGTGTTCCTCGCCGGCGTGATCGGCGCGGCGCTGGTCGTCGTGGGCCGGGCCATGCCGGGCCGCAAGGTGGCCGGCCTGGACCTGGGCCAGTTCGGTGTGGCGTTCTGCGTGTTCGCGCTGTGGACGGCGTTCTGGACCATCATCGACATGCCGTCCGACGCGGGCGCGGGCATGATCCTGGGCCTGCTGGCCGCGATCGTGCTGGCCGGCGGCGCGATCGCCGCGCCGCTGGTCCCGGCGCTGAAGGCCCCGTTGATGGGCGCGCCGCGCCCGCAGGCCCCGCAGCCGTACGGGGCGCAGCCCGGTTACGGCTACCCGGGCGCGCAGGGCCAGCCGTTCGGCGCCCAGGGCGGCCAGCCGCAGACCGGCGGCTACGGCTACCCGGGCGCCCCGCAGCCGCAGGGCGCCTCCCAGGCGGGCCAGCCGGGCGCTGCGGCCCCGGCCGACCCGGCGGCCCAGGCCGCGCAGGGCGGCGCGACCCCCGCGCCCGCACCGGGCGGGGACTTCTCCCCGTTCTGGTTCGCGGTGCCGGTGGCCCGTCCGCTCTACCCGGAGGACGGCTCGCCCAACCCGGTCGCCGAACTGGCCCCCGGCACCTGGTACCTGGCGGTGGAGCAGCGCGGCCAGGCGCTGGTGGCCCAGACCCAGGACGGCCGGCGCGGCGTCCTTCAGGACACCACCGGCATCCAGCGCGGCTGACCGAGGCGCCGTACCGACGCCGTACGGACACGAAAGCCCCCGCCCACGAACGCATGGGCGGGGGTTCGCGCTTGCCGGGGTTCGCGCTTGCCGGGGTTCGTGCTCGCGGGAGTTCGTGCTTTGGGCAGAGGTTTACGGACGGGGGCGGCGGCAACCCGTCGGGCATGTCTCCCCGTCACAGCGGCAGCAACCAGGCGGCGACGCTGATCGTCGTCATCGCGGATGTTCTGGCGGCCATCATCGGCCTGTGGATCGTGATGTACCTGCTCGACGCCAACCGGGCCAACGACCTGGTCGCCTGGGTGGCGGACGCGGCCCGTTTCCTGGCGGGCTGGTCGTACGACCTGTTCACCTTCGACGAGGCCTGGGCGCGGGTCGTCATGGGCTACGGCCTGGCGGCCGTGGTGTACCTCTTCGTCGGCCACTTCATCGCCGGCCGGCTGCGCCGCGGCTGACCCGGCCGCACCTCCCGCGCGGCTAGGCGCGGGCCTCGCACTCGGCGCAGCCGGGTTCGAGGCCACGCGGCAGCCCGGCGCCCCCGAAGACCGCGGTGGTCGCCCGCTCTCCCCCCAGGGCGGCCACCGCGAGCAGCAGCGAACCGGCCGTCCAGGTGGTCAACTCCTCCGGCCACACGGCCGGTTCGCTGCCGTCCGAACCCTCGAAGACGTAACCGGTCCAGTACATCCCGCCCTCGGCGCGCAGATGCCCGATGGACTTCAGGATGCCGAGCGCCCGGTCGGCGTCGCCGATCGCCCAGAGGGCCAGGGCCAGTTCGCAGCTCTCGCCGCCGGTGACCCACGGGTTGGGCAGCACGCAGCGCACCCCGAGGCCGGGCACCACGAACTCCTCCCAGCGGGCGTCGATCCGCTCCCGCGCCTCCTGGCCGGTCACGGCGCCGCCGAGCACCGGGTAGTACCAGTCCATCGAGTAGCGGTCCTTGTCCAGGAACCGCTCGGGGTGGCGGCGCACCGCGTGGCCGAGCGCCCCGGCGGCCAGCTCCCAGTCGGGCTGCGGCTCGCCGCGCGCCTCGGCGACGGCCAGCGCGCAGCGCAGCGCCTGGTGGACCGAGGAGCTGCCGGTGAGCAGCGCGTCGGCGGTGACGCGGCCGTCCGGTTCGCTGCGCCAGCCGATCTGCCCGCCGGGCTGCTGGTGGCGCAGCACGAACTCGACGGCCGCGTAGAGCGCGGGCCACATCCGGTCCAGGAAGGCGTCGTCGCCGGTGGCCAGGTGGTGGTGCCAGACCCCGACGGCGATGTAGGCGCAGAAGTTGGTCTCCCGGCCCTGGTCGGTGACCTGGTCGTGCGCGCCGTCGTGGTAGGCGGCGCACCAGGAGCCGTCGGCGTTCTGGTGGCGGGCGAGCCACTCGTAGGCGCGGGCGGCGGCCCCGTGTTCGCCGGCCGCGTCGAGCGCCATGGCCGCCTCGATGTGGTCCCAGGGGTCGAGGTGGTGGCCGCGGAACCACGGGATGGCCCCGTCGGGGCGCTGGGCGGCGCGCAGCGAGGCGACGGTCCGGGCGGCCTGGTCGGCGGTGAGCACCCCGGGCAGTACGAGGTGTCCGGCGACGCGGTCGGGGGCGGTCACCGCGCGGCGTCCGCCGTCGGGCCGGCCTCGGTCCCGGCGGCATCGGCCTCGGGCAGGTGCGGCTTGGTCGCGTAGGCCACGAAGCTCTTGCCCATGACCGGGTTGAGCGCCTGCTCGGCGAGCCGGGTGGCCAGCGGCTTCTTCATGATGTCCCAGACCAGCAGCTTGTGGTAGGCGCGGACCGGCAGCGCCTTGTCGTTGTCCACGCCGAAGGCGCACTTGAGCCACCAGTACGGCGAGTGCAGCGCGTGCGCGTGGTGGGTGCCGTAGGGGCGCAGCCCGGCCTCGCGGATCTTCGCGAGGAGTTCGTCGGCCTTGTAGATGCGGATGTGGCCGCCCTCGACCTCGTGGTAGGCGTCGGACAGCGTCCAGCAGACCTTCTCCGGGCCGTAGCGCGGGACGGTGACCGCGATCCGGCCGCCGGGCTTGAGCACGCGGACCATCTCGGCGAGCACGCCCTTGTCGTCGGGGATGTGCTCCATCACCTCGGAGATGATGACGACGTCGAACGAGGCGTCGGGGAAGGGCAGGTTGAGCGCGTCGCCCTCCATGGCGACGGCGCTGGCCCCGGCGGGCGCCTCGCCGGCCTCGGCCATGGCGGCGAACCACGTGGCGACCTCGCGGATCTCCTCGGCGTTCTGGTCCAGGGCGACGACCCGGGCGCCGCGCCGGTAGCACTCGAAGGCGTGCCGCCCTGCGCCGCAGCCCAGGTCCAGGACGCGGTCGCCGGGGGCGAGCGGGAAGCGGGAGAAGTCGACGGTCAGCACGGGGTCGGCCTGCCTTCGCGGTCGTTCGGGGTGGCGGCGGCGCGGGGGTCGCCCGCCGGATGCGCCGGTACGGGGTCGGGGGCGCCGTTCATCGGCGGGGCCGGGCTCCGGCGGCCGTGCGGGCCGCGATGGCCTCGCGGTACAGCTCGGCGGTGCCCTGGGCGGCGCGCGCCCAGGTGAACCGTTCCAGCACCCGGGTGCGGCCGGCCGCGCCGAGCCGGGCGCGCAGGGCCGGTTCGGCGAGCAGCCGGCCGAGGGCCTGGGCCAGCGCGCCGGCGTCGCCGGGCGGCACCGCCAGGCAGGTGTCGCCGTCCCGGCCGGAGACCTCGGGGATGGCTCCGCCGGTGGTGGCGACCAGCGGGGTGCCGGTGGCCATCGCCTCGGCGGCGGGCAGCGAGAAGCCCTCGTAGAGGGAGGGGACGCAGGCGACCTGGGCGGAGCGGTAGAGGTCGACCAGCTCGGCGTCGCTGACGCCCTTGACGAACGTGACCGCGTCGCCGCCCAGCCCGTAGCGCTCGATGGCCTGGGCGACCGGGCCGTCCTCGGCGGGGCGGCCGACGACGACGAGGTGGGCGTCCGGGTTCTCGGTGCGCAGCTTGGCTAGCGCCTCCACCAGGTGCACCAGGCCCTTGAGCGGCACGTCGGCACTGGAGGTGGTGACGATCCGGCCGGGGGCCTCGGGCACGGCCGGGTCGGGCGACCACAGGTCGGTGTCCGCGCCGATGTGCACCACCCGGATGCGTTCGGGCGCGACCCCGAGGTCCTCGGTGATCTCGGCCCGGGAGGAGCCGGAGACGGTGAGCACCGAGGGCAGCCTGCGGGCGACCCGCTTCTGCATGCGGGTGAAGGCGTACCAGCGGCGGACCGAGGCGCGGCGCTTCCAGTCGGCGGCGGCGTCCAGTTCGAGCCGCCGGTCCACGGTGATGGGGTGGTGGACGGTGGTCACCAGCGGGGCGCCGAGGTCGCCGAGCAGCCCGTAGCCGAGTGTCTGGTTGTCGTGGATCACGTCGAACTCGCCGCGTCGGGCGCGCAGATGGCGGCCGGCCCGCAGCGAGAAGGTGAGGGGCTCGGGGAAGCCGCCGGTCCACATGGTGGCGACCTCCAGGACGTCCACCCAGTCCCGGTACTCGCCGCGCCGCGGGGTGCGGAAGGGGTCGGGCTGCCGGTACAGGTCGAGGCTGGGCAGTTCGGTGAGCGGGACGCCGCCGTCGAGGACCGGGTAGGGCTGGGCGCCGATGACCTCGACGGTGTGGCCGAGGCGGGCGAGCTCGCGGGAGAGGTGGCGGACGTAGACGCCCTGGCCGCCGCAGAACGGGTTGCCCTTGTAGCTGAGGAGCGCGATGCGCAGCGGCGCGTCGTCCGCGCCCGCGGGGGCGGCGGCCCGTGGGGCGCTGTCACCGTCTCGGCGGGGGCCTGCGTCTATGGCCTCGGCGGTCACTCGCGGCCCCCTTCTTGCCTGTCCTGCGTGCGTTTCGCGGGAGCGTAACCGTTGCCGCTAATCTAGAACAAGTTGCAGACTTGATCGCTCGGAGAGCTTCGAATCTACCGGCAGGTAGCGTCGCTGTGCGGTCCGGATCAGGTGATTCGCGCCACGGCCGCCGCGACCCCCCGCGGGGCGAGGCACAGCACGGGCGTCGGGACACGGGACGGGACACATGACCGCGCAAGCCAGACCGGCGGCGGCGCTCACCCAGCGCCAGGAGGCGCGCCGCCGCTCCATCCTGCGGGCCAGCGCCGAGCTGGCCGGGCGGGGCGGCTTCGAGGCGGTCCAGATGCGCGAGGTGGCGGAGGCCGCCGACGTCGCCCTGGGCACCCTCTACCGCTACTTCCCCTCCAAGATCCATCTGCTGGTGGCGGTGATGCAGGACCAGCTCGACCATCTGCGCACGACCCTGCGCAAGCGGCCCCCGGCCGGCGAGAGCGCCGCCGAGCGGGTCGCCGAGACCCTGATGCGGGCCTTCCGCGCCCTCCAGCGCGAGCCGCACCTGGCCGAGGCCATGGTCCGGGCGCTGACCTTCGCCGACCGGGGCGCCGGGGCCGAGGTGGAGGCGGTGTCCCGGCGCACCACCGCGATCATCGTGGACGCCACCGGCCTGGACCGCCCCAGCCCCGAGCAGCTCTCCGCGGTCCGGGTGATCGAGCACACCTGGTACTCGGCCCTGATCGCCTGGCTCTCCGGCCGCGCCTCCATCGACCAGGTGCGCACCGACATCGAGACGGCGAGCCGGCTGATCGACCGCTGAGGCCCGGCGGGCGGGGTCCAAGGGCGGCGACGGCGTTTCCGGTGGCTCGGGGGGAC
>NZ_PVLV01000051.1 GCF_002982015.1 Streptomyces solincola
GTGCGCCTCCGGTGGCGGGGCGGCCAGTCCGGCGGCCCCGGCGAGCAGGATCGCCGCCGCCGGCAGCAGCGGCAGCGAAGGCCAGCCCAGGGGGTGAATCGACGCGTTGAGATCGGCCGGGTCGAAGCCGGCGCCCGCGAACAGCACCACCGCCGACACCACTCCGCACCCGGCCACCACCCACTCCGCCGCCCGCCACGGATCAGGCCGGTAGGCGGTACGGGTCACCCGCCGGCCGCCCAGGCGCAGCCCCGCCACACAGAGCGCGGCGCCCGCGCCCAGCGCCGGGAAGCCCAGCACCGGCGGCGCCGTCGGATCCAGCAGCCCGTACGCCCCGGCGCACAGCCCGCACATCCCCGACAGCATCAGCACCCCGGTCAGCCGCCGGGACCGCGCGGTCGCCGAACCGGCCCGCCCGTAGCCCCGGGAGGTGCGGGCGATCTCGGCGGTCGCCGCGTCCTGGGTCAGCCCGTCCAGGACGACCGAGCCGCGCCCGCCGATCCAGGCGGCGTAGCAGCGCAGCGCCACCGCGTTGTCGCCGCGCACCCCCTGCGGGGTCGGCCGGCCGCCGATCCGGCGCACCTAGAGCAGGTCGCGGGCGGTCGCCTCGACCTCCTCCCGGGTGCGGGCCAGTCGGTGCGGCGCGTCCCCGAGGACGGCGTCGAACGCCGCCCGGCACACCGGCGCGAGGTCCGCACCGCCTGCCCGCCGGTGAGCGCGCCGAGCGCGCGCACGTAGTCCACGTCGTGGAGCCGGCGCCACAGCCGCCCCGCCCCGGGCCGAGGTGGCCTCTTCGCGGACGCTGCCCGACAGCCGCAGCACCTCCTCCGCACTCTGGGTGCGCTCCACGCCACGCCACCGGGGGTCGGTGGCCCAGCGCCGCGCCAGTTCCCCGTCCGCCGTCGTCTTCGCCTCCGCCAGGCCTTCACCGTCTCCTCGGGTGCCCCGGTTGCCGAATCCCGCGTCGGGCCTGCACGCGTACGGCACTCCGTGTCTCTTGCCGGGTCACGGCCCGCCGTCCCGCCGCCGGGGAAGCTGGGCAATGCTGCCGGAGCGGCGGCCGCTCCGCCCTATCGGCTTCGACGTCAGGGCTACCCGGTGGCGGAACGGGACCGGTGACCGCATGGGACCAGGTCCCGCGCCGACGCCGTGCATGACCCGGCGGCCGCCGGGCACGCGTCAGCCGTGAAGAGCACCGACACGCCCGCGCGTCGCCCCGGCTCGCTGGATGACCTGCTGGTCAAGGTGGGCCGGGGCGACCGGGACGCCTTCGGGCAGTTGTACGACCGGATCACCCCGCTGCTGCTGAGCCGCCGGCAGGTCGGGGGCGCCACCCCGGACGAGGCGGCGGACCAGGTCAGGGCGGGACTGGTCCGGCTGTGGCGGGACGCCCCGGGCTATCCGCCCGGCTCCGGCGCGATGGCGTGGATCTGGCACCACAGCCACCCCTGAGCGTCCCGCCGGCGGGCTTCCGCCGCCCGGGTCAGCGGCAGCGTGCGGAAAACCCGTTGGGTTTCGACGACCTGCCGGTGGCCCGCTGGCCCCACCCGCCGCTCACACCGTCCGCCAGCCGCTGTTCGACATGGCCGCGATGGCCGCCAGCACCCTGCTGCGGATCAACGACGGCGAACGCACGGAAACGCTGCGGCTGGAGCTGGCGACCCAGCTCGTCGTCCACGGCAGCACCGCCCTGCCCCCGTCCGCCTGGCCGCGCGCGGGCCGGCGCGACGGCACAGGGCGACCGAACGCCCGGAAGCGGGCACGGAAAAACTGGTCCAACCAGTTGACCAGTTGACCGCCGTGGTCGAGTCTGTCGGCCATGAGCGCACCACCGCTCCGTCGCGAGACGGTCTCCGACCAGCTCTACGCCCGGCTGCGCGACCGCATCCTCGCCGGCTCGCTGCCCGCAGGCCAGGCGCTGACCGCCGAGCGCGAGATGGCCGCCGAACACGGCGTCAACCGGCACGCCGTCCGCGAGGCCGTGAAACGCCTCCAGCAAGCCAGACTGGTCGAGGTCAGCCACGGCGGCCGCACCCTCGTCCTGGACTGGCGGCACACCGCCGGACTCGACCTCGCCACCGGCCTCGCCGAGTCAGGCCAAGGCCCCGACCTGCCCGAACTGGCCCGCGACGTCATGGAGATGCGCGCCTGCATCGGCGCGGACGCGGCCCGGCTGTGCGCTGCCCGCAGCACCGACGCCCAGGCCGCGGCCGTGGTCGAGGCCGCCGGGCGGTACGCCGCCGCCGGCCCCGACCTCGCCGCCCTCGGCGCGGCCGACGTGGCCTGGTGGCGGCTCATCGTCGAAGGCTCGGGCAATCTCGCCTACCTGCTGTCCTTCAACACCCTGGTGGGCGGAGCCCTCGACACCGCCGGCATCCCGATGAGCCTGCGCACCGCCGAACTCCTCGACGTCCAGGCCCACCTCCGCCTCGCCGCGCACATCGCGGAGCGCGAACCCGGGCCCGCCGAGCGCCTCGCCCGCGAGCTGCTCTCCCGCAGCGTCCCCCCGTCCACCGCCGCCGAGCCGTCCGCCGCCGGCGCCCGGACGGCCCCCTCCCCGCCCCCGCACAAGGCCGGTGAACCGACATGATCCCCGCCGTCGTCTACGCGATACCCGCCTTCGTCCTGCTCGTGGTCGTCGAGGCGCTGTCCTACCGATTCGCCCCCGACGACGACGAGGAGGGCTACGAACTGCGGGACACCGCCACCAGCATGACCATGGGCGCCGGCAGCCAGGTCGTCGGACTGCCCTGGAAGGCCGTCGCCGTCCTCGGCTACGCCGGCCTCTACACCCTCGCCCCGGTCCAGCTCTCACCCGCCTCCGTCTGGACCTGGGTGCTGCTGTTCTTCGCCGACGACCTGGCCTACTACGCCTTCCACCGTGCCCACCACCGCGTCCGGGTGCTCTGGGCCGGCCATGTCGTGCACCACTCCAGCGTCCGCTTCAACCTCTCCACCGCCCTGCGGCAGAGCTGGACCCCGATGACCACCCTGCCGTTCTGGCTGCCGCTGGCGCTGCTCGGCATCCCGCCCTGGATGATCCTGCTCCAGCAGTCCATCAGCCTGGTCTACCAGTTCTTCCTGCACACCGAGCGCGTCGGCAAGCTCTGGAAACCCGTCGAGTGGGTCTTCAACACGCCCTCGCACCACCGCGTCCACCACGGCTCCAACCACGTGTACCTGGACCGCAACTACGGCGGCATCCTCATCCTCTGGGACCGGCTCTGCGGCACCTTCCAGGCCGAGGATGAGCCGGTCCGGTACGGGTTGACCAAGAACATCGACACCTACAACCCGTTCCGGGTCGCCTTCCACGAGTACGCGGCCGCCTGGCGCGACGTCCGCTCCACCCGGAGCTGGCGGCACCGGGCCGGCTACCTCTTCGGCCCGCCCGGATGGACCCCGAAGGCCGACGCCGCCGTGCCCGCGCGGGCGGAGGCATGAGACGCCTCCCGCCGCTGCTCGCGGCCTTCGCGGCGCTGGCCGCCCTCGACTGGGCCGCGGTGGCGGGGGAGTGGGAGCCGCTGGAGTGGCTGACCAAGCCGCTGCTGGCCCCCCCTGCTCGCGCTGCACCTCTGGCGCACCACCGGGCGAAGCCACCCCGCCCTGCTCGCCGCGCTCGGCTTCGCCGCCGCCGGGGACACCGCCCTGCTGCTGCCCGGCCCGGTCGCCTTCGCCGTCGGCCTCGGCCTCTTCCTGGGCGCGCAGCTCTGCCTCATCACCGCCTTCGTACGGGCCGGGGCGCTCGCCCTGCTGCGCCGCCGGCCCGCGCTGTGCGCCGGGTACGCCGCGGTCTGGGCGGCGGCCAACGCCGCGCTCGCCACCGCGCTGGCCCCGGCCATGGCGGCCGCGCTGGCCTGCTACAGCCTCGCCCTGGTGGCGATGGCCGCCACCGCGCACGCCAAGGGTCCCCGCGCCGCCTGGGGCGGCGCCCTGTTCACCGTCTCCGACCTGCTGATCGGCCTGGGCGCGGCCGGCGCGGACTTCACCGGCCGAAGCCTGCTGGTGATGCCCACGTACACCGCCGCCCTGCTGCTCCTCACTCTGGCCTTCACCGCCCCGGACTCGCGAAGGGCTCCGGGACCCTCGAAGGACTCCGGGCACGCGAAGGCCCCGGAGAGCGCCGTGAGCACGCACCGAGACCCGTCGCTCGTCCGGGGCGCCTGAGACCGGCACCCGGCAGCCCCGGGCGTACACCGCTTCCCAGGACAGCTCACCCGGGCTCCCGGCCCGCGCCCCCGGTCGGCTACTTCTGCCGCGGCAGCTTCGTCGTGGTGTCCAGGTAGAAGGCGTCGATGCTGCGCACCGCGCGTTCGAAGTCCTCGAGGTTGACCGGCTTGGTCACGTACGCGTTGGCATGCTGCCGGTAGGCGCCGGTGACGTCGTCGGGCGCGGCGGACGTGGTGAGCACCACCACCGGGATGGTGCGCAGGTTCTCGTCGCCCTTGAGCACGGCGAGCAGCTCCCGGCCGTTCATCCGGGGCATGTTGAGGTCCAGCACGATCAGATCGGGCCGGGTGCTGTCGGGGTCGCGCAGGTACTCCAGCGCGGCGAGACCGTCGTCGACCTGAGTGAGGTTGCGCGCGCCGCGGTCGGCCAGGGCGTCCTGGATGAGCATGGCGTCGGCCACGTCGTCCTCGACCAGCAGCACGTCGTAGGGACGAGCGGGGGCGGTCATCATCTCTGGCTCCGGAAGTGTCGTCTTGCGGGTGGTGGGTTGGCCGATCAGTCCCGGCCAGCGGTTTCGGGCGCCCTGCCGGGTCATACCGGAGGCGCGCCCTATCTGCGGATAGCCCGCGCCGGCGTCCGCTGCCCGCTGGGCGGCCTCCTCCTCCAGGCGTTCGATGGCCGCCTTGAGGTGGAAGAGCATGTGCAGGTGCGCCAGCGCGTCCGTCCGGGCCCTGCCGTGCTCTCCACCCGCGGGCAGCGGATCGAAGGCGCGGAGGATGAGCCGGCCGGCCAGGTCGCCGACCGAGTCGGCCGCCAGGACAGCCATCTCCTCCTCACCCAGACGCAGCGAGAAGTGAATGCCAGGCATGCGCCTACTCTAGGCAATCCGCTGGGCCCTCGACAACGCAGCTTGTCGGAACACGGCTAGAGTACCGTTGCCGCGCGGCAAGAGAGCTGCCCGGCGAGACCCACGAGGAGCGCACCCGGCATGGCGAAGGACCGCGACGACCAGCAGCCCAGGGGGCCCCTGGCCTCCTGGACGACTCGGCGCTGGCTGCGGGTGGGGGTGACCAGTGCCATGGTGGTGCTCGCCGTGCTCGGCGGGGTGGGCATATGGGCGCTGAACCGCGCCTCCACCCTCACCGACGAGCTGGTCAACGGACGCAGTCCCGCCCTCAACAACGCCGTCCGCCTGGAGACCGCCCTGGTCAACCAGGAGACCGGCATCCGCGGCTACGGCCTCTCCGGCGACCCGGCCTTCCTCCAGCCCTACCGGCAGGGCCTGACCGACGAGAAGGCGGCCGTCGGACAGCTCCGCAAGCTCCTCGCGGACGACGGCCGGGGCCGCGCCGAACTGGACGACGTCCTCGCCAAGGCCGCGCTCTGGCAGGACTCCGTCGCCGAGCCGGTCGCCGCCGCCCCGCCTGGCCAGGCGGTCCCGCAGGCCGCACAGCAGGCCGCGCGGGGCAGGGACGCCTTCAACGCCCTGCGCACCGCGATGGACTCCCAGCAGCGCCACCTGCAAGACGCCCGGGTCGCCGCCGTCGAGGACCTGGAAGACGCCGACCGGACGCGCAACGCCACCCTCGCCGCCATCGCCCTCGTCATCGTGCTGTTCGCCGTCCTGGTCTTCGAAGGACTCCGCCGCGGCATCACCGTCCCGCTGACCCGGCTGGGAGCCGACGCCCGGCAGGTGTCCGGTGGTGACTTCGCCCACACGGTCACCGCCACCGGCCCCGCCGACCTGCGGCAGCTCGGCGAGGACGTGGAGTCCATGCGCCGGCGGCTGCTGGACGAGCTGGCCTTCACCGAGCAGGCCCGGGGCCGGCTCGACGAGCAGGCCGCCGAGCTGCGCCGCTCCAACTCCGAGCTGGAGCAGTTCGCCTACGTCGCCTCGCACGACCTCCAGGAGCCGCTGCGCAAGGTCTCCAGCTTCACCCAGCTCCTCCAGCGCCGCTACACCGGCCAGTTGGACGACCGCGCCGACCAGTACATCGGCTTCGCGGTGGACGGCGCCAACCGGATGCAGGTGCTGATCAACGACCTGCTGAACTTCTCCCGAGTCGGCCGGGTGCACAACGAGCACCGGACCGTGGACCTGGACAAGGTCGTCGCACAGACCCTGGACTCCCTCAGCGTCGCCATCGAGGAGTCCGGCGCGACCGTCTCCAGCGACCCGTTGCCCACCATCACCGGCGACACCACCCAGCTCGGCATCCTGTGGCAGAACCTCATCTCCAACGCCGTGAAGTTCCGCCACCCCGACCGCACCCCCGAGATCCGCATCGAGGCGGAGCGCGACGGCGCCCTGTGGCGGTTCTCGTTCAGCGACAACGGCATCGGCATCGCCCCCGAGTTCGCCGAGAAGGTCTTCGTGATCTTCCAGCGGCTGCACACCAAGGAGGCGTACCCCGGCAGCGGCATCGGGCTGGCCATGTGCAAGAAGATCGTGGAGTTCCACGGCGGCACCATCGGCATCGACCCGGACCACGAGACCGGTACCCGCTTCCTGTTCACCCTGGCAGCCGGGGACGCCGCCCCGGCGGAGCCCGAAGCCGTCGAGGCCGGGACCAGAGGATGACCGCGTCCGCCGAACCCGTGTACCGGATCGTCCTGGTCGAGGACGACGACGGCGACGCGCTGCTGGTGGAGGAGCTGCTGATCGACACCGGTCTGCGCTACGCCCTCACCCGCTGCTCCACCCTCGCCGAGGCATGCGCCGAGCTGACCGTCCGCTCCGCCGACTGCGTACTGCTCGACCTGCACCTGCCCGACGCCATGGGCATCGGAGCGGTGGACACCGTCCAGGGCGCCGACCCGAACGCGGCGATCATCGTGCTGACCGGCCTCGCCGAATCGCAGGCCGGCATCGACGCGGTGGCCGCCGGCGCGCAGGACTACCTGGTCAAGGGCAAGGTCGAACCGGACCTGCTGCACCGGGTGGTGCGCTACGCCGCCCAGCGCAAGCAGGCCGAGCGGGCCAGCGCCGCCATCCAGGCCGTACAGCTCCGCGCCGAGGAGAACGCCCGCCTCGAACGCGGCCTGCTGCCGCCGCCGATGCTCGGGGCGTCACGGATCTCCGCCACCAGCCGGTACTTCCCCGGCCGGGAACGCGCCCTGCTCGGCGGCGACTTCCTCGACGTGGTGCACACCCCCGACGGGCTGCTGCACGCCATCGTCGGCGACGTCAGCGGGCACGGTCCGGACGCCGCCGCACTCGGCGTCTGCCTGCGCATCGCCTGGCGGGCCCTCACCCTCGGCGGCCACCGCGCCGACGAGCTGCTGGTCCTGCTGGAGAAGATGCTGGTCGCCGAGCGCACCCACGCCGACCTCTTCGCCACCGTCACCTTGGTCTGCATCGACGCGGCGGCCGGCTCGGCGACCGTCTACCTCGCCGGCCACCACGCCCCGCTGCTCACCGCCGCCGGGACCACCGCGGAGGTCCGGGCCGCGCACGGCATCGCGCTGGGCATCGCACCCGGTCTCGCCAACTGGCGCCCCAGCCGAGTCGAACTCCCGGCACGCGGAGCCATGATGATCTACACGGATGGCCTGATCGAGGGCCACCAGGGCGACGAGGAGGACCGCCTCGGCGTGGACGGGCTGATCGAGCTGGTGGACCGTATCCCGGACGCCGACGCCGACGCCCACCTGGACGAGCTGATCACCGAGGTCCGCAAGCTCAACGCCGACCGGCACACCGACGACCTCGCCATCCTCCGCCTGGAGTGGAGCGGCGCGCCCGCCCCCGGAGCCGGGGCCGGCGCGGGAGCCGTCGCGGGACGCTGAGCCCCAAGCCGCCGCTACTCGCGGTCCCCGTCCCAGCGGACCCGGCCGAGGACCGGCCGGTGGTCGCTGCCGGTGGCCGGCAGGGCCCGGATCTCGGCGACGGCCGCCGCTCGGGCCATCACCTGGTCGATCCGCACCACCGGGAAACCGGCCGGGAAGGAGAAGGCGAAGCCCCGCTCCGCGACCTCCAGCCGCGAGGTCAGCGGCCGCAGGCCCCGGTCTCCGGCCGTGCCGTTGAGGTCCCCGAGCAGCACCACCCGCGCCACCTCCTCGGCGGCGATCGCGTCGCCGAGCATCCGTGCGCTCTCGTCCCGCCACTTTGCCGCGAGCCCGCCCGCCCCCAGCCGCACCGACGGCAGATGCGCCACGTACACCGCGACGTCCCCGTGCGGCGTCCGGGCCACCGCCCGCAGCCCGCGGCTCCAGGGCTCCGGGATCCCGGCCGGCTTGACGGCGACCGTGTCGGCGCCGCGCAGCGGATACCGCGACCACAGCCCGACCGTGCCGTGGACCGTGTGATGGGGGTAGCGGTCCGCCAGCACCCGCGCGTACACCTCCCGCGCCGACGGCACCAGCTCCTGGAGGGCCACCAGGTCCGCCCCGGCGCCGGCCACGGCGCGCGCGGTACCGGCCGGATCCGGGTTCTCGTCGCTCACGTTGTGGTTCACCACCACCAGGCCGTGCGCGGTGGATCCCGTCACGGGCAGCAGCAGCCCGCCGAAGAGAACCGCCCAGGCCGCCACCGGCAGGACCACCGCCCCCAGCGCCACGGCCGAACGCCGCAGCAGAGCCAGCGCCGCCAGCACCACGATCACCAGCCACGACCACGGCAGGAACGTCTCCAGCAGGCCGCCCACCCCGCTCGCGGCGTCCGGCAGCACCCGGGGGAGCAGCAGCACCCCGGCCGTCAGCGCCGCCGCCGCGGCGATCAGCCGCCCGGGCGTCCCCCGTCGAGCCGCTCCCACCTTCCGCCTCCCCCGTCCACGGGAACGGCCATCCGGCCGGTCCCCACCCCCGTGGACGCGCCCGCCGAGCGCCCCGGTTGCCGCACGGACCGTTCCGGACGCCCGCTCCCGGGGAAGGCTGCCGCGGACGACAGGGTGACACCGGCCGGCGACGCGGCGACGACCGCCGGCAACACGACGACAGGGTGACGACGGAGGGAGCGGACGTGGAGATCGACGGCGCACGGGTACTGGTGGCCGGCGGCACCGGGGCCATCGGCCGGGCGGTGGCGGCCGAACTGCACCGCCGGGGCGCCCGGCTCGTCCTCGCCGGCCGGGACCCGTCCAAGCTGGCCGGGGCCGCCGGGGACCTCGGCGGCTGCCCGGTGGTCCGGTTCGACGCCTACGACCTCGACGGCTGCGCGGACGCCGTCGCCGAGGCCGCCGCGGCGCTGGGTGGTCTCGACGCCGTGCTCACCGCGTTCGGGGTCGCCGCCTTCGGCCCCGCCCGGGGCACCGGCGACGACATCGCCGAGCACCTGATGGCGGTCAACGCCCTCGCCCCGGCCGCGTTCCTGCGCGCCGCGCTGCCTCTGCTCGGCGAGGGCGGGGCGCTCGCCGCGGTGACCGGGGTGGTCGCCGAGCGCCCCCAGCCCGGCATGGCCGACTACAGCGCCTCCAAGTCCGCGCTCGCCGCCTGGCTGGACGCCGTCCGCCGGGAGGCCCGCCCGGCCGGCGTCCGGGTGCTGGACCTGCGCTTCGGCCATCTGGACACCGGCTTCGCCGACCGCGCGGTGGCCGGCGAACCGCCGAGGATGCCGCCGGGCGGCGACCTTGAGCTGAGCGCACGCACCGCCGTGGACGCGCTCGCCGCCGGCGCCGCCCGGGTGCGCCCCGGACCGGACGGCGCCCCCGTCGTGGAGGACCGGGCCCGCTGACCGGACCCGCCGGCGCCCCCGGCGGGCGACGGCTGTCAGGGCGGGCCGTCGCCCACCTCCTCGTAGCGTTCCCTCACCTCGTCGAGGTTGCCCAGCCGGTCCAGTCCGCGGACCGGCTGCGCGGTGCGCTGGTTGCGCTCGAGCCTCTCGCGGTGCCGGTCCATGAAGACCCAGTACCCGGTGGTGTAGGGGCAGGCGTGCTCCCCGGTCCGGTCGCCCGGGCGGTACGCGCACGGCCCGCACAGGTCGCTCATCCGGTTCACGTACGCCCCGCCCGAGGTGTACGGCTTGGTGGTCATCCGGCCGCCGTCGGCGTACTGGGACATGCCGACCACGTTGGGCAGCATCACCCAGTCGTAACCGTCCACGAAGCTGCGGTGGAACCAGTCGGTCAGCGCCGCCGGGCCCCAGCCGCGCTGGAGCGCGTACCCGCCGAGTATCATCAGCCGGGGGATGTGGTGGGTCCAGCCGGTGTCCCGGACCTGCGCCAGCACCGTGGACAGGCAGCGGGCCCGCACGTCGTCGGCGTCCAGGTCGTCCCACCAGTCCGGCAGCGCCGCGGTGTGCCGCAGCGCGTTGGAGGAGCGGTACTCCTCGCCGAAGTACCAGTAGAGCTGCCAGACGTACTCCCGCCAGCCGGCGATCTGCCGGACGAACCCCTCCACGCTGTTCAGCGGCGCGGAGCCGTCCCGGTAGGCGGCCTCCGCGCGCTCCACGCACTCCGCCGGGTCGAGCAGGCCCAGGTTGAGCGAGGAGGACAGCAGGCTGTGGCTCATCACCGGGTCCCCGGCCAGCATGGCGTCCTCGTACGGCCCGAAGGACGCCAGCCGCTCCGCGGTGAACCGCTTCAGCGCCGCCAGCGCCTCCTTGCGGGTGGCCGGGAAGCGCCGCGGCCCGTCCCGGCCGACGAAGGAGACGTCGCCGTCCTCCGCCCAGCGGTCCAGGTCCCGGCGGACCTCCTCGTCGATGTCGTCCTCCCGCGGGCGGTAAGGCGACTTCAGCTCCAGCGCCTCGGCGCCCTTGGGCGGCGGCTGCCGGTTGTCGTGGTCCAGGTTCCACTTCCCGCCGGCCGGCTGCTCGCCGTCCATCAGCAGGTCGTGGGTGCGCCGCACCCAGCGGTAGAAGTCCTCCTGGCGCAGCCTCGCCCCGCCGCCGTGGCCGTCCGCCCAGGCGGCGAAGTCCGCCGGGCCCACCAGGAATCCGCGCGGCGCGCCGACCTCCACCGCTTCCAGCGACTCCACCAGCCTCAGCGCCGCCCGGGAGGTCGGATGGTGCACCATGACCCGGTCCCGCTTCCCGACCGCCTTCGCCAGCCCCTCCCGGTAGCTGTCCGCCTTCACGTACCGCACCCGGTCGCCGAGTTCGGCCGCCCGGTGCCGCATGGCGGAGAGCACCAGATGCGCCTTGGCCCGGTGGAAGCGCCGGCGGCGGAACACCGAGCGGGACTCGATCATCACCAGCGGGGTGTCCCGGCCCGGCCCCTGCCCACCGCCGCCGGTCAGGAAGTGCGGGCCGAGCTGGTCCCCGAAGAGCCAGTGCCATCCGGCTGTCTGCTTCGCTGCCATGGTCACTCCCTGCCGCGTGCCTGCTTGAACCGCTTCAAGCCCTCGTCCAGGTCGACGATCGGCTCCGGGTAGTCCAGCCCCGCGCGCTGCTCGGCGGGGAGTTTCCACGGCTCGTGCACCCGGCGCCCGGCCACCTCCCGCAGCTCCGGCACGTACCGGCGTACGTAGTCGCCCTGCGGGTCGAACCGCTTGGCCTGCACCAGCGGGTTGAGCACCCGGTGCGGCCGGGTGTCGGTGCCGGTCCCGGCCACCCACTGCCAGTTCATCTGGTTGTTCACCAGGTCCCCGTCGACCAGCAGGTCCAGGAAGTGCCGGGCGCCCACCCGCCAGTCCACGTACAGCGTCTTGGCGAGGAAACTGGCCGTCAGCAGCCGCGCCCGGTTGTGCATCCAGCCCTCGGCGCGCAGTTGCCGCATCGCCGCGTCCACGATCGGGTAGCCGGTGCGGCCCTCCTTCCAGGCGGTCACATCCGCCTCGGCCTGCTTCGGCGAGCGCCAGGCGTCGTGCCGGGTGCGGTAGTCCTTCTCCGCGGACGCCGGCCGGGCGGCGAGGACCTGGTAGTGGAAGTCCCGCCAGGCCAGTTGCCGCACGAACGCCTCGGCGCCCGCGCCGCCCCGCTCCCGCGCCAGGTGCACCAGCTCGGCCGGCGACAGGGCGCCGAAGTGCAGGAACGGCGACAGCCGCGAGGTCCCGTCACCGGGCAGGTCGTCGTGGTCGTCCTCGTATCCGGCCATGTCCTCGCGCCGCCACCGCTGGAACAGCCGCCGGCCGGCGTCCTCACCGCCCTTCGGGACGTCCGGCGAGACGTCCGGGACGTCCGCGCGCCGCGGAAGCTCCTCGGAGCGCACCTCCGCGGGCACCCGCACCTTCCGCGGCGCGCCCAGCGGCTCGCGCAGATGGACGTCGGACCAGCGGCGGAAGTACGGCGTGAAGACGGCGAAGTGGTCCGACCCGCCGGACGGCACCACCGTGCCGGGCGCGACCGCGGTCACCACCGCGTCGTGCACGTGCAGCTCCACGCCGTCCTTCTCCAGCGCCGTCCGCAGCCCCTCCTCGCGGTGGTGGGCGTAGCGGGTGACCCCGGCGGCCAGGTGCACCTCGGCCGCGCCGCACTCGGCGGCGACCGCGGCCGTCTCCCGTACCACCGGCCCCGACCGCACCACCAGCCTGCCGCCCCGCTTGCGCAGCCCGGCGTCCAGCGAGGCCAGGCAGTCGGCGAGGAACGCCCGCCGGTTGGGCGCCTCGAAGCCGGCCGCACGCACCCCCGGGTCCTGGACGAACAGCGGCACCACCTCGTCCGCCGCGCGCAGCGCCGCCCGCAGCGGCGGATGGTCGGACAGGCGCAGGTCGGAGGTGAACAGGACGACCGCTGTGGTCATGGAGACTCCCCAGGTGCGGAGACGACGGGACGGGCTGGTCCGGGCGGCCGCGCCGCCCCGGTGGTCAACGACGTGACTCCGCCGCGGGCGCGGCCCCGGCAGCGACACGGCGCCGGGCAACACCCCGGTGGCAACCCCGCCGCCGGGCGGCCGCCGGCCCGGTGGCGGGCGGCCGGCTCAGCCGCGGGCGCTCTCCTCCCGCTCCCCGCCCGGCCGCCTCTGCGGGCCGCCTGCCCCCGGCCCGGTCCCGTCCGCCGGGGTGGCCCGGCCGTCCCGGCGCGCGGCCATGCCCTTGGCGGCGGCCTGGGTGATGTTGCGGGCCATCCCGCCGAAGACCACCGCGTGGAACGGCGACACCGACCACCAGTAGGCGTGCCCGAACAGCCCGCGCGGATGGAACAGCGCCCGCTGCCGGTAGCGCACCCCGCCGTCGCCGTCCTCCGCGTACATCTCCAGCCAGGCCAGCCCCGGCAGCCGCATCTCGGCGCGCAGCCGCAGCAGCCTGCCCGGCTCGATCTCCTCCACCCGCCAGAAGTCCAGCGAGTCGCCGACCCGCAGCCGCTCGGCGTCCCGGCGGCCGCGGCGCAGCCCGACCCCGCCGACGAACCGGTCCAGCCAGCCCCGCACCGCCCAGGCCAGGGGGAAGGAGTACCAGCCGTTGTCCCCGCCGATGCCCTCGATGACCCGCCACAGCGACTCCCGGGAGGCGTCCACCGGAAGTTCCCGCTCGTCCTCGTAGAGGCTGCCGCCCGCCCAGTCGGGGTCGGTGGGCAGCGGGTCGCTCGGCGCGCCCGGCAGCGACGCCGACGACCAGCGCGTGTCCACCTGCGCGTCGCGCACCTTCCGCAGCGCCAGCTCCACCGCCTCCCGGTACGGCAGCGGCTGCCCCGGTGCGTCCGGCACATAGTGCGCGATGTCGTGCTCGCGGCAGACCACCTCGTGGCGCAGCGACTCGGTCAGCGGTTTGGCGATGGAGGCCGGCACCGGCGTGACCAGCCCCACCCAGTGGCTGGACAGACCCGGTGTCAGCACCGGCACGGGCAGGATCAGCCTCTTGCGCAGACCGGCCACCCGTGCGTAGCCCAGCATCATGTCCTGGTAGGTCAGCACGTCCGGTCCGCCGATGTCGAAGGTCCGGTCGACGTCCTCGGGCATGGTGGCCGACCCGACCAGGTAGCGCAGCACGTCCCGTACGCCGATGGGCTGGATGCGGGTGTGCACCCAGCTCGGCGTCACCATCACCGGCAGCCGCTCCGTCAGATACCGCAGCATCTCGAAGGAGGCCGACCCTGAGCCGATGATCACCGCGGCCCGCAGCACGGTGGCGGGCACCGGCCCCTGGACGAAGATCCGGCCCACCTCGGCGCGCGAGCGCAGGTGCGGCGACAGCTCGCGCTCCGGCACCGCCGAGGGGGTCAACCCGCCGAGGTACACGATCCGCTTCACTCCGGCCGCGTGCGCCCGCTCGGCGAAGATCCTGGCCGCCTGCCGGTCCTTCTCCTCGAACCGGGCACCGGTGCCCAGCGCGTGCACCAGGTAGTAGGCGACGTCGACGCCTTGCATGGCCGAGCCGACCGACTCCTCGTCCAGCGCGTCGCCCTGGACCGTTTCCACGTCCCCGGCCCACGGCTGGTCCCGCAGCTTCTGCGGGGTGCGGGCCAGACAGCGCACCCGGTGCCCGGCCTTGAGCAGCTCGGGCACCAGCCGCCCGCCGATGTATCCGGTCGCCCCGGTCACCAGGCAGCGCAGCCCGTCCCCGGCCTGTTTCCTGGTGCTTTCCTCCGTGCTCACCGGCGTCTCCCATCGCTCGAACCGGTACACCCTCGGCACACCGGCGCCCGGCCGCGCACCGCGTCCGACCGACCGGGTGCCACCAACCGGCCGGGGCCAATCCCCTCGCGCCGGCGGTGACCCGTCCGGCCCAGCACGGCCCCCGGCTCCGACCGGCCGCGGACGAGCGTCAGCACCGGCGCGCCGGAAGGGCGCGGACCGGTGCTGACGCTCGGGGACAGACGAGGGCCGCGGACGGGCGGGGTCACCGCGCCCGCGGCGGCAGGGTCACGGCTGCCGCTTGGCCTGGTCGGCGGCGGCGCTCGCGGCGGCCTTCTCCGAGGAGGCGCCCGACGTGCTGAGCCGCCCGCCGCTGGACTCCAGGTGGGCGCGGACGAACCACTGGAACAGCTCCAGGCTGCGCAACTGCTCGATCAGCATGTCCTGGGTGACCGGGTCGGACTCCTCGGTGGCCTTCATGGCCTCCCGGTGGTCCTCGATGACCGAGGTGTACACCAGGTCGAGGGCGCCGAGGTGCTCGATGGCCTCGGCGCGGCCGATGGAGTAGTCGTTCCAGGTGCGGTCGGCGACCAGCGAACCGGGGGTGCCCTGGGGCGAGCCGCCGAGAGTGGAGATCCGTTCGGCGAGGTCGTCGGTCATCGACCGGACCTGGTCCACCTGGGGGTCGATCATCTCGTGTACGGCGATGAAGTGCGGGCCGACCACGTTCCAGTGGATGTGCTTCAGGGTCAGGTGCAGGTCGTTGAGCGAGTGCAGACGCATCTGCAGCAGGCCGATGATCTCGGCGCCGGTCTCGGTGCTCATCCCGGGAATGGTGTACGACAGCTTGGGGTCCTGCGAAGGCACGTGGTGCTCCTTACATGAGGCTGCGCGGCTTTCAGGTAAACACCGGGGCCGTCCGCCCGCCCTCCGGCGCGCATCCGCCCGCGGTTTTTCACCGGTCCGGTCGCCGTCCGCTCGCGGCGCGGCGTACCGGTACCCCACCTCGCGGGTGCGGAACCCCTCGCTCCGGGAAGCCGGGTGGGCACGGACGTCTTCACGGCAGGAGACACCGCGCGCGGTGCGGCCCGGAGCCGGGCGCAAGGGCGGCGCGCCACGGCGGGCGCCGCCACGGCGGGCGGTGGGGCGCGGGCGGTGGACCCGGACAGCCGCTGGCACCGCTCGCTGCGCACACCGCCGCGGCAACCGCCGCCCCGGGCGTTCGGCACGGTATGTGGACCCCGCTCCACGCGGCGATCGCCTGGGCCGGCGGGCACGCCCCGGGGCGCACCCGGGGGCCCGCCCCGCGTGCCCTGGAGGCGTCCGTGGGCGTCAGCCCGGCCCGGAACACGGCCGTCTGGTGCGCCTTCGCCACCGCCCTGAACGCGTTCATCGCGCGCCGCAACCGCCGACCGGCCGGCGGACGCCCCGGCGGCGGCCGGGTCAGCGCGGGTGCACGCCGTTGCGGCGGCGCAGGAGCAGCACACCGGCCGCCGCGGCCGCCGCGGCCATGCCGCCGCCGGCCAGCACCTCCACGCCGGTCGGGCCCTGGCTGCCGCCGAGGCCGCCGGTGGTGCCGCCGGTGGGGGTGCGCGGGTCCACGGTGAGCGTGGCGCGGAACGCCGTACCGTTCCCGCAGTCGCCGGTGACGTGGTACGGGGCGCGCTGCGCGGAGAGACCGGAACCGGTGCCCGTGAAGCTGGTGCGCGGGGCGATCCGGGCGGTGCCGGTGTAGCGGGTGCCGCCCGGTGCCGCGCCCGCCGCGCTGCGGTTGAGGGTGGCGCGGCCGCCGGCGAAGGCCGGGGAGTTCGCCGTCAGGGTGCTCTGGTTGCCCGAGTTCTGGGTGAACGGGCAGGTGACGTTGATTGTCACGGTGGCGCCGGGGGCGACGCTGGAGGGGGAGACGGTGGCCGTGGCGGTCGCGGTGGCGGCGCCTCCGGCCCGGGCCCGGTCGTCGGCAAGGGCCGCGGGCGCGGCGGCGGCCAGGCACAGGGCGCCGGTGAAGGCGGCGGCCAGCAGGGGTATGGAGCGCATGGGGTCCTTCTCTCGCTTCGGGGCGCGGCACCGAAAGACCGGCGAGCACGGCAGGGCCCGTGGACTTCCGTCAGCGTGAAGCTATGCGCGCCCGTCGGCGCCCACCAGTCGGGTCGGGCAAACGGACCACTGGCCGCGCCGCCGCCCCACCCGGCGTGCGCCGGGTGGGGCGGCCTCCCATAGTGGTGCCACAGCGGGGGAGGGGCGCGCCGCCGGCGTCAGGGCGGGGCGGTGCGCAGGCGGGGGCGATCCAGCGAAGGGACACACGATGCAGCAGGACCAGCAGCCCGACTACCGGCCGGTCGTCTTCCGGGACAAGTCCGCCGGCTATGCGTTCCTGACCCGCTCGACGGCCCGCAGCGAGCAGACCATCGAGTGGGACGACGGCGAGAGCTACCCGGTGGTGGACGTGGAGATCTCCTCCGAGAGCCACCCCTTCTACACCGGCCGGGCCCGCACCGTGGACTCCGAGGGGCGCGTCGCCCGCTTCGAGCGCCGCTACGGCACGCCCGAGGGCGGCCCGGCCGGCGACTGAGGCCGACCGCGCCGCCCCCGGCCGCCCGGCCGGCTCATCCCTCGGTGTCGCGGACCGCCAGCAGCCCGTTGAACACCCCGACGTACGCGGTGCCGTCCGGCCCCAGCGTGATGGGCGCCCAGTTGTTGTCGTACAGCGGGCCGGTCCCGGTGAGCTTGCGCCAGCGCTCCTTGCCGGTGCGGAAGTCCACCGCGGTCAGATACCAGGCGTCGATGCCGAGCGGATGCGGGTCCTTGGCGTAGAAGTACAGCAGTCCGTTGGCGGTGGACAGCTTGGGCACCGTGGACGGGGAGCGCACCGCGCTCTCCCACACGGTGTCGCAGCCGCTGCCGTCGGGCCGCACGTCCACCCGGGCCACCCCGCCCGGCACGCTGCGGCCGAAGGTCAGCGAGGTGACGTCCTCGTAGCCGTAGTTGTTCTCCACCACCAGGCTGTTGCCCGAGCTGATCAGCGAGTTGTCCGTGGTCGACGCGCCGGAGCCGAACACCGGCACCTCGCACACCAGCCGCCCGCCCGCGGGCAGGCCCGCGTCCCGGCGGTAGACCAGCACGTGCATCCGGTCGTCGGCGTTGTCGGTGATCGCCACATACCGTTTCCCGTCCGCGCCGAACAGGTCGGGCGTGGTGCCCGAGCCCTGGTTGACCGAGCCGGGCTTGGCACCGGTGCCCCGGTCGTAGACCTCCCGCCACACCACCTCGGGCGTGCCGTCGGCGCGGGCGGTGAACGAGTACAGCGCGTGGTCGGAGACGATGGACACGCCGTCCCGGTCGACGGAGAAGGAGTTCTGGATCTCCTCCCCGGCCAGCCGGACGGAGCGGACCGTGCCGTCCGCCGGGTCGAGGGTTCCCACCCGGCCCTGCCGGGTCACCCACCAGATCCGGCCCTGCCAGTCCGGCATCACCGAGGTCACCGGGTCGCAGTCGCCGGTGGGGCGCAGATTGGTCCAGGTGGTGCAGTCGTGCGGGACGTGCCCGGTCAGGTCCCAGTCGGCGTCCACCGTGAAGTGCCAGGAGCCGTCCGCCGCCTGCTCGTGCTTCAGCCGGACCACGTGCTGCCGGGAGTCGGCCAGCACCAGTCGGTCTTGGTCGTCCAGGTAGGAGTAGGCGCCGCCGGAGGTGTCCTTGAAGATGCGGGAGAAGTCCAGCCTGCTGATCGCCTCCACGGTGGACGGCCGCTGCGGCAGCCTGTGCTCGGCCAGCGTCGCCAGGGTCCGCGGGTCCAGCAGCTTGACCAGGAAACCCTGGAAGGTGCCGCAGACGGTGACGATCCGTCCGGCCCGGTCGAAGGTGACGTTGGCGCACTCGCCGCCCAGTGCGGCCATCGCCTCGCTGCGCACCTGCGGGGAGCGTCCCAGCGGGCCGTTCCACGGATAGGTGGCGCTGCCGGCGGCGTCCGCGTGCATCCCGCTGCGGCCGTTGGGCGCCAGGTACGGGTGCTGGGGCGGCGCCTCGCCCGGCACCGGCCGGGCCGCTGCCGCGGCGCCCCGGTAGTCGTCCACCAACCGGTGGCCCGGGGCGCGTGGTATCTCCTCGGCCCGCGCCGTCGTGGTCGGCAGGGCCCAGGCAAGGCACACTGCGGCGAGCGCGAGGGCGCCGCGCCGCCGGAATCTCGTAGGCATGACCTGGACGCTAGGGGCGCGCCGCGCGCCCGGTCCACGCGCGCCGGGAGTTGTTCACACGCCTGTCGCAGAACGCCGCACGGCGGCCCTGACGTCTCGTCAACTCATCCGGGCGGGTTTCCCGTCGGGCCGCAGCTGCATCAGGGGGCGGCCGGTGACCAGCAGCCAGGCGGGCAGCACGGCGAGGCACAGCAGCGGCAGCATCGCGATGTCGGAGGAGACCACGGCGGCCATGAAGAGGCTGAGCCAGCCCTGCCGGGTGGTGGCCAGCAGCACCCCCAGCACCGCCGAGGGCACCGTGAGCGCGAGCGGCGCCGATCCGGCCAGCGCGTGCACGAGCATCCCGAGCGCCACCCCGACGAAGACCGCCGGGAAGATCCGGCCGCCCTGGAACCCGCAGGACGCCGCCACCACCAGCGCCACCAGCTTCACCGCCACGATCAGCGCCAGCCCGGCGGCCGAGTAGGCGGCCGGATCGGCCACCAGCTCCCGCATCTGCTCCGAGCCCTTGAACAGCGTGATCCGCCCGCCCAGCGCACCGAGCAGCCCCAGCACCAGCCCACCGCAGACGAGCATCGGCACCGGATGGCGCAGCGCGTGGAACAACCGGTGGGTGTACGGCAGGAGGCGGACGGCGGCCAGTCCGACCAGCGCGCACACCGCGGCGATCGCCATCGCCCACAGCCCGTCCACCGGCCGGAGGTCCGGTCGGGTGCCCAGGTCCAGCTCGAAGGTCGGCGCGGCCACCAGCACCGTCGTCAGGGCCCCGGCCCCGGCCGCGACCAGCGGAGCGAACAGCCGGTCCCACAGCGGGCGCGGGTCGGGCGGCGCCGGCACCTCGGTGAGCAGCAGCGCGGCGGCGACCGGGGTGCTGAACATCGCGCCGACCGTCCCGGCCGCGGCCAGCGCGCCCCACGCCGCACCCGGCACCCGGGGCAGCGCCCGCGCCCCCAGCGCCACCGCGAGGGCGATGTTCGCGCTGGTCACCGGATTCTCCGGGCCGAGACTGACCCCGCACGCGAGCCCGATCACCGCGGCGGCCAGCATCCCGGGGAGGACGCCCGCCGGCAGCGGCGGGTCGACCAGCCCGCGGGTCGCCGGGTCGGGGCCGGTGCCGCCCGGGAAGCGCCAGACCAGCAGGCCCACGGCGAGACCGGCCGCGGTCAGCACCGCCACGGTCCACCAGCCCGCGTCGCCGCCGACGCCCAGCGCGCCGGGCAGCGCCGACCACATGACGTGCTCCAGGCTGTCGGCGAGCCAGGTGACGGCCAGCAGCACCAGGCTGGAGGCCACGCCGACCAGCAGCGCCGGCAGGACCAGCGGGAGCAGCAGCCGGACCGGGGCCGGCCGGTGGGGCGGGCCGTCGCCGGAGGCCGCGGGGCCGGGCGG
>NZ_PVLV01000520.1 GCF_002982015.1 Streptomyces solincola
CCGCGTACGGTGGCGGTGAACGGCCGCTGCTCGCCGCGCCGCAACTGGACGGTGAGGTCGAGGCGTTCGCCGGGCTCGGGGACCCGCATCCGGTAGGCGCCGTCGACCGGGAAGAACGGGGAGACGTAGAAGTCCTTGGGCACGTCCGCCTGTCCGTCGGCACCGGGGCGCAGCAGGTAGCAGTGGCGTTCGCCGTAGGTGTTGTGCACCTCGGCGACGGTGCACAGCGGGGCGCCGCCGGCCGCCTGGACCCAGTACAGGGTCAGCGGGTTGAAGACGTGTCCGAGGACGCGGGCGTGCGCCAGCATCAGCACCCGGGCGCCGGGCTCCAGGGTGATGCCCTGCGCGGTGAGGTAGCGCTCCAGGCCGGCCCGGATGGTGGGCGCGGTGCCGGCGAAGTGGTCGCGCGGGTCGAACCGGGCGAACGGCCGCAGGAGGAGCGGGAGTCGGGGCGGCCGGTCGAGGTCGGTCAGCCAGAGGTAGGTGCGCTGGGCGAAGGAGTGGCGCAGCGGGGTGGTGCGGGTGTGGCCGACCACGCACTCGTACAGCGCCGCCTGCGGCCGGTCGGCGGCTACCACGTGACCCCCAGCGCGGCGGCGGCGTCCACCCCGGAGCGGCAGCCGTCCTCGTGGAAGCCCCAGCCGTGGTAGGCGCCGGCGTAGGCGGTGACGGCGGTGTTGAGGGAGGGCAGCCGGCGCTGGGCGGCGACCGAGGCAGGGGTGTAGACGGGGTGTTCGTAGACCATCCGGGCGTGGACGGTGGCGGGGTCGACGCGGTCGCCGGCGTTGAGGGTGACCACGAAGTCCGCGCCGGCCGGGAGCCGTTGCAGCCGGTTCATGTCGTAGCTGACCTGGACGGCGTCGGCGGCCGCCGAGCAGCTCGGCAGGTGGTAGTTCCAGGAGGCGCGGGCGCCCTTGGCGCGCGGCAGCAACGAGGTGTCGGTGTGCAGCACGGTGGGGTTGCGCGAGTAGCGGAACGCGCCGAGGACCTGCCGTTCGGCGTCGGTGGGGTCGGCCAGCAGCCGCAGCGCCTGGTCGGGGTGGGTGGCGAGGACGACGGCCGAGTACGCGGCGGTGTCGCCGTCGGCGGTGGTGACCTCGGCCCGGTCGGGGTGGCGGCGGACGGCGGTGACGGGTGCGCCGGTGCGGATGCTGCCGATGTGCTTGGCGGCCCGCTGGACGTACTCGGCGGAGCCGCCGGCAACGGTCTTCCACTGCGGGGAGCCGGTGACCGACAGCAGCCCGTGGTGGTCGAGGAAGCGGAAGAGGTAGGCCGCCGGGTAGTCCATGGCGGTGTGGGCGGCGCACGACCAGACGGCGGAGACCAGCGGGATCATGAAGTGGCTGGTGAAGTAGGCGGAGAACCGGCCCTCGGCCAGGAAGCGGCCCAGGGTGAGGCCGGTGGGCGCGCCGGAGGCGAGCAGCTTGCGGGCGGCGCGGTGGAAGAGCGGTACCTCGGCGAGCAGCCGCAGGTAGGCGGGGCGCAGCGAGCCGCGTCCGGTGAACAGCCCGGCGGGGCCGCGCGCTCCGGCGTACTCCAGTCCGCAGCCGTCGCACCGCACCGACATGCTCATCTCGGAGTCCTGCGTGGCGACGCCCAGTTCGGCGAAGAGCCGCAGCAGCCGGGGGTAGGTGCGCTCGTTGTGCACGATGAACCCGGAGTCGACCCGGACGGTCCGGCCGCCGGGGCCGGGCAGGTCGTGGGTGTGGGCGTGGCCGCCGAGCCGGGTGTCCGCCTCGTACAGCACGACGTCGTGGGCCCTGCCGAGCACGTAGGCGGCGGTGAGGCCCGCCACTCCCCCGCCCACGACGGCTATCTTCCGCTGGTGCACAGTCCTCCGCCCGCAGTGGCCCGCCGGCCGGGAGGTCGTCCCGGCGGCCTGTCACGGGTCGTTCGGAACCGGCGCGCCACCGGATTGGTCGTGGTCTTCGGATGATCGCGAGACCGCGGGGAGGGGCAGTTCGGCCCAGACGCCGTGCCCGCCGCCGGGGTGCGGGGTGACGCCCCGGTCGTCGGCCGCGTGTCCACGGTGAACAGGCCGCGCCGGCCGGTGGCGACGTCGCAGGAGGGGTGCCGCCAGTGCGCCCGTATCCGGTCGGTGTCCGGACCGGGGCCGGCGTCGGCGACCTCCGGGCGCAGCACCCGCGGCCCGCCGGGCGCGGGGCGGACGGTGGCGGTGACGCGCAGCGGCGGGAGGCCGTGCCGGACGGCGTTGGTGAGGAGTTCGGCGAGCACGAGCAGCGGGTCCCGGCAGGCGGGTCCGGGCGCGGCGGGAGGTAGGCGCGGGCGCCCGAGGCGAGGCGC
>NZ_PVLV01000521.1 GCF_002982015.1 Streptomyces solincola
ACCGTCATCCCCTGCCTGCTGGTCTTCGGCCTCCCTCAGCGCTACCACCCCTACGCCTTCATCCCACTGGTGGCGATCGAGTCCGTCAGATAGCGCTGAAGCAGGCCGAAGACCAGCAGGCAGGGGATGACGGTGATGGTCGCGCCGGCCATGATCTGGTTGATCGTCACGTTCTCGCCCTCCAGGGTGGCCAGGCCCACGGTGAGCGTGCGCATCGCCTCGGACTGGCCGATGACCAGCGGCCACAGGAAGTCGTTCCAGTGCCACAGGAAGACGAAGACGCCCAGGGTCGCCAGCACCGGGCGGATCAGGGGCAGCACGACGGTGGTGTACACCCGCCACTCCGACGCCCCGTCCATCCGGGCCGCCTCGAACAGCTCGTCGGGCAACTGCACGATGAACTGCCGCATCAGGAACACCGCCTGCGAGTTGGCGAGGGTCGGCACGATCAGGCCCCAGTAGGTGTCCACCCCGCCCAGCTCGGCCACCAGCAGGTAGTACGGGATGAGGGTGGCCTGGAAGGGCACCATCAGCGTCGCCAGGAACGCCCAGAACAGCACCTCCCGCCCCGGGAAGCGCTTCTTGGCGAAGGCGTAGCCGGCCATCGAGGCGAACAGCAGGATCAGCACCACCGACACCAGCGAGTACACCAGCGAGTTCAGCGCCCAGCGCAGCACGTCAGCGCCGCCCAGTACGTCGGCGAAGTTCTGCCAGGTGGCCCGGGTGACGTCCAGCGCGCCGGGCAGGGTGCGCCCGCCCGGCGGAGCGAAGGCCACCAGCACCATCACCGCGAACGGGGTGACGGTCACCAGCGCCACCAGGGCCAGCAGCACCGGCAGTCTCAGCCGCGCCATGTCAGTCCACCTCCCGGCCGACCAGCCTGCGCTGGATGAGCGAGAAGACCAGCACCACCAGGAAGAGCACCAGACCCACCGCGCAGGCATAGCCGAAGTCGAAGAACTTGAAGCCCGCGTCGTACAGGAAGTACACCAGGGAGTAGCTGGCCCGCACCGGACCTCCGGCCGTCATCACGTACATGGCGTCGAACACCTGGAACGCCCCGATCGCCTCGATGACCAGGACGAAGAAGAGGACCGGGCGCAGCAGCGGCAGGGTCACCCAGCGGAAGCGCTGCCAGGTGTTCGCCCCGTCGATGACGGCCGCCTCGGTGACCTCGCGCGGCACCGACTGGAGCCCGGCCAGCAGGATCAGCATGGAATACCCGAACCCCTTCCACGCGGAGGCGGCGGCGATGGAGGGCAGCACCAGGGACTCGCTGCCGAGGAAGTCCACGGGCCCGAGGCCCAGCCCGCCGAGCGCGGTGTTCAGCAGGCCGTCCTCCACCTCGTAGATCCACTTCCAGATCACCGCGGCCAGCACGATGCTGGTGACGTAGGGGAGGAAGAACAGTCCGCGGAAGAAGCCGCGCAGCCACAGCGTGCGGTGCAGCAGCACGGCGGTGCCCAGTGCCAGTGCCACCGTCATCGGCACGTACAGCGCGGTGTAGAGCGCGGTGACGCCCAGCGCCTCCCAGAACAGCCGGTCGTCCAGCAGCCGGGCGTAGTTGCCGGCGCCGACGAAGGCCCAGTCGCCGCTCAGCCGGTAGTCGGTGAGGGAGAGGAAGGCCGCACCCAGCGTCGGGCCGATGCGGAACACCAGGAACAGCACCAGCATCGGGGCGACGAAGGCGAGCCCGGCCAGCGCCTCCCGCCGGCGGGCCGCCGACTTCCGCCCGGTAGGCGGGCCAGGAGCGGTGACCGGGGGGACCGTACGGTCCTCGGGCGGCGCGGCGGTGGCCACCGGCGTACGCGTCCCGTCAGCCGCGACGGCCGCCACGAGCCCGGCGGCCTCCGGCGTACGCGTCTCCGGGGACCCGGCGGCCTCCGCCGTACGCGTCTCCGCGGGCCCGGTGGCCACCGGCGTACGTGCCTTCTCCGGCCCGGCGGCCTCCGGCTCCTCCTCCGGGGACGGCGGCGTCGCCCGCGACTCGACCCGGCTCAACGCTGCCGCGCCAGCAGGTCGTCGCCGGCCTCGGCGGCCGCCGTCAGCGCCTCGCGCGGCGACTTCTCGCCGGTCAGCGCCGCCTGGATCTCCGGTGCCAGCAGTGCCTGGAGCTGGCGGGCCGCCCGGTGCGGCTCACCGGGGAAGGCGTACGCGAGAGCCGCCTCGTACTCCTTGGCGTGCGCACCCGTGCCGGGCACCGTGACGTCGGAGCGCGGCGAGAAGAAGCCGCCGGCCCGGCCGAGCGCCGCGATCTGCGCGGGCTGGGTCATATAGGCGACGAACCGCTCCGCGCCGGCGGTGTTGCGGCCCGCCGCGTTGATGCCGAGCCCGCCGGGCATCCCGAAGACCACCTGCTTGCGCGGCCCGCCGAGCGCGGGTCCGACGATCACGTTGTCGCTGCCCCAGGCCTGGGCGGCGAGCGCCGCGTCCGCCGGGGTGTTGGTGTACCCCATGGCGACCTGCTGGCGGCCCAGGGCCTGGTCGGTGAAGAGGTTGGCGTTGGTCAGCGCCGAGCGGGGCACCGCCCCGGCCCGGTACAGCTCCACCAGGAAGGTCAGCGCCTCGACCCCCTCCGGCCCGGCGAAGGCGGTCCTGCGGCCGCTCTCGTCGAACACCCGCCCGCCGGCCTGCCACAGCAGCGGGTAGAAGCTCATGTTCAGCGACGCCTCGCCGCTCGCCGAGTAGTCCAGCGTGGCGATCCCGGCCCGCTTCAGCTTCGGCGCGGCCGCCTTGAGCGCGGCCCAGGTGGCCGGCGGCTCCTTCAGCCCGGCCTTGGCCAGCAGCCTGCGGTTGTACAGGGTGCTGGTGACGGTGTGGTAGATCGGCGCGGCGTACACCTTGCCGTCCAGGGTCATCGCCTTCAGCGCGGCGGGCCGGTAGGCGGCGCGGGCCGAGCGGATCGCCCCGTCCACCGGCCGCAGCACGCCGTTGGCCTGGTACTGCGGGATCTGGTCCGGCCCGAGCAGCACCACGTCCGGGCCCTTGCCGCCGCCGAACGCGGTGGCCAGCTTCTGGTCCCGGTTCTCCCAGGGCTGCTGCTCGATGCGGAGGTCGGTGCCGGGATGGGCGCGCTCGAAGCCCTTCTCGACGCCGCCCCAGTACGCCGCGTTGGCCTTCGGATCCATGATCACCGGATACATCCATACGGTGACCTGGTTCGCGGAGGAGCCCCCGCCGCCCGCGCCGCAACCCGCCGCGGCGAGCACGGCGAGGCAGAGCAGCACGAGGGGAGCGGCGGCGCGAGTGAACCCTGTCTTCATGAGGGCCTCCGGAAGGCCGGTCAGAACCCGGACAGTAACCAAACAGTGTCGGACAGTTTCGGGCTGGGCCGAAAGTAGCCGGGCGGTTTCGGAGTGTCAATGCTGCTCGCCTCGGCCCGGCCCCGCCATCCGGCACACACCCGGAACCGACCGGGGGAAAGCCCGAGGGAGTGAGGTCGGGACAGCCGCCGACGGACCGTCAGGGTGGCGGCGCACACCTTCGCCGTGTCGCAGTTGGGCCGAACGGGTGAGCCGGGCGAGGATGGGCCCATGAGTAGGTACGAGAGGTACGACGTCACCGACGAGCAGTGGGAGGGGCTGGCCCAGGTCGTCCCGCTGCGCGGGCGCAACGAGTGGCCGTCCCGGGTGGACCACGAGACCGTCCCCCAGAGCTACGAGGGGGCCGAGCACCGCCGCATGATCGTGCTGCGGGTCCAGGTCTTCGCCGACGCCCGCGAGGTCGCCGACCACCTCGTCGCCCAGATCCCCGTGCTGCTCGACCTCACCGGGGCCGAACCCGACGTCGCCAAGCGCATCCTGGACTTCAGCAGCGGCGTCGTCTTCGGGCTCGGCAGCGGCATGCACCGCGTGGACCGCAACGTCTTCCTGCTCGCCCCGGCCGGCACCGAGGTCGAGGGCGTCGCCGCGGCCACCGTGCCGCACGCCTAGGAGGCCCGGGCATGACCTCCCCCGACCCTTCCCCCCGCCCCCACCCCGCGCCCCCCCCCCCCCCCCCCCCCCCCCCCCGGCCCCCCCGCCCGCTCCCCCCCACCCCGCAGTCGGAGCCCCGCCCCCCCCCCCAAAACCCCCCCGCCGCGCGGCGCGCGGTGGCCGCGGGACAGCGCGCGATCCTCCACCGGGCCCACCC
>NZ_PVLV01000522.1 GCF_002982015.1 Streptomyces solincola
GGCCGGGGTCACCGGGGGCCGCCCGGGCGGGCGCCGGGCAGCGCCCGGTGCCGGGGTCCGGTCCGGCCGGGCGCGGGCAGCGCGGGCCCGTCGGCGTGCGCCCCGGGGGCGGCGGCGAGGACGGCGGGGCGGGCGTCCTCGGGCGTCGGGACCGGCGCGGCGCAGAAGCCGCAGCGGTCGCCTATCAGGTCGCCGCCGCACCAGGAGCAGGTCTCCCGGCGGACCGAGGCGACCAGCCGGTAGAGCACCGAGGGGTCGGGCAGGTAGGCGGCGAACTCGACCAGTTTCGCGGTGCCCCACCAGCGGGCGGAGGCGTCCGGGAGCGGGGCCTCGGCCACCGGCTGGACCCGCCAGGCGGGGGCGAGCGCGTCGGTGACCCAGGTGGCGGTGGACTGACCGCGGGCGACGACCAGGGCGGTGGCGAACTCCGGTCCGGGCAGGGCCGCGTCGGGAGCACCGGCCTTCACCAGGGTCGGGGTCGGGTTGGCCAGCACGGCGAACTGCGAGCCGGGCATCCAGGAGCGGGCGTGCGAGCCGAGGTCCACCGGGACCCGGTCGAGCCGGGCGACGGAGTGGAGCAAGGCGCCGGCGTAGACGTAGTGGGAGAGCAGCCGGGCGGCGGAGGCCAGCACTCCGGGGCTGAGGTCCCGATACGACAACTGCCGCATCTGGCGCACCAGGACGGCCAGGCCGAGTGGGGGCAGGTCGGTCTTCAGCAGGGCTATCCGGTCGGTCTCCAGGACCGCGCGGACGGTGTGCAGCCGCCGCTGGTGCGCGGCCGGCAACGAGGCCGGGTAGAGCACCAGCAGGTGGCCGTGCTGCTCGATGAGGACCTGTGCGTCGGCGACCGCGGCGTCCAGCGGCTGCGCGTCCGGCGGCGGCAGCAGGGCGGCGGTGGGCGTCTGGTGGTCGGTCGGCGGCAGCACCAGGTCGGCGCTGGTGACGGCGATGGCGGTCGGCACGGTCGTTCCCCGTTCAGCTCCGGTCCGCCGGCGTTCCGGCGGGCCGCAGACAGCAGTCCCGCACTCCCGGACTGTTCCTCACTGGCCCCGTGATCCCGGGCCGTCGCTCACCGGCCCCGCGATCTCGGACTGTCCCTCACTGCTCACTCCTGGTCATGCACGTGAAGCACTCTAACCACGTCTGCGGAGAGGGAGAACAGCTTTCGATCGGCCGCTCGGAAGGACCGGTGGGCGTTACGGGTGACCAATGGGGACGAAGGCGTCATCCGTTAACTCCCGTACCAACACGAGGGCTTGACAAGCGCATTGGTCTGGACCAACTTAGCGCCATCCCCGCTTCTCCTCCATGGCCCGCCGGGGCTCCTCCCCGCGCCCCGCGAAGGCCCCTCCCCCACGAAAGGCTCACCGTGGACACCGAGGACCGTACGATCACCACCGCCCGCGGCGGCGGCCGCGGCGCCCGCCGCCCGGGCCGCAGACTGCTCGGCGGCGGACTGGCGCTGGCCGTGGGCGCCGGATTCGCCCTGGTCGGCGCCACCGCCGGCACCGCCCAGGCCGCCGACGTCAACAACGCCAAGAACCCCGGCTTCGAGTCGGGGCTGGCGGACTGGAGCTGCTCGGCCGGCAGCGGGTCGGCCGTCTCCTCGCCGGTGCGCTCCGGGACCTCCGCCCTGCGCGCCGCGCCCGCCGGACAGGACAACGCCCGCTGCTCGCAGACGGTCAAGGTCAAGCCCAACTCCTCGTACACGCTCAGCGCCTGGGTGCAGGGCGGGTACGCCTACCTGGGCGCGACCGGCACCGGCACCACCGACGTCTCCACCTGGACGCCGGACTCCTCCGGCTGGAAGCAGCTCACCACCCGCTTCACCACCGGGGCGAGCACCACGGCGGTCACCGTCTACACCCACGGCTGGTACGGCCAGGCCGCCTACCTGGTCGACGACGTCTCGGTGCTCGGCCCGGACGGCGGGGGCGGCGGCACCGACCCCGAGCCCGGCGTCCCGGCGGTCCCGGCCGGGCTGAGCGCGGGCACGGCCACCACCTCCTCCATCGCGCTGAGCTGGAACGCCGTGTCCGGCGCCACCGGCTACCACGTCTACCGCGACGGCGCGAAGGTCCAGTCGGTCTCCGGCGCCTCGGCCACGGTGACCGGGCTGGCCGCCGACACCGCGTACTCCTTCCAGGTCACGGCCGCCAACACGGCCGGCGAGTCGGCCCGTTCGGCCGCCGTCAGCGCGCGCACCGCCAAGCCGAACGGCCCCGGACCGGACCCGGAGCCCAACCCGACCGTGCCCAAGCACGCGCTGACCGGCTACTGGCAGAACTTCGACAACGGCGCGACCGTGCAGAAGCTGCGGGACGTGCAGGCGCAGTACGACATCATCGCGGTGTCGTTCGCCGACTCCACCGCCACGCCCGGGCAGATCGTCTTCAACCTGGACCCGGCGCTGCGCTACTCCTCGGTCGCCGAGTTCAAGTCCGACATCGCCGCCAAGAAGCAGGCCGGCAAGTCGGTGATCATCTCGGTGGGCGGCGAGAAGGGCAACGTCACCATCAACAGCGACGCCTCCGCCACGGCGTTCGCGAACAGCGCCCACGCGCTGATGCAGGAGTACGGCTTCAGCGGCGTGGACATCGACCTGGAGCACGGGATCAACTCCACGTACCTGACCAAGGCGCTGCGCCAGCTGTCCGCCAAGGCCGGTCCGAACATGGTGCTGACCATGGCCCCGCAGACCATCGACATGCAGAACACGGGCACCGAGTACTTCAAGACGGCGCTGGCCGTGAAGGACATCCTGACCGTGGTCAACATGCAGTACTACAACAGCGGTTCCATGCTGGGCTGCGACGGCAAGGTCTACTCGCAGGGCTCGGTGGACTTCCTCACCGCGCTGGCCTGCATCCAGCTGGAGGGCGGGCTGGCCCCGTCGCAGGTCGGCCTCGGGGTGCCCGCCTCCACCCGCGGCGCGGGCAGCGGTTACGTCGCCCCCGCCATCGTCAACAACGCCCTGGACTGCCTGGCCCGGGGCATCAACTGCGGCCAGTTCAAGCCGTCCAGGACCTACCCGGGTCTGCGCGGCGCGATGACCTGGTCCACCAACTGGGACGCCACCGCGGGCAACGCCTGGTCGAACGCGGTGGGCCCGCACGTGCACAACCTGCCGTAGGCCCCGGGTGACTCGTCGAGGGTCACCAGGGCAGGTCGCGGACCTGCTGGACGCAGAGCACCACGAACAGCAGGCCCGCGGCCGTCAGCACGCCGTTGCTCAGCCGGCCGTTGCGCCACTCGGCCGGCGTGCGGGAGGAGTTGAGCAGCCAGACCAGGGTGAGCGCCAGGAACGGCATGAAGAACGCGCCGACCACGCCGTAGACGATCACCAGGCCGAACGGCTGGTCCAGGAAGAGCAGCGCCATCGGCGGAAAGGTCAGCCACAGCAGGTACGCGCGGAAGGGCAGCGACTTCTCCCGGGCGCCCGCCGCCACCTCCTCGGCGCCCGACTCGGCCCCGCCCGCACCGCGGGCCCTCATGTGCGCGGTGAAGTCGGCGAACAGCAGCGAGACGCCGTGCCACACCCCGATCAGCGAGGTGATGGAGGTGGCGAAGAAGCCGATCAGGAACAGCTTGGCGGTGGCGGTCCCGTAGCGGTCGGCGAGCACGTCGGTGAGGTCCAGCAGGCCCTTGTCGCCGGTGGCCAGCGCCACGCCGGTGGAGTGCAGCAGCTCCGCGCCGACGACCAGCATGGCGATGACGAAGATCCCGGTGGTGAGGTAGGCGACCCGGTTGTCCAGCCGCATCACCCGCATCCAGGACGCGTCGGTCCAGCCCTTGGCGTTGACCCAGTAGCCGTAGGCGGCCAGCGTGATGGTGCCGCCGACGCCGCCGATCAGGCCCAGGGTGTAGATCAGCGAGCCGTCCGGGAGGACCGGGGCGAGCCCGGCGAACGCCTCGCCCAGGTGCGGGGTGACCCGCACCGCCAGATAGACGGTCACCACGAACATGACGCCGACCAGCAGCGTCATCACCTTCTCGAACACGGCGTACCGGTTGAACCAGACGAAGACCAGGCCGGCCAGTCCGCACAGCACGGCCCACCACTTCAGGTCCATCACGTCCGGGAACAGCGCCTGGAGCGGCAGGGCGCTGGAGGACATGGCGGCCGCCCCGTAGACGAAGCCCCACACCGCCACGTACACGGCGAAGTAGCCGGTGGTCCACGGCCCGAGGCTGCGCCAGCCGTCGAAGAGGGTGCGCCCGGTGGCCAGGTGCCAGCGCCCGGCCGCCTCGGCCAGCGAGATCTTCACCAGGCAGCCGATGACGGCGGCCCACATCAGGGTGTAGCCGTACCTGCTGCCCGCGATCAGGGTGGCGACCAGGTCGCCCGCGCCGACGCCGGTCGCGGCGACCACGACGCCCGGCCCGATCGACCGCCAGCTCGCCCTGCGCAGCGGGGGCGCCGAAGCCGTCTCCGCCCCCGCTCCCGTGCCGTTGCTGCCGCCGCCCATGTCGCGCCGCCTTCCGTCGCCCACCGGAACGTGGGGGTGATCGTCGATCGGTACCCGGTCCGTACCCAGCGGCCCGGCCTCTCGCACGGGCGTGCGCGGACCGGACCCGGCCGAGATGCCATCTTGACCCGTTCATGCCATCACAGCACCATGCCTGCCACGGGGTCACCCGCCCCGTACCCCCACCGCAGGAGACTTCCATGCGACTTCGCATCCGCGGCAGGCTCGGACCGGCAGGTCCGGGCGGCCGGCGCAGGCGGTCCGCCACCCTCACGGCCGTGCTCGCGCTGGCTCTGGCCGCCCCCGTCGCGGCCACCACCACCGGGCAGGCGTCCGGCGAGGTGCCCGCCGCCCCGGCCGCCGTCACCGAGGAGGTGATCCGGCAGTACGAGATCCACGGCCCCGCGACCCCCGCCGAACGCACCGCCATCGCCGCCGCCGGCGTCTCGATCGACGAGGTGAGCGGCCACGCCGTGGTGGTCAGCGCCAATGCCCGCCAGGCCGCCGCGCTGCGCGCCCGGGGGCACAGGCTGGAGGCGCTGCCCCTCCCGCCCGCGCGGCGCGGCGCCACCGCCGCCGCCACGCCCTTCGACTTCCCCTCGGCCGACTCCCGCTACCACAACTACGCGGAGATGAACGCCGAGATCAGCCAGCGGCTCCAGCAGTACCCGAACATCATGAGCCGCCGGGTCATCGGCAGGAGCCACGAGGGCCGGGACATCGTCGCCATCAAGATCAGCGACAACGTGGCCACCGACGAGAACGAGCCGGAGATCCTCTTCACCCACCACCAGCACGCCCGCGAGCACCTCACCGTGGAGATGGCGCTCTACCTGCTGCGCGAGCTGGGCGCGGGCTACGGCTCGGACTCCCGCGTCACCAACGCGGTGAACAACCGCGAGATATGGATCGTGCCGGACCTCAACCCGGACGGCGGCGAGTACGACATCGCCAGCGGCTCCTACCGGAGCTGGCGCAAGAACCGCCAGCCCAACTCCGGCTCCTCGTACGTCGGCACCGACTTGAACCGCAACTGGAACTTCAAGTGGGGCTGCTGCGGCGGCTCCTCCGGCTCCACCTCCTCGGAGACCTACCGGGGCCGGGCCGCCGAGTCGGCCCCCGAGGTGAAGGTCGTCGCCGACTTCGTCCGCTCCCGCACGGTGGGCGGCAAGCAGCAGATCAGGGCCGCCATCGACTTCCACACCTACAGCGAGCTGGTGCTCTGGCCGTACGGCTACACCTACAACGACACCGCGCCCGGCCTGACCCAGGACGACCGGGACGCCTTCGCCGCCGTCGGCCGCAAGATGGCCGCCAGCAACGGCTACACCCCCCAACAGTCCAGCGACCTCTACGTCACCGACGGGTCGATCGACGACTACCTGTGGGGCGCGCACAAGATCTTCGGCTACACCTTCGAGATGTACCCGCGCGGCTCCTCCGGCGGCGGCTTCTACCCGCCCGACGAGGTCATCGAGCGCGAGACCTCCCGCAACCGGGACGCGGTGCTGCAACTGGTCGAGAACGCCGACTGCATGTACCGCTCCATCGGCAAGGAGCAGCAGTACTGCGCGTAGCCCCCTCGCGCACGCCCACGGGCGGCCCCGCCGGAGCACCGTCTCCGGCGGGGCCGCCCCGCGTCCGCGCGGCTACACCGCCAGGCTGAGCGCCGCCGCGACCGCGAAGCCGGCCAGGGACAGCACGGATTCCAGCACCGTCCAGGACTTGAGGGTGTCCCGCTCGGAGATGCCGAAGTACTTCGACACCATCCAGAAGCCGCCGTCGTTGACGTGCGAGGCGAAGATCGAGCCGGCCGAGATGGCCATGATCACCAGGGCCAGGAAGGGCTGGGAGTGGCCGGAGCCCTCCAGCAGCGGCAGCACGATGCCGGCGGTGGTGACGATGGCGACGGTGGCCGAGCCCTGGGCGACCCGCAGCACCAGGGAGATGAGGTAGGCCAGGACGATCACCGGCAGCCCGATGCCGTGGAAGGTGTCGGACAGCGCCTGGGCCACGCCGCTGGCCTTGAGCACCGCGCCGAAGATCCCGCCCGCGCCGACCACCAGCAGGATGTTGCCGACCGGCTTGAGCGAGGCGGTGGAGACCGACTCCAGGGACGCGCGCGACCAGCCCCGGCGGACGCCGAGCAGGTAGTACGCCAGCAGCAGGGCGATGGTCAGGGCGGTGAAGGGATTGCCGAAGAACTCGATCACCGAGCGGAGGGGGGAGGCGGAGAGGGTGATGGAGGAGAAGGTGGCGGCCAGGATGAGGACCAGCGGGGTGCCGATGACGGCGAGCACGGTGGCCAGGGAGACCGGGGCCTCGTCGGTGCCCTCGCGGTCGGCGGCGACGGCGGCCTTGGCGGCCTCGGCGGCCTCCAGCATGTCCTGCGGCACCGGCACGAAGACCCGCTTCCCGATCCAGGCCGCGTACGCCCAGGCGGCCAGCACGGCCGGGACGCCGACGGCCAGGCCCATCACGATGACCCAGCCGAGGGAGACCTTCAGCAGTCCGGCGGCGGCGACCGGGCCGGGGTGCGGGGGCAGGAAGGCGTGGGTCATCGACAACCCGGCGAGCAGCGGCATCGCGTACAGCAGGATCGATTTCCCGGACCTCTTCGCGGCGGCGTAGACGATCGGCGCGAGGACGAAGATGCCGACGTCGAAGAAGACCGGGATGCCGAAGATCAGGCCGGTCAGGCCCATGGCGAGCGGGGCGCGCCGCTCGCCGAAGAGGCGCAGCAGGCGGCTGGAGAGCGCCTCGGCGCCGCCGGAGACCTCCAGGATCGCGCCGAGCATGGTGC
>NZ_PVLV01000523.1 GCF_002982015.1 Streptomyces solincola
CCTTGGCCGCGGCGACCTCCTCCGCGGTCCAGGGGTCCTCGCCGTACGTCCCGGCGAGGACCCCTGGACCGCGGAGGAGGTCGCCGCGGCCAAGGCCGAGCTGGAGGGCGAGGTGGCCCGCATCCACGCCGAGCTGACCGCCTCCGAGAACGCGCTGACCGGCCTGATGCGGGACTCCGGCGACGGCGCCGGGAACGACGAGGCGGACACCGGCACCAAGAACATCACCCGCGAGCACGAGATGGCGCTCGCCGCCAACGCCCGGGCCACCCTGGAGCAGACCGAGCACGCCCTGAAACGGCTGGACGCCGGCACCTACGGGCTGTGCGAGGTGTGCGGCAAGCCGATCGGCAAGGCCAGGATGCAGGCGTTCCCCAGGGCCACCCTGTGCGTGGAGGACAAGCAGAAGCAGGAGAGGCGCGGCTGACCGGAGGGGCCCGCGGGGGTGTGCCGTACCCTCGTGCACAGTCAGGCACCTAGGTTGAGGGACTCACGTGGCAGAGGCGGAGCGCGTCATCGGTACCCCGGATACGGACGACGAGGCCGCCGCGCCCGCGGAGCGGCCCAGGGGCGGGCGGCGGGTGTTCGCCCTGTTCGCCGTCGCGCTGGTGGCCTACCTGCTGGACCTCGGCAGCAAGCTGCTGGTGGTGGCGAAGCTGGAGCACCAGGAGCCGATCCGGGTGATCGGCGACTGGCTGCGGTTCGTCGCCGTACGCAACCCGGGCGCGGCCTTCGGCATCGGCGAGGCGTTCACGGTGATCTTCACCGTGATCGCGGCGACCGTGATCGTGGTGATCATCCGGCTGGCCCGCAAGCTCTACAGCCTGCCGTGGGCGATCGCGCTGGGCCTGCTGCTCGGCGGCGCGCTGGGCAATCTCACCGACCGGATCTTCCGCGCGCCGGGCGTCTTCAAGGGCGCGGTGGTGGACTTCATCGCGCCCGCCCACTTCGCGGTCTTCAACCTCGCCGACTCGGCGATCGTGTGCGGCGGCTTCCTGATCGTGATCCTCTCCTTCCGCGGGCTCGACCCGGACGGGACCGTCCACAAGGACTGACCGCGGGCAGGGCGTGACCCGGCCGGGCGGGCGTGTCGGGTGGACAAGGCATACTCGACGGGTGAGCACGATTCCCGAGATCCGTACGCTGCCCGTTCCCGATGGCCTGGAGGGCGAGCGCGTCGACGCCGCCATCGCCCGTATGTTCGGCTTCTCCCGGACCAAGGCCGCCGAGCTGGCCGCCGCCGGGAAGGTGCTGGTGGACGGCGCCGTCGTCGGCAAGTCGGAGCGGGTGAGCGGCGGGGCCTGGCTGGAGGTCGAGATGCCCGGCGCGCCCGCGCCGGTGAGGATCGTCGCCGAGCCGGTCGAGGGCATGGAGATCGTCCACGACGACGACGACATCGTGGTGATCGTCAAGCCGGTCGGGGTGGCCGCCCACCCCAGCCCCGGCTGGACCGGCACCACCGTGATCGGCGGGCTGGCCGCCGCCGGCTACCGGATCTCCACCTCCGGCGCGGCCGAGCGCCAGGGCATCGTGCACCGCCTCGACGTCGGCACCTCCGGGCTGATGGTGGTCGCCAAGTCCGAGCGCGCCTACACCCTGCTGAAGCAGCAGTTCCGGGAGCGCACGGTCGACAAGCGCTACCACGCGCTGGTGCAGGGCCACCCGGACCCGCTGAGCGGCACCATCGACGCGCCCATCGGCCGCCACCCGCAGCACGACTACAAGTGGGCGGTCACCGCCGAGGGCAAGCCCTCGGTGACCCACTACGACCTGATCGAGGCGTACCGGGCGGCCTCGCTGCTCGACATCAAGCTGGAGACCGGCCGCACCCACCAGATCCGGGTGCACATGTCCGCCCACCGCCACCCCTGCGTCGGCGACCTCACCTACGGCGCGGACCCGACGCTGGCCAAGCGGCTGAAGCTGACCCGGCAGTGGCTGCACGCGGTCCGGCTCGGCTTCGAGCACCCCGCGGACGGACGCTGGGCGGAGTTCGAGAGCACCTACCCGGCCGACCTCCAGCAGGCGCTGGACGCCATCGCGGCGGAGAGCGCGTGAGCGGTGTCCTGATCCGCGAGGCGGTGAGCGAGGAGGACCGCCGGGCGGCCTTCGCGGTGCGCCGCGAGGTGTTCGTGGGCGAGCAGGGCGTGCCGGAGGAGCTGGAGTACGACGCGCTGGACGCGGGCGCGGTGCACGTCGTCGCGCTCGGAGCGGACGGGACGGCGCTGGGCGCCGGGCGGCTGCTGCACGGCCCGGACGCGGCCGGGCAGACCGGCGGCGCGGCGGGCGTGGGCTCGCTGGGCCGGCTCGCGGTGTCCCGCGCGGCGCGCGGCACCGGCCTGGGCGCGGCCCTGGTGCGGGCCATCGAGGACGCCGCCCGCGAGCGCGGGCTGACCGCGGTCGACCTGCACGCCCAGACCCACGCGCTCGGCTTCTACCGGAAGCTGGGCTACCAGGCGTACGGCGAGGAGTACCTGGAGGCGGGCATCCCGCACCAGGGCATGCGCCGCGTGCTGTAGCCGACCCGCGCGCCCCGGCCTCGGCGGTCGCGGGGGGCGCGCGTGGCAGGGTGGGGGGCTGATCATCATCCCGGGCCACGGCCGGCCCGGGCTCGTACGGCCGGAGGGCGCACCGTGGACCAGCTTGCGCTGCTGCTCGCACTGCTGCTCGGGGCGGTGCTAACCGTCCCGCTGGGGGAGAGGCTGGGGCTGCCCGCCCCGGTGCTGATGACCCTCGCCGGCGTGGTCCTGGCGCTGGTGCCGGTGGTGCCCAACGTCGACATCCCGCCCGACTACATCCTGCCGCTGGTGCTGCCGCCGCTGCTGTACGCGGCCGTGCAGCGCACCTCCTGGCGGCAGTTCGCCGCCAACCGGCGGCCCATCTTCCTGCTCGCCGTCGCCCTGGTCTTCGTCACCACGGCCGCGGTGGCCGCGGTCGCGCACGCGCTGGTGCCGGCGCTGCCGCTGGCCGCCGCCTGCGTGCTGGGCGCGCTGGTCGCCCCGCCCGACCCGGTCGCCGCCACCGCCGTGGCCGGCTCGCTCGGCCTGCCGCGCCGGCTGGTGTCGATCCTGGAGGGCGAGGGCCTGTTCAACGACGTCACCGCGATCGTGCTCTACCACGTGGCGATCGGCGCGGTGGTGGGCGGCACCTTCTCCTGGGGCGGCGCGGCCGGCGAGCTGGCGCTCTCCGCGCTGGTCGCCGTCGCGGTCGGACTGTTGCTCGGCTGGCTCACCGACAAGCTGCTCGGCCGGCTCGGCGACGCCACCCTCCAGACCGGTCTCACCCTGCTCGTCCCCTTCACCGCCTATGTGCTGGCCGAGGAACTGCTGGGCTCCGGGGTGCTCGCGGTGCTGGTCACCGCGATGTTCCTGGCCGAGCGGTCGGTGGACGCCGACGACGTGATGGGCCGGCTCGCCGGGCGGACCTTCTGGGAGATCGTCGACACCCTCGTCACCGGCATCGCCTTCGGGCTGATCGGCCTGGAGCTGCACAACGTCTTCGGCACCGCCGAGGAGCGGGTGGGCTCGATGCTCGGCTGGGGCGCGGTCGTCGTGGTGTGCGTGGTCGGCGTACGGCTGCTGTGGCTGCTGCCGGCCACCTGGCTGGCCAAGCGGCTGCACAAGCGCCGCGACGTGGACGAGGAGATCCCGGTCTCCTGGCGGGAGACCGTGGTCATGTGGTGGTCCGGGATGCGCGGGGTGGCCTCGGTCGCGCTGGCGCTCGCCATCCCGCGGGAGACGGAGTCCGGGGAGCCGTTCCCCGGCCGGGACGAGATCGTCTTCATCGCCTTCTGCGTCATCCTGGCCACCCTCGTCGTCCAGGGCCTGACCCTGCCCTGGCTGGTGCGCACCCTCGGCGTGCGGGCCGACACCGACGCCGAGCGCCGCTGCGAGCACGACCTGGCCGTCCGGGCGTACAGGGCCGCCAAGCGCCGGCTGAAGGAGATCCAGGAGGTCGAGGAGCTGCCCGAGGAGCTCCAGGAGCGGCTCCAGCGGATCGCCTTCGACGTGGGCGCGCGGATCAGCCCGGACATCGTCGACGAGGAACGCCGCTCGGCGTACGCGGACCGCACCCAGCGGATCAAGTCGCTCCAGCGGCTCCAGCGGGAGCTGATGTCGGCCGCCCGCCACGAGGTGCTTGCCGCCCGCAGCGAACCGGGCGCCGATCCCGAGGTGGTGGACCGGGTGCTGCGCCAGCTCGACGTCCGCAGCCTGCGCTAGGACGCGAAAGCGCCAGGACGCGAGAGCGCCAGGACGCGAGAGCGCCAGGACGCGAGAGCGCCAGGACGCGAGAGCGCCAGGACGCGAGAGGGGGCCGGGGCGCGAGAGGGGGCCGGGGCGCTGCCGCCCTGGCCCCCTTTCGCGTACCGCCGTGTCAGCCCCGGCCGGTGCGGGGGGCCTCCTCCAGGTCCCGGCCGCCGTCCTGAAGCGGGTACTCGTCGGCGTTGTTGCTGTGCACCTCCGAGGGGCGCGGCTGGCGGCCATCCAGCTTGGCGCGCTCCGGCCACTGGCCGTCCGGCGGGAGGGTGGCCGCCGAGGTGGCGATCCGCGGCAGCGCGTACGGGTGCTTCTCGCACAGCCAGCCGATGAGCTGCTCGCGCACCACGCAGCGGGCGGTCCAGATGTCGTCGGCGTCCTTGGCCGTCACCACCACCCGCACCTGGATGGTGTTCGGGGTGGTGTCGGTCACCGCCAGCGACCAGTCACGGCCGTCCCAGGCCGGGCAGTTGTCCAGGATCTCCTTGGTCTTCTCGCGCATGAGGCTGATCGGCGCGGAGTGGTCCAGGTGGAAGAAGACCGTCCCGGTCATCTGCACGCCGCCGCGCGACCAGTTCTCGAACGGCTGGCTGGTGAAGTACGAGACCGGCATGGTGATCCGCCGCTCGTCCCAGGTGCGCACCGCCAGGAAGGTCAGCGTGACCTCCTCCACCACGCCCCACTCGCCGTCCACCACCACGGTGTCGCCGATGCGGACCATGTCGCCGAAGGCGATCTGGAAGCCGGCGAAGAGGTTGCCCAGGGTGGACTGGGCGGCCACACCGGCGACGATGCCGATGATGCCCGCGGACGCCAGCATCGACGTGCCGATGGCCTTGAACTGCGGGAACGTCAGCAGCATCGCCGCGGCCGCGACCACGCCGACCACCGCGGTGACGATCCGCATGATGAGCGTCACCTGGGTGCGCACCCGGCGCACCCGGGCCCGGTCGTGCGAGGTGTTGGCGTACCGCGCGTAGCTGGACTCCACTATCGCCGAGGCGATGCGGATCACCAGCCACGCGCCGGCGCCGATCATCACCAGCGACAGCACCTGCCCGATGCCCGCCTCGTGGTCCTCGATGATCTGCCACTTGGTCTGGCGGTACGACCCGCGCAGCGATCCGGTCAGCAGCACCACCTGGAAGGGCAGCCGGCAGCGGCGCAGCAGCCCCCACAGCGGCGTCTCGGGATGGCGGGCGTCGGCCCGGCGCAGGGTGAAGTCGACGAGGTAGCCGACCAGCAGGGTGAGCAGGATCGCCCCGCCGAGCACGATCAGCGGGCGCAGTGCGTTCTCCATGTCTCCGAATCCATCTGGGGTCGACTGACAGGACGGCCGGAGGGACATCCCGCTCGTCCACTCGGCCTTCGGTCCGCGCCCGGCCGGGCACGCCGCAGCGATGCGGCCGCGCGCCGCCGGGCACCACGTGCGCGTGCCCGACCTGTCCGACGGCCAAACGGGCAGCCCGCCGAGGCGTCAGTCACGCGTGCAGCGGCCGCTGACCCCGGATCCGGACGCCAGGCACTGGTAGCCGAAGTCCTGCGGGTCCTCGCTCACATAGCGGCCCAGGCACTCGTCGCGGGCCAGACCCCGTGCCCCGCACCACTCCACCGCCTGCCGCCCGTCGGTGAACCCCTTGGCGTAGAACACCCAGAACCCGGGGCGCAGCGAGGCGTAGGCGTCGCTGTCCAGGTACGCCCGCTCCCGTACGCCCTTGTCGGCCAGCGAGCGGTCCATGCGGTCCCGGGCCGCGGGGCCCGCCGCCTTGCCCACCGTGCCGAGCTGGGCGATCCAGGCCCCCGCCGCCAGGTCCGGGTCCGCCGCCGGGGCGGACGGGGAAGCGGAGGGGGAGGGGGAAGGCCAGGCCGAGGGGGTGCCGGAGGCCGGGGCGGAGGCCGTCGGGGTCGCCGGGGGCGACGCGGCGTCCCGGCCGCCGCCCCGGCCGTCGTCCAGGAGGGCGCCGCCGTGCACCGCGTACACGGTGACGGCCGCGGCGGCCGCGGCCACCGCGACGGCGGTGACGACGAGGGGGAGCCGCCGCCCGGACCGGCGGCGGCCGCCGCGACGCGGGACCGCGGCGGGGGCCTCCGGCCGCCGAGGCGACGCGGGCGACGGGGCCGACGGGGCCGGGGCTGCCCGCTGGGCCGGCGCCGTCCGGTCCACCGCCGCGGCGCCGGGGCCGTCCGCCTCCGCTTCGGCCTGGGCGCGGGCCAGCAGGGCGTCCAGGCTCTCCGCGTCCGGGCGGGCCGCCGCATCCCGTACCAGCAGCGCCGCCAGCACCGGGGCCAGCGGACCGGAGCGCACCGGCGGGGGCACCGGCTCCTCCAGCACCGCCGCCAGGGTGGCCAGCGCGGTCGGCCGGCGCAGCGGACTGACGCCCTCCACGCACATGTACAGCACCAGACCCAGCGACCAGAGGTCCGCGGCCGGTCCGTCCTCCAGGGCCCGCACCCGCTCCGGAGCCATGAACTCCGGTGAGCCCACCAGCTCCCCGGTGGCCGTCAGCGAGGACGAGCCCTGCACCGCGGCGATCCCGAAGTCGGTCAGCACCGCCGAACCGTCGGCCCGCAGCAGTACGTTGGCGGGCTTCACGTCCCGGTGCCGGATGCCCGCCGCGTGCGCCGCCCGCAGCGCCGACAGCACCTGCCGGCCGGTGCGGGCCGCCTGGGCCGGGTCGATCGGCCCGGCCGCGATCCGGTCCTGGAGCGAGGTGTTCGGCAGCAGCTCCATCACGATCCACGGATGCGGGCCCTGGTCCACCACGTGGTGGACCGTCACCACGTGCGGATGGCTGATCCGGGCCAGCGCCCGCGCCTCCCGCAGCACCCGCTCCCGTATCGCCGGATCCTGGTCGCGGCCCGCCCCGTAGCGGACCTCCTTCAGGGCCACCTCGCGCTGGAGCACGGTGTCGCGCGCCCGCCACACCGTGCCCATCCCGCCGCTGCCCAGCCGCTCCACCAGCGTGAAGCGTCCGTCCACCACATCCCCCGGCGCACTCATGGCGCACAGGGTAGAGGACCGCGACGGGCCGTCCGGGAGCCGCTCAGCGCACCGGGGCGTACACCCGCTCGACCTTCTGCGTCCCGCTCGCCGTGCGGTAGGAGCGCAGCCACTTCGAGGAGGCGTCCGGGCGGGTCTTGTCCGACACCGCGTAGTAGTCCATCTGCGCGCCCGCGCGGGTCACGTCCAGCACGCCGTAGCCGTGCCGGTCCAGGTCGACCCACTTCACATGGCTGTTGGCGGCCCGCAGCGCGGCGGCCGCCGCCAGCGAGACCGTGCCCGGGGCCACGTGCAGGATGTCGTCGAGGTTGTCCGAGGACACCGAGGTCACCACGAACTCGGTGGCCGCCGACCCGGAGGCCGGGTAGGTGGCCGCCTTCACCGGCACGTCGTTGGCCCACGCCATGTGGATGTCGCCGGTCAGGAACACGGTGTTGCGGATCTTCCGCTCGGTCAGGTGCGTCAGCAGCTCGCGGCGGTCGGCGGTGTAGCCGTCCCACTGGTCGGTGTTGATCGCCAGACCGCCCTCGGGCAGCCCCAGCAGTTCCCTCAGGGGTCCCAGCAGGTGGGAGGGCAGCGACCCGAAGGCCACCGGCGAGATCATCACCGAGGTGCCGACCAACTGCCACACCGCGTCCGAGGACGCCAGGCCCGCCTTCAGCCAGTCCAGTTGGGCCCGGCCGGTGATCGTCCGCTTCGGGTCGTCCACCTTCCCGCTGCCCACCGTCGCCTGCTGCGAGCGGAACGAGCGCAGGTCCAGCAGGTGCAGGTCGGCCAGCGCGCCGAAGCGCAGCCGCCGGTAGACGGTGCCCTCGGTGGAGGCGCGCACCGGCATCCACTCGAAGTACGCCTGCTTCGCCGCCGCCACCCGGGCCGCCCAGTCGCCCTCCGCGCCCGGGGTGTGGTTCTCCGCCCCGCCGGTCCAGGCGTCGTTGGCGAACTCGTGGTCGTCCCAGATCGCCACCACCGGGTGCGCGGCGTGCAGCGCCTGGAGGTCGGGGTCGGTCTTGTGGGTGCCGTGCCGCAGCCGGTAGTCGGCCAGCGTGGTGATCTCGTGCGCGGGCAGGTGCGGGCGGACCGTGTACCTCGCGTCCGGGTACACGCCGCTCGCGTACTCGTAGATGTAGTCGCCCAGGTGCAGCACCGCGTCCAGGTCGGTGCGGGCGGCGAGGTGGCGGTACGCGGAGAAGTAGCCGGACTCCCAGTTGGCGCACGACACCACGCCGAAGCGCACGCCCCGCGCGTTCGACCCGGCGGGGGGCGCGGTGCGGGTGCGGCCGGTCGCGGAGACGGTGGAGCCGGCGGTGAAGCGGTAGTGGTACGGGGTGTCCGGGGCGAGTCCGCGGACGTCCGCCTTCACGGTGTGGTCCGCGGCGGCGGTGGCGGTCACCGTGCCCCGGGCGGTGATCCGGGTGAAGCCGGCGTCCTCGGCGACCTCCCACCGGACCTCGGTGTCCGGGCCCCGGCCCGAACCGGGCAGCGCGTCGGGCGTCGGGGTCACTCGGGTCCACAGCAGGACGCCGTCGGGCAGCGGGTCGCCGGAGGCCGTCCCGTGCACGAAGGCGGGGCCGGGCGCGGCGGGTGCGGCGACGGCGGGTGTGGTCGCGAGGACACTGCCGGCCAGGGCCGGTGCGGCGAGGGTGGTGGCGGCCGCGGCCTTGACGACCGTACGGCGGCTGGGGTGTATGGACTGGTTACGACTGGTCACGGATGGTCACACTACTGATCACATGACCGTATGAGGGTGTTTGAAGTGAATAACTGCGTGACTTTAAAGGTCCTTTGAAGGAGGGCGGCCCTCGGTGCCCTGCCGGTGGCGGGCAGCCCCGACGCCTTGCCGGTGGCGGGCGGCCGCCGGGAACGGACGCGGGGCGGCGCCCGGAGGGTGTCCGCGCGCCGCCCCGACCGCAGTACGGGCTCACCGCGCCCCTGCGGCCGTACGGCCTTACGCCTTCAGCGCCTTGTCGATCGCCGTCCTGAACTCCTCGGCGGTCAGCGGGGCGTTCTTGCCGTTCGCCCCCGTCACCGCCTTGCCGTCCATCTTCAGCGTCGGGGTGCCCTCCACCCCGCTGTCGTCGAACGCGGCGGACATCTTCATCGCCCAGGCGTCGAACGTGCCGCCCTCCACGCTCTTCTTGAACGAGGCGTTCCCCTTCAGGGCCGGCACCGAGTCCGCCACCTCCAGCAGGTAGGAGTCCTTGGCGAACTTGTCGTCGGTCTCCTCCGGGTGGAACTGCGCGGAGTACAGCGCGCTCTTGTAGGCGAGGAACGCCTCCGGGCTGACGTCCAGCGCGGCGCCCAGCGCGGACAGGGCGTTCTTGGAGCCCTCGCCGCCGGCGCCGTTGTCGATGAAGGTCGCGCCGACGTACTTGACCTTGTACTTGCCGTCGGCGACGTCCTTGTCGATGCTCTCGCCGACCTGCTGCTCGAAGGTCGCGCAGATCGGGCAGCGCGAGTCCTCGTACAGCTCCAGGGTCTTCTTCGCGGTCGGCTTGCCCAGCACGACCGTGGTGCCGTCGGCGCCCGAGGTGTTCTTCGGCGCGGTGACGTCCTTCTGGTTCTTGGCCGCCTCCCAGTGGGAGGGCTTGTTCATCTGGACGACGCCGTAGCTGATGCCGCCGGCCAGGGCGAGCACGGCGACGGCGGACAGGGCGACGGTCACCTGCCGGCGCGCCTTCGCCTTCTTCGCCTCGCGCTCGCGCTCCTGGCGCAGCCGCTCGCGGGCGGCGGACTTGTTGGACTGGCTGTTGCGTGCGCTCATGGGGGTCTTCTCCGTGCGGTACCGAGTGTCGAAAGGGGGGTGTGGTGCGGTGCTCAGGCGGCCTGGCCCGGGCACGGCGGTCCACGCCGTCCGACGGAGTGCACGAGGAGCCGGCCCCGGCCGAGGGCGCGGGGCGCGGCGGTGGGGCGGGGGGGGGGGTCCGCGGCGGGGCGCGGGGCGCCCGCCCCGCCGGGGACGGGCCCCCACGGGCCGGAGGGGGGGGGCGCCGCCGGGCGGGGCCACCCCGCCCGCCCGCCCTCTCCCCCGGGCCCGGAGGGGGGCGGGGCCAGGGAC
>NZ_PVLV01000524.1 GCF_002982015.1 Streptomyces solincola
CCCGCCACGGAGCACCGGTCCGGGTCCGCCACCGTATGCCGTCTATCAGCTGCCGCCGCGTCCACACCTGCGGCCGGCCCGGCTTGATGCCCGTCGGCAGCAGAGGCTCAAGCCCAGCCCACTGGCCGTTCGTCAGATCCCCACGTCCCACAGGACGTGATCATCACCGAACAAGATCCACTTTCGCAACAGACCCTAGCAGGCCCGCCTCCGCCTGCTCGGCCGAGAGCTGCACGGTGCCGCGGTGAGACACCTCCACCTTGTAGAACTTCTCACCCGTCGGCACGTCGTCGACCGAGATCGCGAACGTGCAGTGGCCAAGGACGTCGTCCTTTTCGCCCAGCCCCAGGAACCCGGTGGCAATCACGTCTCCGTTGGCGCCGTAAACGGTGACGCTGGTGCCGGCGGCGATGTCGTCGTAGCCACTGTTCGCACGGCCTTCGCATCCTCCGACAGCGTCGCCGGCGACTTCGTCACGCAGCACGAACTCGCCGGTCATGGTGAAGCTTGTGGGCTTGGTGGCGGCGGCAGGCTTCGTGAGAGCCCGGCTGCTGGCGGTAGCAGGTCGTTCCGTCCGCTGGGCTGTGACGAGCCAAGCTCCGCCGACGGTCGCCGCTCCCATGACGAGGCCGATCGCACCGGCGATGAGCGGCCTCACCGGCTTACGGGGCCCAGCCGCCGGTGGACCCTCCACCGACGGCTGCGGGCTCTCCGGCGACGGGGCTGGCGGGCTCGGGGGTGGTGGTGGCAGTGCGTCGTCGGTCATGGTCCCCCCATGGTCGGCGTGTGAGCGCGGGAGTGCGGGTCAGAAGTTGCCGTTCGAGAGGATCTCGCCTCCGGCGTCGTAAACGGTGACCAGGCCGTTTTCCGACTGCTTCCACTCGGCGAAGATGGAGGCCAGGAGCTTGCCGTCCTTCGCATGGGGTCCGAGGAGTCCGCCGGTGTAGTCGGTGTGGATCTCCGCGGAGTCGAGCACGTTGTTCTGCTCGTCGGCACCCTGGACGCGGACCACGTGGTCGGCGGCCTGCTTCTCCGCGGAGGTCCCGTTGGTGCGGATGAACTCCTGGAACTCGGCACCCTGGGTCTTCTTCGGCTGCTCGGCAGGCTTGGCGTCCGCCTTGGCAGGCTGTCCCTGCTGCCCCTCCTGCTTGACCGACTTCTCCGAGTCATCCTTCTTCACCTTGGCCGGGACTTCGCCGGCTGCGGGCGGCTTGGCGGCTGTGTCGCCCGATCCGCCGACAGCGGCACCGATCCCGCCGATGACGACGAGGGCGGCGATGGCACCGAGGCAGCCGAAGCCGACCAGCTTGCTCTTCCCCGCCTTCTTCGGCTGCTGCGGAGGCGGGGGGACTGGCCAGCCGGGCTGCTGGGGCTGACCGTAGGGCTGCTGGGGCTGACCGTAGGGCTGCTGGGGCTGACCGTAGGGCTGCTGGGGCTGACCGTAGGGCTGCTGGTAGTTCGGCGGCTGGTTCACGCGGATCTCCGGACGGCGCTCGAGAGATGAAGTTGGTGCGAAGGAAGCGTGAACGTACCGCGTACCGGACGGTTACCTAAGGACTTTGATGAATTACCGTCAGAAACGTTCTTCGCGCCTCCTGCCCGCCGCACCCCCGGGTACGGCGGGCAGGAGCCCTTCCGAGGACGGCGCCGTGCGTCGTGGCGGGTCAGGCCATCGGCGGCGGGACGATGAAGCCGCGCTGCGGGCCGCTCGGCGGTCGGTGGACGGCTGCCGCGAGGGCGGCGAGGGCGACACCGGTCACTTCACGGCGGGCCGCGGGGTCTGCCTGGTCGTACACGCTCCAGGCGCCGCCCGGGCGGTCCGGGTCCACCGGGGCGACCACCCCTTCGATCCCATGCCGGCGTAGGACCGCGTCCACGATCCGTGCCTCAGCCGCGTCCATTCTCTGCCCCCTCTCCACGGTGCGCCGAGCCTACTCGCTGCGGCCGCCCGAACCGGCCGATTCGTCCCCGCCACCACTGCCACCGCCGTGGGTGGCGCAGTTGCCGGGGTTGATCGGCCCGCAGCCGCCGGGCCGGGGGGTGTGCATGCCCGGCGTGCCGACCGGCACCAGTGCGCGCCTCGGCTCCGTCCACAACTCGACGTCGACCATGTACCCGGCCTGCTCGATGAGCGCGACCGTACGGGTCAGGACGTGCGGATCGTCCCGCCCGGGCTCGGGCCGCTCGGGGACGTGGTGGACGAAGTGGCCGAGCCCGTCGCACAGTCGGCGGTAGAGCCGGGTGTGCAGGATGAGCGCGTGCCACCCTTCGTCGACCACGTTGGACGGGGCGATACGGGTGGTCGGGAAGGCTGCCCCGGCAGCCACGAACTTCAGGGCTTCCGCGGTGATGCGGCTGGCCGTAGCCTCGTCCATACCGGGGTTGTTGTCGATCACTGTGGCGACGACACCCCGGAAGCCTGCGGTCGTGAGCAAGTCCCTGGCGTTGGGCATGTGTTCCTCCTCTGTGGGGTTCTCCATCCCGTCCCGGTGTCCGATCACCGGGACGGGCCTTGCGCCGTACTCGCAGAGGGTTCCGGGCGGGGCCCGTAGCGTCCCGGCGGGTACGGAGTCGAGGTGGCCGGAGCGAGTGCGAGCCGGCCGAGAACGGTGAGGGTCAGCAGCGCGGCGGCGACGACGGCAACAGCCATGGACAAGGCGCGCCACACCGTCCCGTCGCGCTCACCGGGCACGGGCGGCCCTGCTGTGATGGCGTTCCAGGGCGGCGAGCTGGCGGCGCTCGGCGGCGGTGGCGTTGCGCAGCCGCTCGCCCAGGGCCGGCAACAGCGTGCCGCCGGGACGAGCCAGGCGCGCGAACGTCCCACGGATGTCCACCACCAGGGCGACCATGCCGCGGTTCCGGTCGTACACCACGTCACCCATCCGGACGCGGCACCCGGTCGGCGGAGGTACGGGACGGCGGCGCAGCGGCGGGGTGGTCATCGGCCGAGCCTCTCGCGACTACGCCGGTTGACCTCCGCCAGCGCGGGCCGCAGACGGTCCAGCGGAGGCAGCGGCGACCCGTGCGGCAGTGGTGGCTTGCAGCGGTGGCAGGTGCACCGCCGCGCACGCTCGGCCGCACCCGGCAGGTACGGCTCGCATTCGGTGAGGGCGCCGCAGTCGGCCCCGTCGTCCATGTCGGCCACAGCGCCCTCCAGTCGCACGTTCGACAGGCCGGCCGTCGAACGCTCGGTACCGGTGGCCCCGGCGCGGTCGGCGGCCGCACCGGTCCAGCAGTCGGAAAGCAGCGACGGCTCCAGTTCGGCAGCCTGTTCCTCGGGGCTGCGATCGGTGCCCCAGCGGCGGAGCGCGGCCTCGACGGCGAGCAGCATGGTGCGGTCCGGCACGGTGGTGACCGCTACCGGGGCGGCACCGGGGTGGGCCAAGACCCAAGCGGGGACCGGCACCCGGGTCCCCGGGGGAAGCGGCGCGCGGCGGGCACCCGACTGATCTGCCGTCCTCACGTTCAATCTCCCGTCTGTCACCGGTCGTTGGTGCATGCACTACGCAACCGGACGGGTACGCAGAGCGGTACCGTGGGAGAGGAACGACGGGTAGAAACAGTGGAAAGTGCGACCGGGACGGGAGTGCAGACCATGACCGAGCGGACCCCGAACACGGGGCTGGCCGCCTTACTCGCAGCCACCGGGTGGACCCAGTCCCAGCTCGCCGGCGCGGTGAACCGCGTGGCCAGAGAGGCGGGGCGACCTGGTGGCTGCGACAAGCACAACGTCTCCAAGTGGCTGGGCGGCACCGTGCCGAGGGCGGCCGTCCGGCCCCTGGTGCTGGAGGCGCTGGCGCGCCGGCTGGGGCGGCCCGTGACGTACGCCGAGGCGGGATGGCCCCCGCCCGTGGCCGGATCGGACCCGGCAGTGCCGGGCGCCGAGGACACTGTCGAGGGACTGGTGTCCACCGGAAGGGCAGACATGGACCCTGCACGACGAACGGTGCTCGCCGCCTCGCTGTACTCGGCAGCCTTGCCCGTCCCCTTGTTCCGCGACCTGTCCGAGCAGACGGAGTCGGCGGCGACCGGGCGTACCACTCGCATCGGCCCCGGCGAAGTGGCCACGGTGCGCACCATGACGGAGCGCATCGCCGGCATCCTGGACGAGCTGGGCGGCGCCCATGCTCGACCGATGGCTGCCGCGTTCCTGGTGAACACCGTCGGCCCGTGGCTTCGGGCGAGCGCGAGCGGTTCCGTACGGCGGAGCATGCTCGCCGCCGCATCGGATCTGGTGTACCTGACCGGCTGGATGGCGATGTACGAGCGCGACCACGGGCTCGGTCAGCGCTACTACCTCCAGGCTCTGGAGTTGGCCGGCGCCGCCGAGGACCACGTCACGTACTGCCGGACGCTGCGCGGGATGGCGCTTCAAGCGGCCAACCTCAAGCACGGCCGCCGGGCCCTGGAGCTGGCCGACAGCGCTGCGGAAGCGGCGCCGGCCGGCGGCCCGCGGCTGCACGCCTTCCTGGCCGGGCAGCAGGCGCACGGTGCGGCTCTGGTCGGCGACCGCCGACAGGCCTTCGCGAGACTGCGGGAAACCGAAGCGGCCCTGTCCCGCGCGGACGACCGCCGTGACCACCTGGGCGGCTACGACCTGGCCGCGTACCACTTCCACGTGTCCAGCGTCGCGTACGCGCTGGGAGACGTGCCCGCCTCCGTCCGGGCGATGCAGGACAGCAATCGCGTACGTCCGCCGGTCGAGCGGCAGGGCCGGGCGCACGCGACCGGCCTTCTCGCTCAGCGGCAGATGGAGATGGGGCACATGGACGCGGCCTGCGAGACCTGGGGGCGCTTCCTGGACGACTACGAAGGGCTCTCGTCGTCTCGTGCGGACGAGCACTTCGACGTCCTGGCGCGGCGGCTGCGGTCGCCTCGCACACCGGCCGCACGGGAGCTGCGGGAGCGCGCGGCCGACATCGCGCTGCGCAAGGCGACCGCTTAGTCCGCGACCACCTGGTCCCTCTCGATCGGAGGGACCAGCACAAAGCCCCCACCGGGAGAACCCGGTGGGGGCTTTGACGTCTGTGGACCTGTGGGGATTTGAACCCCAGACCCCCTCGATGCGAACGAGGTGCGCTACCAGACTGCGCCACAGGCCCTTGCGACGTGGGAAACATTAGCACCCCGAACGGGGTACGACGAAATCCGATCCGTGCAGGCCGGAGGGACGGTCACTCGTTGGCGGCGCGGGGGCGGTCCTCGTCGGCGTACTGGTCGAAGAGGGGGGTGCGGCCGGCGGTGCGGGGC
>NZ_PVLV01000525.1 GCF_002982015.1 Streptomyces solincola
CCTTCACGCTGAGCCCGGAGCACCGGGCGGTGCTGGTGCGCCTCTACTTCGACGGGCTCAGCGTGAAGGAGGCCGCGGCCGAACTCGGCATCCCGGCCGGCACCGTCAAGTCCCGCTCCCACTACGCGCTGCGCGCCCTGGGCCGCGGACTGCCCGGGTACACGGCCGGTCCCACGGGCCTCGGCGGCCCCGGGGAGCCCGGCGCGCCCCCTCCGCCCCGGTCCGCGGCCGAAATGTAGGCGACGCCACACCCCGGATTGAGCGAACGGCGCGAAGCGGCCGTGTCTGACGGTGGAGGCTCGTTCCCGAGGGGCCGCGCGCCGGTCCGCGGCGCGGCGCGGCGCGGGGGGCGGCCTCCGCCCCCAACGCGCACAGGCGCGTCGACACGTCCCGGGAGAAGGTGGCAGCGGTGCGCCCCGACAGCGCGAACGGCACCGGCGGAGGCGGTCTGGCCGTGCCGATGGCCTGGCTGTGTGCCGAGTACACGGCCGACGAACTCCTCGGCGCCGGCGGGCTGGCCGCCCCCGGCTCGCTGGAGCACGAGGCGGCCCGCCGGGTCCTGGCCCTCACGGTCTACCTCGCGGACGGCGCCGGGCCGGGCCGGCCGGAGGCGGCCGGCGACCGGGTGGCGGAGTGGCTGCTGCGCACCGCGCACGGACACCCCTGGCCGCACTGGGTGCGCGGCGGCCTCGCCGACCGCGGGGCCGGCCACGACGACGCGGCCGGCGCCGGGGCGGACGGCGGGGCCGCGCTGGCCGGGGCGGCCTGGCGGAAGCTGGAGACCACCCACCTGCTCGCCGCCGACCTGGACGGACTGTGCGGCGGTGCGCAGGGCCGGCCCGCGGCGGACGGGGAGAGCCCGCTCGCCGTGGACGAGAGCCACCGGGCATGGCTGCCCTCGTGGCGGGTGGCGCTGCCGCTGGCCCACCTCACCCTGCGGCTGCTGTGAGGCGGGGGGCTACCGGGTGTGCGGCTGCACCGGGCGGGCCTGGACCCGGAAGACCGGGTCCTGGTAGCCGCCGCTGCGCAGCATCCGGACCTCGCCCCGGTCGCTGATCTCCGCCAGCACGATCCCGGTGTCGTCCGCGTATATCGGGTGTCCGCCGGACCCGGTCCGCTCGGTGCGGTGCACCACGACCGCGTCCTGGCCGAACACCAACTCATAGGCATCATGAACACGCATGGCATCCTCCATCCCCCGTCGCGTCCCCATAAGGGGACGATTCATACCTGATCGGACAGGGGTGGATCGCGGTGGACACCCGCGTGGTACTTGGGGACACGGACGGTGACCTTCATGCCCGCGCCGATACCCGTCTCCACCACCAGTCCGTGGCCGTCGCCGTACACCTGGCGCAGCCGCTCGTCCACGTTGGACAGGCCGATGCCGGACGGCTGGGCGCTCTCACCGGAGAGGATTCCCCGCAGCACGGCCGGATCCATCCCGACGCCGTCGTCCTCGACGGTGACCACGGCCTCGGCGCCGGCGTCCCGGGCGGCGATGGTGATCCGGCAGACGTCCGGCGAGTCCTCCAGTCCGTGCTTGACCGCGTTCTCCACCAGCGGCTGGAGGCAGAGGAACGGCAGCGCCACCGGCAGCACCTCCGGCGCGATCCGCAGGGTGACCCGGAGGCGGTCGCCGAAGCGCGCCCCGGCGAGCGCCAGGTACTGCTCGATGGAGCGCAGCTCGTCGGCCAGGGTGGTGAACTCGCCGTGCCGGCGGAACGAGTAGCGGGTGAAGTCGGCGAACTCCAGCAGCAGTTCGCGGGCCCGCTCGGGGTCGGTGCGGACGAAGCTGGCGATCGCGGCGAGCGAGTTGAAGATGAAGTGCGGAGAGATCTGGGCGCGCAGGGCCCTTATCTCCGCCTCGAACAGCCGGGTGCGGGAGCGGTCCAGTTCGGCCAGTTCGAGCTGGACCGACACCCAGCGCGCCACCTCGGTCGCCGCCCGCACCGAGGCCGCCGACTCGCGCGAGCCGTACGCCACCAGCGCGCCGGCCACGCCGTCCTCGCCGGTCAGCGGGGTGGCCACGATCCAGCGCAGCGGGCAGCCCGGCTCGGCGCACTCGCTGCGCAGGCTCTCCGCGCGCCCGGTGCGCAGCACCTGCGCCACCCGGGCCAGCGCCTGCTCGCGGTGGTGGCCGCCGCCGGGACCGTCCCAGGCGAGGACGGCGCCGCGGTCGGTGAGGCAGAGCGCCTCGGTGCCGAGCAGGGAGCGCAGCGTGCGGGCGGCCTTGCGGGCGGTGTCCTCGGTGAGCCCGGCGCGCAGCGGCGGGGCGGCGAGCGAGGCGGTGTGCAGGGTGTGGAAGGTGGCGTGCTCGACAGGGGTGCCGAGGTCGTGGCCGTCCCGCCCGGCCCGGCGGGCGGCGGACCGGCCGAGCGTGAACCCGGCGGCCAGCAGCAGCGCGGCGGCCGCGGCGAGGGCGGCGAACAGGATGCCGGTCACCGCCGGGCCTCCGGGGCGTGCGGGGTGGTGGCCGGGCCCGGGGAGCGCGGGCGCTCGGGGGCGGTGAGGTCCTCGGGCAGGTGCAGCCGGGCCAGGACGGCCGGGGCGCCGGGCGGCACCCGGCGCGGGGTGGCCAGCGAGACGGCGACCATGGTGGCGAAGCCCAGCGGCACCGACCACACCGCGGGCCAGGCCGCCAGGGTGTGGGCCCAGCCCTCGGGGACGGCCCCGGCCCGGGTGGCCATCACGGCGGTCAGGGCCGCCCCGCCGCCCGCCAGCAGGCCGGCGGCCGCACCGGGCGGGGTGAGCCGCCGCCACCAGATGCCCAGCACCAGCAACGGGCAGAACGAGGAGGCCGCCACCGCGAACGCCAGCCCGACGGCGTCCGCCACCGGCACGTCCCGGGCGACCAGGGACACCGCGAACGGCACCGCCATGGCGAGCGCGGTGGCCAGCCGGAAGTGCCGCACCCCGCGGGCGGGCAGCACGTCCTGGGTGAGCACGCCGGCGACCGACATGGTCAGCCCGGAGGCGGTGGAGAGGAAGGCGGCGAACGCCCCGCCGGCCAGGAGGGCGCCCAGCAGGTCGCCGGCCGTGCCTCCGAGCATCCGTTCGGGCAGCACCAGCACGGCGGCGTCCGCGGCGCCGGTCAGGGCCAGCTCGGGGGCGTAGATCCGGCCCAGTGCCCCGTACACCGGCGGCAGCAGGTAGAAGACGCCGACCAGGCCGAGTACCACCAGGGTGGTGCGGCGGGCGGCGCGGCCGTTCGGGCTGGTGTAGAAGCGGACGGCGACGTGCGGCAGACCCATGGTGCCGAGGAAGGTGGCCAGGATCAGCCCGTAGGTGGCGTAGAGCTGGCGGCCGTCGCGCCCGTCGGCCAGCGGCTGGGACCAGCCGAGCGGATCCCCGCCGGCGGCGGCGCGCTCGGGCACGGCCGCGCCCGCCGGGAAGCCGAGCACCGTCCCGGCGTCCACGGTGTGCGCGCCGGTCGCCAGGGTGACCTGCGCGCCGCGGTGGGCGGTGGCGTCGATCCGCCCGGTGACGGTGAGGGTGAGTGGTTCGGCGACCTCCACCCGTACCGTCTCGGCGATGGTCACCGAGGTGTGGTCGCGGAAGACGGCCGGGGCGTCCAGCCTGGCGCGCGGGGCGCCGTCGCCGAGCCAGGCGGCGGCCAGGAAGAGCACCGGCACCAGCAGGGCGGTCAGTTTCAGCCAGTACTGGAAGGCCTGCACGAAGGTGATGCTGCGCATCCCGCCGGCCGCGACCGCCCCGGTGACGACGAGCGCCACCACGCAGCCGCCGAGCCAGTCGGGGGCGCCGGTGAGGATCTCCAGGACCAGTCCGGCGCTCTGGAGCTGCGGCAGCAGGTAGAGCCAGCCGATGCCGACGACGAACAGGCCGGCGAGCTTGCGCACCCGGGCGGACTCCAGGCGGGCCTCGGCGAAGTCGGGCAGCGTGTAGGCGCCGGAGCGGCGCAGCGGGGCGGCGACCAGCACCAGGAGGACCAGGTAGCCGGCGGTGTAGCCGACCGGGTACCAGAGCATGTCGGGGCCCTGGAGCAGGACGAGCCCGGCGATGCCGAGGAAGGAGGCGGCGGAGAGGTACTCGCCGCTGATGGCGGCGGCGTTGAGGCCGGGGCCGACGGTGCGGGAGGCGACGTAGAAGTCGGAGGTGGTGCGAGAGATGCGCAGGCCGAGGGCGCCGACCAGCACGGTGGCGGCGGTGACGGCGGCGACGGCCGCCACCGCGTACGGCTGGCTCACCGGCGG
>NZ_PVLV01000526.1 GCF_002982015.1 Streptomyces solincola
GAGGCCGCCCGCCCCGCCGCCCCGGCCCCGGTCCCGGCGGCGGACATGGATACCCGCCCCGCCGCCCCGGCTTCGGCCCCGGCCGCGGATGCCCGCCCGGCCACCACGGCTTCGGCCGCGGCCCCGCGTGCGTTCGTGCCGGGCGAGGCCGCCCGGGCGGTGAGCTGCGGTCCCGAGGTGACCTCCCCCGGCGGCGTGGAGGCGCAGACCTGCGTGGAGCGCGGGGACGCCGGTGACGTGCGGGGCCGGACGTACTACCGCAACGCCACCGGCGCCGAGATGCGTCTCGTACTGACCTTGATGGCGCCCGGCGGCCACACCGTGGAAACGTATTGCGCCGTTCCGGCCGAGGATGATCCGGGGGTTTGCGAGACGCCCGAAGAGCCCGATCCGGGCGTTAAGCAGGAGGAATACACGGCAGTGGCGGAGTTTGCCGGCAAGGGACCGGGCGGCCGCTTCGAGGACGGACCGCTGCTGCTCCGTTCCGGCAGCAACTCGGGTGACCCAAATGGCAGTTGAGCGGCGCTTCGGTGGCGCTTGAGGAGCCCTTGAGCGGCCTGGAGGAGGAATGTCCTCTTCCGTGAAAAATGAAGGGCCCGGTCGCTGGCGACGGGGGATGCACCAGCGACCGGGCTTCCAGCACCGTAACAAGAGATCGGCGGTCTGCAAATTCGATCTCGCTTATTCAGTCAGGTATTCGCCCGGCGGGATGGGAGTTGTGGCCGAAGTCACCGACCGGTCGGGATGTCCGGTGCGGACCATCGCCGGCGCGCCCCCGGGACCGCGCCGGCGACGCGCCGTCGCCGGCTCAGCTCAGCGTCACCTGGCGGTTGGTCAGCCCGCTGCGCGCCCGGCGCTCGTCGGCCGTCAGGGGCGCGTCGGCGGCGAGCGCCCCGGCCAGCCTCTCGGCGAAGTCGGCGGCGGGCTGCTCGCACTCCTTGGCGCTCATCGCGGACGGCAGGTCCCAGACCGGGACCATCAGCCCGTGCGCGCGGAACGAGCCGACCAGCCGGGTGCCCTCGCCGAGCGAGGAGGTGCCGGCCGCGTGCAGCCTGGCCAGCGCGTCGAGCAGCGCCTCCTCGGGGTGCGGCATCACCCATCGCAGGTGGTTCTTCTCCGGCGTCTCGCACCAGTAGGCGGCTTCCACGCCCGTCAGCTTGACGGTCGGGATGGCGGCGGCGTTGGCGCGCTCCAGCGACGCTGACACCTCGGCGGAGGCGCTGTCGGCGGAGTCCGGCACCCAGAACTCGAAGCCCGTATGCACGACCGGCTCGAAGCCGGCCTCGGTGTCCAGCAGGTCCTGGAGGCGCGGACCGTCGGCCGGGACCCGCTGCCCGGGCACCGGCGAGCCCGGCTGGGCCGTCAGAGCCCGCTTCAGGGTGTCGGCGAGGTCGCGGCTGAGGTCGCCGGACGAGGTGTCGTTCTGAAGGGCGAGCAGCACGGAGCCGTCGTCGCGGCGCAGCGCCGGCCAGGTCATCGGCAGCACGGTCGCCAGCGTCACCGACGGCACGCCCTCGGGCAGCCCGCCCTTGAGGTGCAGCGGGGCGGTCGCCGCGGGGACCAGTTCGCGCAGCGCCACCCAGTCGCTCTCGCTCGGCAGCCCTTCGAAGGGCCGCCGCACCAGCTCGGTCGCCGCGTGGGCGGCGTTCCGGCCGTGACAGGCCTTGTAGCGGCGGCCCGAACCGCAGGGGCAGGGCTCGCGGGCGCCGACGACCGGGATCTCCCCGTCCTTGAGCTGCGACTGCGGCTGTGTCTGCGACTGCGGCTTCCCGGCCTTGGTCTGGGGTCGCTTCTTGGCCATGGCGTGGCTACTCCCGTAACGGCGGTGCGGCGGTGCTGTTGTCGGCCGCGAGCCTAGCCGCCCAGGACGCCCGCGTGGGCCGGACCGCCGCGTCGGCGCCGGGTGTGCGATGGTGCGCCATGGCCGGGATGCCGGGGTGCGCCGTGGCCCGGACGCCGGGGTGCGCCATGCCCGCAGCCGCCTCCGTGCGGAGGCACGCGCGAGCCGGTGCGGTACGCCACCCCGCCCCGCCTCTGTCCTGCTCCGACTCCGCCGACGCCGCCCCCGCCGTACGCGGGCGCGGTGCACGCCGAGGGGAAGTCAGCCCAGCGGGCCGTACCCTTCCCCGTACCCGTCCTGTTCCCCGTATCCGTCCCCGTACGCGTCGAGGAAGTCGAGTCCGGGGGCGGTCAGCGGGTCCAGGGCGGTCAGCGGTCCGGTGACGCGCGTAGCGAAGTCGTCGCGCCGGTGCCCGCCGTCGATGACCACCCAGACGGTGACCTCGCCGGACCCCCCGTCCCGTACTCCCCATCGTTGGGCGAGCGAGTCGATGATGTTCAGCCCCCGGCCGCCGCGTGCGGTCACCGAGGGCGTGGCCGGAACCGGTCGGGTCGGACCACCGCCGTCCGTCACCTCGACGGTGAGCGCGCCCTGGTCGTCCACGCTCCAGGCGGCCCGCACATCCCCCTCGCCGATCTCCCGCTGCCCCAGCGGCCTGCCGTGCCGGCAGGAGTTGCTGAGCAGTTCGGAAAGGACCAGCACCGCGTCGTCGACCACGGTCGCAGCGACCCCGCCGGCCCCCAGTTCCTCCCGCATACGGCGCCTCGCCGCACCCACGCCGGCAGGACCGTGGGGTACGGCCATGCTCGACGACGCCGGCACTTCCTGTGCCACCACGAACGCCACCCCCGAGACCTCCTTTGCCCCACGCCACTCGGTGGATGCCCCACTGGACTGGACCGGAAACCGACGTCCGCTGTGCGCTGGAGCACTCCGGCGCACCGGCGTCCCGGCGGGGCGCTCCGGTCAGCCGCGGCCGAGCTGGGAGAGGACCTGCCGGGGGCGGTTGGTGATGATCGCCTCGACCCCGAGGCGGGCGCACAGCTCGACGTCCTCGGGGTCGTCGACCGTCCAGACGTGGACGCGGTGGCCGGCCCGGCGGAGGCGCTCGACGTACGCGGGGTGGTTGCGCACGGTCCGGATGGAGGGCCCGGCGATCCGGGACCCGGCGGGCAGCCGCCCGTCCCGCATCCGACGCGGCGAGACCCACTGCATCAGGTACACGGTGGGGACCTCCGGCGCGGCGGCCGCCACCCGGTACAGCGAGCGGGCGGAGAAGCTCATCACCCGGACCGGGGAGGTGGTGCCGGTACGCGGCCGGGTCAGGCCGAAGCGGTCGAGCTGCTGGATGAGGCGCTGCTCGACCTGGCCCGCCCAGCGGGTGGGGTGCTTGGTCTCGATGGCCAGCTCGATCCGGCGCCCGGCGTCCGCGACGAGCGCGAGCAGCCGCTCCAGGGTCAGCACCGAGGTGAATTCCGGGTCGCCCCAGTCCGGGCTCTCGTGCGGGTCCTTCCAGGCGCCGAAGTCGAGCTGGGCGAGGTCGGCCAGCTCCAGCGTGGAGACGGCGCCCCGGCCGTTGGAGGTGCGGTTGACGCGCCGGTCGTGCACGCAGACCAGGTGGCCGTCGGCGGTCAGCCGGACATCGCACTCCAGGCCGTCCGCACCGTCCTCGATGGCCTTCATGTACGCGGCGAGCGTGTGCTCGGGCGCGTCCTCGGAGGCGCCCCGGTGGGCGACGACCTGGATGGTGTGCTGCCGTGCGTGGGTCACCGCGCCATGGTCCCACCACCGCCCGCTCCCTTTCCCCGGTCCTGCTGCCGGTTTCACCAGGCGTCCGAATTGTCCGTAGTAAAGGATGGGGGGACGATGCACAGCTCCGGCTTACAGTGGCCTGACGGGCGGTGGGAAAAGCTGACAGCACACACAAGACGACGAGCGTTCGCATGACCACCGGCACGACCACCGCATCCGCTGCCCCGCCCCGCCCCGTACGGCGCAGCGGCCGCGGCCGCTGCGCCGTACGGGGC
>NZ_PVLV01000527.1 GCF_002982015.1 Streptomyces solincola
CAGGGGGACGGCGGCGGCGTCGGACAGGGGCGGCGGGGTCGTCTGGGTCACGTGCCTCAGGATTCCGGCCCCGGGCCTCCCGGACGAGTGGCCCGGATGACAGCCTTCGCTAGGATCGGGCCATGGACGAGTATCCCGGCCCCCGGCCGCATCGGGTGGTGGTGCTGGCGCTGGCCGGGCTGCTGCCGTTCGAACTGGGCATCCCGCACCGGATCTTCGGCCGGGCGGTGGACGCGGACGGGCGGGCCCTGTACGAGACGGTGACCTGCGGGCTGGCGAAGGGGCCGGTCCGCACCGACGCCGACTTCGACGTGTGCGTGGCGCACGGCCCGGAGGCGCTGGGGACGGCCGACACGGTGGTGGTGCCCGCCTCGTACCGGCTGGGACCGGTGTACGAGGAGGGGCGGCTGTCCCCGGAGCTGGCCGCCGCGCTAGCGCACCTGCGGCCGGGCGCCCGGCTGGTGTCCATCTGCACGGGCGGCTATGTGCTGGCCGCGGCCGGCTTCCTGGACGGCCGCCCGGCCACCACGCACTGGGCGTCGGCCGAGCACTTCCAGCGGCTCTTCCCGGCCGTACGGGTCGATCCGGACGTGCTGTTCGTGGACGACGGCGATGTGCTGACCTCGGCCGGCGTGGCGGCCGGGATCGACCTGTGCCTGCACATCGTGCGCCGCGACCACGGGGCGGCGATCGCCAACTCGGTGGCCCGCAGGACCGTGGTGCCGCCGCACCGGGACGGCGGGCAGGCGCAGTTCGTCGACCGCCCGGTGCCGGACGAGAGGCTGGCGACCACCGCGTCGGCCCGTGCCTGGGCGCTGGACCGGCTGCACGAGCCGCTGCGGTTGCGCGACCTGGCCGCCCAGGAGGCCATGAGCGTGCGCACGTTCACCCGCCGGTTCCGCGAGGAGGTCGGCGTCAGCCCGGGCCAGTGGCTGACCCGGCAGCGGGTGGAACGCGCCCGCCACCTGCTGGAGTCGACCGCGCTGCCGGTGGACCAGGTGGCGCGGGACGCCGGTTTCGGCACCGCCCAGTCGATGCGGGCGCATCTGCTGGCCGTGCTCGGCGTGCCGCCCACCGCCTACCGCCGCGCCTTCCGCGACCGGGTCTCCTAGGCCCCGGCCTCCCGGGCGGCTCGTTCGAGGCGGGCGCGGTGCGCGGCCCAGGTGGCCTCGTCGTCGGGCGGCACGGTGCTGCCCGACGGGGACTCGCCCACGCTGCCGTCGAGGAGTTCGCGGACGATGTCGGCGTGGCCCGCGTGCCGCTGGGTGTCGGCGATGACCCGCACCAGGACGTGGTGGAGCGTGACCTCGGCCCGCTCGGCCGGCCACCACGGCACCCGGCCGGTCGCGTCCAGCGGCAGGGCCGCGACGGTGGCGCCCGTGTGCTCCCAGGCCGCGCGGTACAGGCCGGTGACGTCCGCCCGGGACTCGGCGGGCGTGGCCCACATGTCGTCGTTGGGCTCGGCGGCCTTGGTGTACCACCAGGGCGGCGGCTCCCGGTCGGCGAAGTACGGCCGGGAGAAGGTGTCGCCGAAGTAGCCCAGCTCGACTCCCGAGGCGTGCTTGACCAGGCCCAGCAGGTTGGTGCCGGTGGGGGTGAGGGGCCGGCGGACGTCGTACTCCCCCAGCCCCTCCAGCTTCCACAGCAGGGCGTCCCGCGCCTGTTGCAGATAGCGCAGCAGCTCGGCCTTCGCCCGCTCGTCGTTCGCGTCGGTGTCCGTCATGCCGGGGAGTCTGGCAGCCCCCACTGACAACGGACCGGGACGGAGCTTCCGCGGCTACCAGGACCGGCCGGAGGCGACCCGCGCGCCGGGGGCGAGGAAGGCGACCGGAGCGGGCGGCTCCGCGGGGGCCGGGGCCTCCTGGTCCACCTCGCACCAGATGCTCTTGCCGCCGCCCTCGTGCTGCCAGCCCCAGCGGTCGGCCAGGCCGTCCACCAGCTCCAGTCCCCGGCCGCCGGTCTCCTCGCCGCCGGCCTGGCGGGGACGCGGCGGGCGGGCGCTGGCGTCGGCCACCTCCACCCGTACCGTCCCCGTCTTGCCGGCGACCGGCCCCGCGCCCGCCAGCATCCGCAGCACGGCCGGACAGCCGGTGTGCACCACGGCGTTGGTGACGAGCTCCGAGACGATCAGCACCAGCGTGTCCGCCAGCGTCTCGTCGTCCCCTATGCCCGAACCGGCCAGCCGGGACCGCGCCCATCTACGAGCGCGCCCCACCTCGGCCGGGTCGGCACCGATCTCCAACTGCACCTGAAGCACCTGCACCGCTCACACCACCCGAATCGGCGGACACTTCGCCTCATGTCTCACAGCGACCACAGCCTCAACAGTCGTCACCGAACGTGATACTCCGTGCCGCACAGCATGGTTGACGTACAGTCACCGCAACAAGCGCTACGGGCATATTCCAGCGCGAAGGAGTACGCATACTGCATACTGTGCGACGCCCGCGCCGGGCAGTCGAACGGCGGGGTACGCGCCGTCGCCGGTGAACCGTCCGCATCTCCCGCACCCTACCGGAGTGGAAGCACCGGCTCCGCCGGGTGACAGTGCGCTGGTACGAGCCCCTTGTGCTCCCCGTCGTGCGCCCCCTGCTCACCGGCACGCTCCGTGAGCGCCGCCCCGCGGCCCGGCCCGGCCGGCGCACCCGGTCTACTCGGCGGCGGGCTCCTCGGTCACGAAGTAGCGGGCGAACGCGGTGACGGCCTGCTCCTCGTCGACCAGCCCCTCGCCGTCGGCGTCCAGGCTCTCGGCCGCGCGCGCCGCGGCCTCGGCGTCCACCCCCAGCACCCCGAGGACGCGCCGCAGTTCGGCGGTGGTGGCCCGGCCGTCGCCGTCGCCGTCCGCCACGAGCAGCACCCCGCGGACGAAGGGACGGGCGATCTCGGCGAACCGCTCGGGGTTGTCCCGCAGCCGCTTGACCGCCCCGTGCACGAACTCCTGCCGGGTGACCCGCTGGTCGCCGTCGACGTCGGCGATGCCCGCCACGCCCTGCCAGAAGGCCTCCGCGCCGCCCGCCAGGGCCTGCCCGGCGTCGGAGCGGAACCGCTTGCCGAACTCCTCCAGCACCGCGCCGGCGGCGGTGGAGAAGTCCTCCCGCGAGATGTAGCCGTTCCCGTCCTGGTCGAAGGCGTCGAACCGGGAGCCGATCCGGCGCTGGTAGTGCTGCTCTGCGTCCATGCCCCGGAGGGTACCCGCGCCCCGCGCGGCCTCACCCGGGAAGCCGCGGGGGCCGCCGCGGGGAGCCCCGGGGGCCTCGACTCCCGTCAGGCGGAGAGCTGTTCGTCGGTGTCCTCGCCGGTGGCGGCGGCCACGTCCGGGAAGACGGCGAACAGCCGGCGCACGCCCAGCGCGCTCATGACGCGGTTGACGTGCGAGCCCTCCACCGCGCCCCGGGCCGGCAGTATCAGCCGCAGCCGGCCGCGGCAGGAGTGCAGCAGCCGGCGGGAGGCGATCAGCACGCCCACTCCGCTGGAATCGCAGAACAGCACCTCGGACAGGTCCAGCACCACGTCGCGCCGGCCGTCCGCGACCGCCTGGTGCACGCGCTTGCGCACCACCGGCGAGGAGACCAGGTCGAGCTCCCCCTGGATACTGAGCACCGTCCAGGAACCGTGCTCGGCCTCGTCCACCGTGAGCGTCACGCCCCTCACCCTTCGCCGATCCACTGGGACACCTCGAAACCGGGCCGCCCAAAGAAGCGGAAGCGCCAGTTCCTTATCGGCGGCTGCTGCCCGATCGCCCCTCCATGAAACACGATGGTGCCGCAGTGACGTTTCCTCCTACCACTCCGGGGGCAGGCGGGGGGCGCACTTGCGGCAAAGAAAGGCGCATCGCCGGTGGTGCGCACTACATTCGACAAGGAGCAGGGAGCAGCGAGCAGGAAGCAGGGAGAGGGACGGGAGGGCAGCCCGATGGCGAAGGACGCACCCCCGCGCTGGGACCGCAGGATGCAGCAGCGGCTCTCCCGCGGCGAGGAGGCCGCGTTGGGCGAGCTGTACGACCGCTTCGCCTCCCTGGTGCACAGCACCGCCCACCGCGTACTGGACGACGAGGAGGCCGCGGACCGGGTGACGCGCGAGGTGTTCGGCTACGTCTGGGAGAACCCGGACGCCTACGAGCCCCGCCGGGACGGCTCGATGCGCTCCTGGATGGCCAAGCTGACCCGGCGGCAGGCCGTGCACCGGCTCCGGCAGGCCGAGACCCGGGCGCAACGGGAGCGCGGCGGCGGGTCCGCCGAGGACGCCGAGGCGCTGGAGCAGCGGGTGCACCGGGCGTCGGTGGCGGCCCGGGCGGACTTCATCGTGCGGTCCATGCCGGTGCCGCTGCGGGCCGCGCTGGAGTCGGCGTACTTCCAGCGCCGGGACTACCGGCAGACCGCGGCCGAGCTGGGCGTCACCGAGGACGAGGCGCGCCGCCGGCTGCGGCTGGGGCTCCAGCTGCTGGCCTCCGCCCAGACCGCTCCGCTGGACGGGCGGGCGCTGTGACCGGCCCCTTCGGCGACGACGCGCCCGAGACCGGCGGGGCGCCGCGCATCCCGGGGCCGCGCTGGGCGGCGGACGACCACGGGGTGCCGCCGCCGCCGGAGGAGATTCCGGTGGCACAGGCCGCGGCGGAGCCGCTGGTGCTGAGCCACAGCGTGCTCCAGTCGCTGCTCGGCGCGTGGGCGCTGGCGGCCTGCTCGGCCGAGGAGACACTGGCGGTCGAGGACCATCTCACCGGGTGCGCGCCGTGCGCCGAGGAGGCGCTGCGGCTGCGCGACGCGGTCGGTCTGCTGCACCACGAGCGGGCGCTGGACCTGGACCCGCTGCTGCGTTCGCGGGTGCTGGAGAACTGCCTGGGCCGCCGCCCGGCCGCGATACCCGTGCCCGACTGGGCCGGCCCGTACGACGCGGAGACCGCCCGGCTGGACGCGCTGCTGCGCGACCTCGGGGAGGGCGAGTGGCACGCGCCGGTGCGGCTGCGCTGGTTCGACGGGCTGAAGCCGGCCGGCCGGGACACCACGGTCGCCGGCGTGATCGGACATCTGGCCGCGGTGGACGGGCTGGTGGCCAGCGCGCTGGGTCTGGACCGCGGGAGCGGGCACGGCGGCGGTACGCCGGGGGCGACGCCGCTGGAGCGGACCGAGGCGGTCTGGGCGGCCGACGGGCCGCCGCCCACCCCGGCGGTGCGCGAGCCGTGGCGGGACCAGGTGCACACCCTGGTGCGCACGGTCTCCTTCGCCGGGCCGGGCGCCTCCGAACTCCCCGTCTCCTACGGGGCGTTCACGCTGCCGCTGCGGGACGCCCTGCTGGACCGGGCGTTCGAGTGCTGGGTGCACGCCGAGGACATCGCGCACGCCGTCGACTTCCCGTACGAGCCGCCCGGCGGCCCGCACCTGCACGGCATGATCGACCTGGCCGCCCGGATGCTGCCGGCCGCGCTGGCCGAGCGGCGCAGAGCCGGGCTCGCGGCGCCCGGTGAGCTGGCCGCGGCGGGCGCGCCGGGCCGCACCCTGCATCTGGAGATCGAGGGCAGGGGCGGCGGGAACTGGTACATCGCCCTGGACTCGCCCGGCGCGGTCGGCAGCCCGGACCGCAAGATCGCGCAGGTGGCGCTGGACGGGGTGGAGTTCTGCCGCCTGGTCGCCGGCCACGTCGAGCCGGAGGAGGCCGCCGCGGGCCAGGACGGCGACCGGGGCGCCATCCGCGACGTGCTCCTGGCGGCGGCCTCGCTCAGCCGGCTGTGAGCGGGCCGGACGGCTGGGCGTAGACGCCGGACGGCCGGGCGTAGACGCCGGGCGGCTAGGCGAAGACGACCGTGCGGCGACCGTTGAGCAGGATGCGGTGCTCGGCGTGCCACTTGACCGCGCGCGCCAGCGCCTGGCACTCCACGTCCCGGCCGATGCCCACGAGCTGGTCGGGGGTGACCTCGTGGCCGACCCGCTCGACCTCCTGCTCGATGATCGGGCCCTCGTCGAGGTCGGCGGTGACGTAGTGCGCGGTCGCGCCGATCAGCTTCACCCCGCGGGCGTGCGCCTGGTGGTAGGGCTTGGCGCCCTTGAAGCTCGGCAGGAAGGAGTGGTGGATGTTGATGATCCGGCCGCTGAGCTGCTTGCACAGGTCGTCGGAGATCACCTGCATGTAGCGGGCGAGCACGACCAGCTCCACGTCCTGCTCGCGCACCAGCTCCAGCAGCCTCGCCTCGGCGTCGGCCTTGGTCTCCCGGGTGACCGGGATGTGGTGGAAGGGGATGCCGTAGGAGGCGGCCAGCTCGGCGAAGTCGGTGTGGTTGGACACCACGGCGACGACGTCGACCGGCAGCGCCCCGATCCGCTGGCGGAACAGCAGGTCGTTGAGGCAGTGACCGAACTTGGAGACCATCAGCACGACCCGCATGCGCTCGTCGGCGCGGTGGATCTGCCAGTCCATGGCGAAGGAGTCGCCGACCGCGGCGAAGCTCGCCCGCAGCTTGTCCACGGTGACCGGCTGCTCGGCCGAGAAGTGGACCCGCATGAAGAACAGGCCGGTGTCCCGGTCTCCGAACTGCTGACTGTCCTCGATGTTGCAGCCGGTGATGAAGAGGTAGCTGGACACGGCGTGCACGATGCCCTGCTTGTCCGGGCAGGAGAGCGTGAGGACGTACTGATCGGTCATCCCGGCAGGATGCCACACCGGGGCCGCCCGGCCCGAGCGCGGTCCGGCGCGCGGGACGCGCGGCTAGGCGGCCCGGGTCAGGGCGCGCAGGGCGTCCAGGGTGGCGGGCGGGCGGTCCGGGTCGTCGCCGTCGGCGGCCGCCATCCGCAGATGGGCCTCGCGGGCCGCGCGGACCGCCTCCGGCCAGCCCGGGTGCCCCAGGTAGGCGGAGACCGGGGCGTCCGCGCCGACCTGGTGCATGATCCGCAGCACCCGCAGCACGGCCACGTCCACCAGGGCGGCCTCCCCGGAGTCCCGGAAGATCGTCCCGACGTACTTCTCGCCCGACCAGTTGTCCAGCCAGGTGTCCTCGACCAGCCGGTACACGGCGTCGGTGACGTCCCCGTATCCCGCCGCGCCCGCCAGCCAGCAGTCCTGGTGGAAGACGGGGTCGGAGAGCATGTGCAGCGCCGAGCGCACGTTCGCGCGCCAGCGCCACCACGGCAGGTCGGAGAGCGGCATGCCGCCCATGGTGGAGGAGCGGCGGCCGCCACGGGAAGGGTTCACGGAAGCTGACACATTTCGATCGTACGTTCCCTGGCGGAACGGGCGGTCGGCCCGGGGCGTTCACCTCGGCGTCATCCGCCGTTGCACCCGTCACACTCCCGCGTTACGGATGGGGCGGAAGTGTGCGTGTCCATGACCGGCTCCGGCAAGCGAACCTCCCCCCTCCGCTTTCCCACCCCGACTCGTGGCCGCCGTCGCTCCCGGTGGCTGCGCGGCGGCGCGGCCCTCGCCTCAGCGGCGCTGCTCGCGGGCTGCGGGATGGTCCCCGGCTCCGCGGCCGACGACGGCACCGTGACCGTGATGACCTGGGCGCCCGCCGACACCGGCGCCACCAACATGCCCGGCATGCCCGCCATGGCCCAGGCGTACGCGCGCTGGGTCAACGCACGCGGCGGCCTCGGCGGACGCCCGCTGCGGGTGCTCACCTGCAACGAGGGCAACGACCCGGCCAAGGCCGCGGGCTGCGCCCGGCGCGCGGTGGAGGAGGGCGCGGTGGCCGTCGTCGGCTCCTACACCCGCAACGGCCGGGCCGCGCTGCCGCCGCTGGAGGCCGCGGGCATCCCGTACATCGGCGGCTACGGCGTCAGCGACGACGAGTTCTCCAGCCCCGTCTCGTACCCGGTGAACGGCGGGCAGTCGGCCCTGCTGGCCGGCAACGGCATCCAGTTGGCGGACGTCTGCGAGCGGGTGTCGCTGGTGCGCCCCGACTCGGTGTCCGACAGCGTGCTGTCGGCCCTGCTCAACTCCGGCCTCGCCGAGGGCGACCACCGCACCGCCGCGGACATCCCGGCCGCGGTGGACGCCGGCGAGTACCAGGAGGCCGCGCTGGCCGCCCGGGCCCGGGCCGGCAGCAGCGGCGGCTGTGTGACGGCCGCGCTCGGCGAGCGCACCGCCCACTTCTTCGACTCCTTCCGGCGGCTGCCGCAGGACGGCCGGAAGGTCCGGGTGGCCTCCGTGCTCGGCAGCGTCGACCAGCCGCTGATCGACCGCACCGGCGGCGCGGGCAGCCCCTTCGAGGGCGCCTACGTCACCGGCTGGTACCCGGAGGCCGGGGACGCCCGCTGGGCGCAGATGAAGCGGGTGGTGCAGGAGCACGCCTTCGGCGACGACCGCATCGACCCGGCCGACACCGGGGTGCAGACCACCTGGATCGCCTACACCGTGCTGGCCCAGGCGGTGGCCGCGGTCGGCGACGGCGAGGTCACCGCGGAAGCGCTGCTCGGGGCGTTCGCCCGCGGGGTGCGGGTGGACACCGGCGGGCTCACCCCGACGCTGCGCTGGCGCTACCAGGACATGCTGGGCGAGCCCGGCTTCCCCCGGATGGTCAACCACCACGTGACGTTCCAGGTGGTCCGCGGCGGCCGGCTGGTGGCCCAGCGCGAGGGCTTCGTCGACGTCGCCCGCACCATGCGCCGAGCCGACCTCTGAGCCGCGCCGGATGCGCCGGGGCGGCCTCCGAGCGGCCGCGGCAGCGGCTCCGGGCCGGGCGGCTGGAGCCGCTCGGGCCGCTGAAGTCGCGCGGGCGGCTAGAGCTGCTCGGGCTGGTGCGGGGTGAGGCCGTACTTCTCCGCGATGCGGTTCCAGGCGGGTGCGGCCTTGCGCTTGGCGATGGTGGCGTCGCTGCTGGCCTGGTTGGCCTGCACGGTCGCCGAGGTGGACCGGGCCTGGCCGTTCTTGCAGCCCTTGCGGCCCTTGGCCTGGTCGGCCCAGGTCGCGTAGTGGTCGTCGGCCCGCGCGGACGCCTCCCACGCCTCGGTGAGCGCCGAGGTCAGCTCGGCGTGACCGGACAGCTTGTCCACCTGGAGCTGCCCCAGCTTGGTCACCAGGCCGCGGCGCTGCCCGGCCGCGTCCCGCAGGTCGGAGGCGGCCTGGGTCAGGTCGTCGCACTTCTTGATGTTCTCCACCGAGCGGATCACCGCCGCCCGGCTGTCGTTGCTCTCCGAGAGCAGCTCGTCCAGCGCCACCGCCTGGGCCTTGGCCGGGTCCTCCGCCGCCGACGAGCCGGGCCCGCTCGGCGTGGGCGAGCCGGCGGCGACCGTGCCGGTGCCGGGCTTGGCGTCGTCGGGCTGGTCGCCGCCGCTGAGCAGCGCGCCCGCGCCCAGACCGAGCACCGCGCAGCCGACCACCACGGCGGCGATCAGCGGCAGCTTGGACGAGCGGCGCGGGCCGGGGCCGTCCTGGCCCCTGTCGTACGACGCCGGGCCGCCGGGTCGGTGCCCGCCCCCGGCCGCCTCCTGCTGGTAGCGCGGTATCTGCGCGGTGGCCCCGGCCTCCGAGCCGGCCGGCGGCGCGGCCTCGGAGCGGAACAGGTTGTCGAACTCGGCCGGGGTGCGGCGGTCGCCCTCCGCGCCGCCGCCCGCGCCCCGGCCCGGCGTCCCGTACGCCGCGGCCTGCTGCCCGCCGGGTACGGGCGGGAGGTACTGGGTGGCGTCCGACGCGCCCGCCGGCTCGCCGGGCGGGACCGCGCCGAGGAAGGCGGTCGACTCGGCGGCGTGCTCGGGCGGCAGCGCGCCCGGCCCGCCCTCCTGCCCGACCGGCGGCAGGAACTGGGTGGCGTCCGCCTCCCCGCCGCCCCCCGAGGAGGCGGGGGCCCCCGCCTCGGGCGGCCGCGGCTGCGCGCCGGCGGGCGGGCGCCCCGACTGCGGGGGGCCGTAGCCGGAGGGCGGCTAGCCGTAGCCCCGGGGCGGGTGTGGCGGGCGGGGTGGCCGGGAGCCGTAGCCCGGGGGCCGCGCGCCCGGGGGCGG
>NZ_PVLV01000528.1 GCF_002982015.1 Streptomyces solincola
GTACGCGCCCGCAGGCGGCTGCCCCCCCGCCCCCGTACGCGACCGCGGCGCGCCCCGGTCGTCCGGAGCGCGCCGCGGAGGACCGGGGCCCGGCCGTCGTCAGTCCTTCGCGCCCCGCTGCCGCAGCAGGTCCGCCATCAGCGCGATCTCCGACTCCTGGGCGTCCACCATGCCCTGGGCCAGCTTCCGCTGGACCTCGTCGCCGCACCGCTCGACGCAGCCCTCGGCCATGTGCACCCCGCCCTGGTGGTGGGCGGTCATCAGCCGCAGGTAGAGCACCTCGGCGTCCCGCCCGCTCGCGCTCCCCAACTCGGCGAGCTGCTCCTCGGTCGCCATCCCCGGCATCAGCGGCGCCTTCGCCCCGTGCCCGTCGCCCCCGTGTCCGTCACCCTGGCCGGGCATCCCCATCCAGGCCATCGGCTGCTGGTCCGGCGCGACCTTGGGCAGGCCCCAGCGCTCCAGCCAGCCCAGCATCATGCCGCGCTGGTTGGCCTGGGTGTTGGCGATGTCGTACGCCAGCCGGCGCACGTCCGCGTCCTTCGTGCGGTCCCGGACGATGAACGACATCTCCACCGCCTGCTGGTGGTGGACCGACATGTCCCGGGCGAACCCGGCGTCCGCCGAGTCCGCCGCCGGGGTGCGCGCCCCCTCCGGGGCCCCGCCGCCCGAGGAGGCGACCGCCGCCGCCCCGGCGAACAGCAGCGCCAGCACCACCGCCGTCACGGCCGCCCAGTTCGTACGGCTCCTGAGCCAGGCCCTCCGGGCACTCACTGCATGCCGCCCGCGGCGCCCGGCACGCCCTTGGCGTCCACGCCGCCGGTGCAGGCCGCGCCCGGCTCGGGGGTCTGCGGGCCCTGCACGTACTTGCCGAGGAACGCGTCGATCCGCGGGTCGTCGGCGCCGTCCACGGTGACCTGCTTGCCCCAGGCGCTCAGCATGATCGTGCCGGTTTGGTCCTCGACCGGGCTGATGAAGGAGTACGAGGTCTTCCCGACCTTCTCCTCCAGCTTCTTCACGTCGCCGGCGGCGGCCTTGCCGCTGTACGTGATCCACACCGCGCCGTGCTCCAGGGAGTGCACGGCGTGCATCTCCGGCACCGGCTCCTTGTAGACGTTGCGGTCGCAGTTCAGCCACGCCTGGTGGTGGTCGCCGCCGACCGGGGGCTTCATCGGGTAGCTGACCTGCTTGGTCACGTGGTTGCGGCCGAGCTTCTTGGCGTCCCAGGACTTCTCGTCCTCGATCGGCGCCTTCGCGGCGGCCTCGGCCCGTTCCTGCTTGTCGTTCTCCTGCTTGAGCAGGTACCCGCCGAAGCCGACCAGGCCGGCGACGACGACGGTGCTCAACGTGATGGTGATGACGCGGTTGCGGCGCTCACGTGCCTGCTCGGCACGGCGCATCTCCTCTATCCGGGTCCTGCGGTCTGCGGCGGCGGAGGAGCGGTTGGCGGCCATGGTGAATCGTCTGCCCTTCGTGGCTTCGAGTCGTTCGTCTCGTGGGGGAGGGGCGCACCCGTCGTCAGGGGGATGCGCGGCTGCTGCGGAAGGGCTGCCCTCAGGTCCGCGAGACCTGGAGGACGTGCAGGTCCGGGGCGCGCGGCCGGGCCTGGTACGAGACGGGGGCGGCGCCCGCCGGGGTCGGCGCCGGCCCGGCCAACGCGTCGGGCTGCTGCGGCGGATCGAGCGGCGGCGCGGTGAGCACCGCGGGGGTGAGGTAGGGGAAGAGCCCGCAGTCCCCGCGGTCGTGGGGGCAGGAGTACTCGGTGGCCGGAACGGCGAGCGTCACCCGCCGCTGCTCGCCCTCTTCGGCCCGGGCGGTCGCCGCGCCGTGCGGGTTGAGGCACACGAACAGCGCGGCGAGCAGCGCCGCCACCGCGCTGAGCCGCGCCGTGGGACGCAGGATGCGTATGAGCCCGGGGCCCCCCATGAGCGCCGATGGTAACGGCACCCCCGCCGTTCCTCCATCGCCGGGCGGTCGGGGCGGAGCCGCCCGGCGATGGAGGAACCGTCGCGGGGCCCGGTCCCCTCCGCGCCAACTCGGGGGGCCAGCGCTCCTACGTCTCCAGCTGCCCTCGGGCCTGGTCCGCCGCGGGGCGGTGGTTCCTCTCTCC
>NZ_PVLV01000529.1 GCF_002982015.1 Streptomyces solincola
CGTGCCGGGGCAGGGCGAGCAGGACGCTGATGGCGAGCGCGGTCCCGGCCAGGCGCAGGGCGAGGGGCACGGGTGCGTCCGGCAGGGACTCGCCGAAGGCGAGGGAGCCGAGGACGGCGGTGAAGACGCAGGCGACCGTGGTGCAGACGGGCACGATGAGGGTGGCCCGGCAGCGTTGCAGCGCGGTCTGGGACATCACCAGTCCGGCGGCCGCCGTGCACAGCAGGAGGTACGGGTACGGGGAGCCGGCCAGCGCCCGGGCCGCGGCCGCCGGGCCGTCGGCGTAGGGGGCGGCGGAGAGGCCCTTGACCGCCAGGGAGCTGACGCCGTACAGCAGCCCGACGGCCACGCCGTAGCCGATGCCGCTGGTGGGCATGCGGTGCGGGCGGCGGGCGCGGCGGTCCACGGCGGCGTACAGCCATCCGGCGGCGGCGAGGGTGGGCAGGCTGACCAGCAGCACGGTGCGCCAGGGCGCGGAGCGGCCGACGCCGGCGCCGCCGTCGGGCAGGGAGGCGATGACCATCAGCAGGGCGAGGAGCACCGCGGGCAGGGCGTGGCGCTCCCGGCCGGACGGCCGCTCGCCGAGGACGGCGGAGGACAGCAGGGTCAGCAGCACCAGGCCGGAGACGAAGATGCCCTGGGCGGCGGCGATCGGCAGGGAGCGGTAGACGAGCAGTTGGGCGGCGAAGCCGGCGGCGAGGGCCAGCGAGCCGGCGAGCCAGGCGGGGCTGGCGGAGAGGGTGAGCACGGTGCGCAGCGGCCGGCCGGCGGACAGGGCGGGCAGCCGGCCGAGGGCGCGCTTCTGTAGGACGAAGCCGGCGCTGTAGAGCGCGTTGGCGAGCAGCGCGGCCGCGACGCCCCAGCCCCACCAGCCCCAGTCGACAGCCCCGGTCACGGTCAGCGCCGCCGGGCGTGCGCCAGCAGGATGGAGGCGGCGGAGGGGACGGCGCAGGCGGCCCGGTCCAGCGGGCGCAGCAGGCGGGGTACGCCGTGGAAGGGGGCGCCGGTGACGGTGACGTCGGTGAAGCCGGCGGCGCGCAGGAAGGAGCGCAGGGCGCGGGCGGTGTACAGCCGCAGGTGGCCGACGACCTCGCGGCCGGGGCGGCCGTGCACGGCGCGCAGGCTCACCTCGGAGAACACCGGCTGCACGCCGGCCAGCAGCAGGGCGCGGTTGTACCAGGCGGCCAGGTTGGGGGTGGAGAGCATGAGGTGGCCGCCGGGGCGCAGCACGCGGCGCAGTTCGTCCAGGGCGGTGTCGGGGTCGGGGAGGTGTTCGATGACCTCGCTGAACAGCACGGCGTCGGCGCAGCCGTCGGCGAGTGGCAGGGCGTTGCCGTCGAGTTCGGCGCGGAGCAGGTGGGGGATGTGGGCGCGGGCGCGGCGCAGGGCGTCGTGCGACCAGTCGAGGCCGACGAGGCGGTGGCCGGCGAGCAGGGGGGCGGCGGTGGCCGCGGCGGTGCCGTCGCCGCAGCCGACGTCCAGGACGAGCGCGCCGGCGGGGCCGTGGGCGGCGGGCGGGCCGAGTGCGGCGGCCAGCAGCGCGGCCTGCCGGCGGGTGCGGGCGTCGCCCGAGGCGACGGGCACGGCGGGGTTCTCGTAGAAGTCGCGCAGCCCGCGGGAGGGGCGGGTGTCGGTGGGTGCGCTCACGGCGTCCCTCCTGGTGGGCTCGGTCATGGCGTCGTCCGGTGGGGCGGGGCGCCGGTGGCGGCGAGGTGGCCGGTGAACAGCTCGCGCAGGACGGCGGCGTCGTCGTCGCCGAGCAGGGCTCTGGACCAGCGCAGGGCGAGGTGGAGGCGGCCGCCGGTGGAGGCGGTGGTGAAGGTGAGGCCGCGGGGCATCCGGGCGGGTGCGGAGAACCAGACCCGCTCGGCGCGGCCGGCGTCGCCGAAGTCCAGGGGGTAGGGGATGCGGCCGATGTTGCTGAGCAGGGTGGTGGAGGTCCAGGGGGCGGCGAGCCGGCGCAGGGTGCGGGTGGCGCGGGCGCGCAGGGCGACCGGGGCGACGGGCGCCGTGAGCAGGGCCGAGCCACCCGCACCCTGCGCCGGCTCTGTCTCTTATACACATC
>NZ_PVLV01000052.1 GCF_002982015.1 Streptomyces solincola
CGGCGGGGTGCGCCGCCGCGGGCGGACCGTACGGCCCCGGAGCCGGCGGCGGGACGGGGGCCTGCCCGTACGCCGAGGCCGGAGGGAAGCCGTAGCCGCCGGGCGCGGGCGGGTACGGGCCGGGCGTGGCCAGGCCGAGAGCGGTCAGGCCGGGCGTGGCCAGGCCGGGAGCGGTCAGGCCGGGCGTGGCCAGGCCGGGAGCGGTCAGGCCGATGGCGGAGTCGGCGGCCGGCTGCCAGGCGGACGAGAAGTGCCGGACCATGAGGTCGGTCACCGCGGCCGGCTGCTCGACCGGCGCGAGATGGGAAGCGCCGGGGACCACCGCGAGCCGGGCGTCGGGGATGCCGGCCACCAGGGTGCGCGCCTCGGCCGGGCCGGTGATCCGGTCCTCGGAGCCGACCAGCACCAGCGTCGGGACGCCGACCCGGCCCAGCTCGGTCCGTACGTCGAAGGCGGCGAGCGCCTCGCAGGCGGCGGCGTAGCAGCCCGGGTCGGTGGTGCGGACCATCTGCACGGCCCACTCCACGATGGCGGGCTGCGCGGCGGCGAACCCGGGGGTGAACCAGCGCTCGGGCGCGCTGCGGGCCATCGGCTCCAGCCCGTTGGCCCGCACGATGGCCCCGCGCTGGCGGAACTCGTCCGCGGTGCCGAACCGGGGCGAGGCGGCGACCAGGGCGAGCGCGGCCAGCCGGTGCGGGGCGCGCAGGGCGAGGTCCGTGCCGATCGCGCCGCCGATCGAGCACCCGGCGTACCCGAAGCGCTGCACGCCCGCCTCGTCCAGGGTGGCCAGCAGCCGGCCGGCCAGGTCCCCGACGGAAGCGGCCGAGGCGGCGGGGGCTCCGCCGTGCCCGGGCAGGTCGAAGCGCAGCACCCGCCACTGCCGGGTGAGCTCGGGGATCTGCCGATCCCACATATGCCAGGTGGTGCCGAGTGAGGGGCCCAGCACGAGCACGGGCGCGTCGTCGGGACCGTCGGACCGGTACTGCAGCAGGTTCGGTGGTGTCTCGCTCACCTGTCCGACTTTCTCACGCAGCACCGACAACCGTACGGCCGGGGTGAGCGGCCGGCGGCGGATCCGCCGTCTCCGAGCATCCGCCCCCCTCGTACAGCCGCAGCGGCCGACCATCGGCGTTTCGGCCACTCCACCCCGGGCCGTGCGCCCTTGTGCAGCAAGGGTCGGTGCACCCCACACCTTCGGACGACCGCTCAGTTCCGGCTCGCGCAACCCGTCTGAAAGAGCACATGTTCGACAACGCGGTGGCGTCGTTGAGCACAGCGACACCACGACGGCGTCCGCGAGGGGGGACATGTTGACCACAACCGAACCGGTCGACGCGGAGACGTCAGGGCGGGGTCCGAGGCGGGGGCCTTCGGCGGACGGCGGCGTTCCGCAGGAGGACACAGTGCTCACGGTGCTGCTCGCGCACCGTCCCGGAGGTGTCGCGTGACCGGCTCCCCACGGCACACCGAGCCGCTCGACGTCCATCTGATGGCGCTCCGCGACGGCCCGGCGGGGCCCGAGGTGCTGCTGTCCCGGCGGGCGGGCGACGTCTATGCGGCCGGGTGCTGGCACCTCGTCAGCGGACACCTGGACGGCCCGTGGGAGGACATGGTCGCGGCACTGGTGCGGGAGAGCCGGGAGGAGGCCGGCATCGTCGTCGACCCGGCCGACGTCCGCGCTGCCGTCACCGTGCACCACCGCTCCCCCGCCGGGGCCGCGCGAGTGGGGCTGTTCTTCGAGGTCCGCCACTGGGACGGCACTCCGGAGGTCAGGGAACCGGAGGTGTGCGACGCCATGGGCTGGTTCGCTCTCGACGAGCTGCCGGAGCCGATGGTCGCCTACTGCCGGGCCGGGCTGGACGCCCACCGGGCCGGCGCGCGGATGGCCGTGCACTTCCAGGAGCCCGGCGACCCGATCGCGTACCACCCGGAAGCCGACCGGCTCGTCCTGGTCCCCGAACCCGCCGGCCCCGGCACGGCCCCGCGCTCGTCGTGATCAGGCCGCCGCGGGCGCGACCTCAGCCTGCGGGAGGGAACGGCTCAGAGGAGCCCGAGGTCGTGGGGCAACTCGTAGCGGAAGGTGTGGAAGTCCAGGTGGAATCCGCCCTGCAGGACGGCCAGGCCGCAGACCAGGAGGGTGGTGCAGACGTACAGGCCGACGACGAGGCGTTCGGGGGCGCCGGCGGCGCGGGTGTTCTGCGGGGCCAGTCGGGCGGGCCACATCAGGTGCACGGCGGCGTAGAGGACCGTGAGCGTGAAGCAGACCAGCGCCCAGGTGTAGGTGTGCAGTCCGAGGATGACCGGGCCGAAGCCGTGGTGGCCCGGGAGGTTGGTCAGCGTGAGCTGGTGCAGGGAGATCAGCCCGCCCAGCATCGAGGCGACGACGGTCACTCCGAGACCGCGTGAGACGTCGTGCGGCGTCAGCCGGCCGAGCCGGATCCGCTGCACGACGTAGACCGGGCCGACGCTGACGAGGAGCATGCACCAGCGCTGCATCAGGCACAGCTCGCACGGCAGTTCTCCGGAGAACTGGACGGCGAGGGAGGCGGCGAGGATGCCGCAGTAAGCCAGCGGGATCAGCAGCATGACGTAGTTGCCCAGCGGGCGCCGCCCGAGTGTCGCGGCCGGAGCGGTGGTGGTGGTCGTGGTGGTCATCAGCAGGCTCCTCACAGCACGCCGAGGTCGAGCAGCATGTCGACGTTGAACCGGAAGAGGGCGGCGACGACGAACGCCGCCCCCAGGGCGTAGAAGGGGACTTCCGTGCGCTGGGGACGCAGCACCGCCATCCCCGCCACCCCGATGACCACCAGCGCGACCAGCGTGAACATTCCGCACTCTCCGATTCCGTGCATACGTGCATACGTACATACGTACATACGTGCCTACCGAGGAGGGCGCCGCTCCGCGCGGCGCCTCGACTGTCCGCCCCAGCCTCACAACGCTTTGATCATCCGGAGGCTTAGCGCGGATTAGCGCCGCGCCGTACGGCGGCTTGGGTCTCCCCGCGCCCAGACTCCGGGCCGGATGCGGGGGCGTCGGCGTTTCGGCCAACCGGTCGACGGGGCGGCGCCCTTGCGCGGGGCGGGTGGGTGTAGTCCGCATGGACGGGCAGGGGCTTCGCTCCGGCGTTCGTGGCGTGTCCGAAAGACATGTGTTCGAAATGCGTACGTGCTTCGTTGAGCCAGGTGACATCCGACGGGTGTCCCAGAACGACTGCGCATCGGAGGACACCGTGCATCCTTCGCCCACCCCCGAGGCCGGCGACCGCGCCGGAGCGGCTCCGTCGGCGTCCGAGGAGCTGCTGTTCGGCGGCCGGCTCGCGTACGACATGGGCTGGAGCAAGCATCAGGACGCGTGGCTGGGGCTGAGCCTGCGGGCGATGGCGGTGTCCCTGCCCCGGCAGGTGGGGGTGGCGATCCGGCTCGCCCACCAGGCGGACCGGCGCGCGCTGTACGCCGTGGGCGTCAGCGAGGTCGGGCGCGGACTGGCGCAGGCGGCCTCGCTGGTGACGGTCAACGCGCTGCTGGGCGAGCTGCTGGCGCCGGGGGCGATCGGGGAGCGGCTGGGCTCGGCGCTGCCGTCGATGGTGCTGGTCGGGGTGCTCGCGGTGGTCGCCGCGGTGCTGGCCTCGGCGTCGGCGGCGGCCACCGGCGTCCTGGAGCCGAAGACCCAGCGGGTGGCGACCGAGCGGTATCTGGCGCTGGTGGCCCGGGTGGAGCTGGAGGCGGTGGAGGACGACGCCTTTCACAAGCTGATGGACTCCGCCCAGTACGGGGCGGATTCGGCCCGCCGGATGGTGGTGTACTGCGCGGCGGTGGTCACCGCGGTGATCTCGCTGGTCGCGGCGGCCGGGGTGCTGACCGTGCTGCACTGGACGCTGCTGCCGCTGCTGGCCGCGATGGCGGCGCCCAGGGCGTGGAGCGCGCTGACGATGGCCCGGCACCGGTACGTCAGCTGGCACCGGTTCGTCCAGCATGTGCGGGCCGCGCAGTTGATCAGCCGCCTGCTGATCGACCAGCAGGCGGCCGGCGAGGTCCGGGTGCACGACGTCGGCCCGTTCCTGCTGCGGCACTTCCGGGGTATGGCCGAGACCAGCGAGCGCGAGCAGACCCGGCTGGCGAGGATCGGCGTGCGGACGACGCTGGGCGCGGACGCGGTGGCGGGGCTGGCCACCCTGGCGACGTACGGGGTGCTCGGACTGCTGCTGTGGCACGGGCAGATGGCGCTCGCGGTGGCGGGCACGGCCGTGCTCGCCATCCGTACGGGCTCGGCGAGCATCACCGACCTGGTGCAGCGGGTCACCGACGTGCAGAGCGAGGCGCTGTTCGTCGCCGACCTGGAGACGCTGTGCGAGGAAGCGGCCCGGCGGGCCATCCCCGCCACCGGGCGGCCCCTGCCCGCCCGTGTCGACGCGATCCGCTGTGAGAAGGTCACCTTCACCTACCCGGGCGCGGACACCCCCTCGCTGCACGAGGTGGACCTCGTCATCCCGCGCGGCCGGACGGTGGCCCTGGTGGGCCGCAACGGCTCGGGCAAGTCGACGCTGGTGAAGCTGCTGTGCGGACTGCGGCTGCCGGACGGCGGGCGGGTGTGCTGGGGTGACGTGGACACCGCCGAGGCGGACCGGGCGCAGGTCTTCGACCGGGTCGCGATGGTCGCCCAGGACTTCTACCGGTGGCCCTTCACCGCCCGGGTGAACATCGGCATCGGCCGGCCCGCCGCCACCATGGACGACGCCGCGCTCTCCCCGGCCGCCGCCTACGCCGGGGCGGACGAGGTGATCACCGGACTCCCCCGCGGCCTGGACACCCTGCTGGCCCGCGGGTACGAGGGCGGGCAGGAGCTCTCCGGCGGGCAGTGGCAGAAGATGGGTCTGGCCCGCGCCCGGCACCGGGACGGCCAGGTCCTCATCGTCGACGAGCCGACCAGCGCCCTGGACCCGGCCGCCGAGCAGCGCGTCTTCGACCAGATCCACCGGCTGTCCGGTTCGGGGCAGACCACCGTGCTGATCACCCACCGGCTGCACAGCGTCCGGAAGGCAGACCACATCTACGTGCTGGACGAGGGCCGGGTGGTCGAGCACGGCACCTTCGACCAGCTCATGGACCCGGCCACCGGCACCGGCGCGTTCCGGGATGCCTACGAGCTTCAGGCCCGCCAGTTCCGCGCCGTCCCGGTGCGGCCGCGCCGGCCGCCCGCCGAGGCCGGGCCCGCCGCCGGCGCACACGCCGCCCCGGACGCCGCCCCGGACGCCGCGTCCGCCCCCTGACCGAGACACCTTCTTGGAGGAACGCATGTCGACCTACCGTCCCGGACCCTCCGCCGCCGTGCCGCACATCGTCGGCGTCCACCTCTACCTGGAGCGCGGCGGCCGGATCCTGCTGGGGCTGCGCCACCCGGACTCGGCGTACGCGGGAGACTTCCACCACCTGCCGGCCGGCCACTGCGAACAGGAGAGCGCCGCCGCCTGTCTGGCCCGCGAGGCGTGGGAGGAGGCCGGGCTGGTGGTGGACCCGGCCGGGGCCGAACTCGTCCAGGTGGTGCACATGGTGCACACCCCGGGCGGACAGCCCCGCATCCAGTTGTTCTTCCGCGCCGGGGCCGAGGGCGAGCCCGAGGTGCGCGAACCGGACCGCTGCGTCTCCTGGGGATGGTGGCCGGCCGACGCGCTGCCCGAGCCGACCGTCCCCTACGCCCGCGCCGCGATCGAGGGCATCCGCGCGGGGCGGCTGTTCACCGAGGTGGGCTGGTGAGCCGGGGCCCGTCGCCGGAGCGGGGCGCGGACGCACCCGTAGGGTTCCGGTATGGCGGAGGAGGACGAGCAGGCGGTACGGGCGGCCGTGGACGGGGAGTTGCGGCTGCTCGACCCGGAGGTGCGGGCGGATCCGGCCCGGGTGCGGGAGCTGCTGGACCCGCAGTTCACCGAGATCGGGGCCTCGGGGCGGCGGTGGGACGCGGAGTCGGTGCTCACGGTGACGAGCGGCGGTGCGGTGTCCGCGGACTCCCCGGTCGAGGTCGGCGAGATGTCCGGGGCCGTGCTCGCCCCGGGCGTCGTCCATCTGACGTACGTCACCGAGCACCGGGGGCTGCGGGCGCGGCGGAGCTCGGTGTGGCGGCTGACCGGGGCGGGCTGGCGGCTGTACTTCCACCAGGGCACGCCGGATTGCCGCCAGGGCACGGCCGACCCCTGCCCGGGCACGCCGGCCGGCTGAGTCCGCGACGCCGCCCCCGGTCAGCGGCCGGTGGCGCCGTCGATCAGTTCGCGGAGGATGTCGGCGTGGCCGGCATGGCGGCCGGTCTCCTCGATCCCGGCCTACCCGGCCGCCGATCCGGTGGTGGTCCCGCTCGCGACGGACGAGGACGACCTGGACGTGGGGTCCGCGTCGGCGCCGTCCTTCCCCGCCCGCCCGGTGTGGCGCGCGGCGGTCAGCGGCGGGGTGGTGGTGGCGGCCAAGACGGAGCCGGGACGTGGCGTCCGGCGCCCAGCTCGTGCGGGCGGGCAGCCGTTGGGCGGAGGTCAACGAGGA
>NZ_PVLV01000530.1 GCF_002982015.1 Streptomyces solincola
CCCGCCGCCTCCCCACCGGCGGGCCGGCCCCCAGCGATCACCACGGGAGTACGCGATGTCCCTCCGCGCCACCGCCACCGCCACCGCCTTCGCGGCCGTGCTGCTCACCACCGCCGCCGCCCCCGGACCCGCCGGCGCCGACCCGGTCGACCGGGCGGCGGGCGCCGCCCCGGCCGCCGGCAGCGGCCTGTTCCTCACCGTCTCCGGCGCCGACGAGAGCTGGATCCGCGGCGTGCGCCTGCACTGCGCGCCCACGCCGTCCGGCCCGCACCCCGAGGCGAAGGCGGCCTGCGCGGCCCTGGAGAGCGCGCGCGGCGACCTCGACAAGCTCACGTCCGAGGAGCGGCCCTGCACCAAGCGGTTCGACCCGGTGTCGGTGCGGGCCGCGGGGGAGTGGCAGGGCAAGGCGGTCGACTGGCGCAAGTCCTACGGCAACGCCTGCCTGCTGGACACCGCCACCGGGGCGCTCTTCCGCTTCTGAACCCCGCCGCAGCCCGGCCCGGGGCCCGGCAAGCGCCACCCGGGCCCGGGGCCGGGGAAGCCGACCGGACCGGGTCGCGGCCGGCTCAGGCGTCGCGGATGGCCGCCACCCCGACCGTCGCCAGACCCAGCACCACCCAGCCGAACCACAGCCAGCCGTTGGAACCGAGCGCCACCGTGTACGCCGTCGTCAGCACCAGCACGCCGACGGTCAGCGCGCCCATCGTCTTCGTGGAACCGGACATTGCGGGGTCTCCTCCCGGCCGTGACCACTCTCCATGGTCACCCGGACGGCCCCTCCCGCGCTACCGCGCGGCCGCTACCGGCCGCGCGCCGCCTGGGACTGGAGCGAGGCCAGGTAGGCGTTGTACTCCTCCAGCTCGCGGTCGCCGTCACGGTCGGCGGCCCGGTCCTTGCGGACCGCCTGGCGCTGCTCGGAGCGGTACCACTGGTACACCAGGGCGATGAGGACCAGCACCGAGGGGATCTCGCTGAACGCCCAGGCGATGCCGCCCGCCGCGTTCTGGTCGGTGAGCGCGTCGATGCCCAGCGAGGCCGGCGGGTCCAGGTACGTCCCCACCATCGGCTCGCTCGCCATCATCAGCGCGATGCCGAAGAAGGCGTGGAACGGCATCCCGGCGAACAGCTCCAGCATCCGCATCACATAGCCCGGCCGGTGCGGCCCCGGGTCCACGCCCATGATCGGCCAGAAGAACACCAGGCCCACCGCGAGGAAGTGCACCATCATCCCGATGTGGCCCGGCCTGGAACCCATCAGGAAGTCGAACAGCGGGGTGAAGTACAGCCCGTAGAGGCTGGCGATGAACAGCGGGATGGTGAACGCCGGGTGCGTGATGATCCGCAGGTAGCGGCTGTGCAGCAGGGCCAGCAGCAGCTCCCGCGGGCCTCGCGCCCCGCGCCGGGAGGCCACCGGCAGCGCCCGCAGCGCCAGCGTCACCGGCGCGCCGAGCAGCAGCAGGATCGGCGACAGCATGCTGATCACCATGTGCTGCACCATGTGCACGCTGAACATGACCATGCCGTAGTCGTTGAGCTTGGTGCACATCACCAGCGCCACGCTCAGCACGCCGATCGCGAAGGACACCGTGCGGCCCACCGGCCAGGAGTCGCCGCGCCGCACCAGCCTCGCCACGCCCCACCCGTAGAGCGCGAGCGCCAGCAGGCAGCCGACCAGGAAGAAGGTGTCGTGCGAGTACGCCAGCCCGCGTTCCAGCGTGAACGGCGGCAGGTCCATCATCATGCCGTGGCCGCTGCCGTGCCCGCTGTGATCCATCCGCCGGCTCCTGGTTCGTGCTGGTCTGTCCGGTAGCGCCCCGTTGGCCCTCGTTGGCCACGGGACGTCTGCTTGCCGGACCAGACTAGAACCGCCCCCGGCCGCGCTCGCGACCGGGGGCGGCATCGGCCGTCGCCAGGGGTGTCAGAGGACCGTCTCGGCCTCGGCGTACCGCTCGGCGGGCACCGTCTTCAGCGTCTTGACGGCGTCGCCCAGCGGCACCATCACGATGTCGGTGCCGCGCAGCGCGGTCAGCATGCCGAACTCGCCGCGGTGCGCCGCCTCCACCGCGTGCCAGCCGAAGCGGGTGGCCAGCACCCGGTCGTACGCGGTCGGGGTGCCGCCGCGCTGGACGTGGCCGAGGATCACCGGGCGGGCCTCCTTGCCGAGCCGGCGCTCCAGCTCACCGGAGAGCTGCCGGGCGATGCCGGCGAACCGCTCGTGGCCGTAGATGTCCTTGCCGCCCTCGTCGAACTCCATCGAGCCCTCACGCGGCTTGGCGCCCTCGGCGGCGACCACGATGGCGAACCGCTTGCCGGCCTCGAAGCGGGCGCCGACCCTGGCCGTCAGCTCCTCGATGTCGAAGGGCCGCTCGGGCACCACGATGGCGTGCGCGCCGGCCGCCATCCCGGAGTGCAGCGCGATCCAGCCGGTGTGCCGGCCCATGACCTCCACGATCAGCACCCGCTGGTGCGACTCGGCGGTGGTCTTCAACCGGTCCAGCGCCTCGGTGGCGACCCCGACCGCGGTGTCGAAGCCGAACGTCACGTCGGTGGAGGCGATGTCGTTGTCGATGGTCTTCGGCACGCCCACGATCGGCAGCCCCGCCTCGGAGAGCAGGTTCGCCGCCTTCAGGGTGCCCTCGCCGCCGATCGGGATGATCGCGTCCAGGCCGAGGTCCGCGACGTGCCCCTTCGCCCGCTCCACGCCGTCCACCAGGTGCGCGGGCTGCACCCGGGAGGAGCCCAGGATGGTGCCGCCGCGCGCCAGGATGCCGGCCACCGCGTCCAGGTCGAGTACCCGGTGGTCACCCTCCAGCAGGCCCTTCCAGCCGTCGTGGAAGCCGATGACCTCGTCCCCGTGGTCGACGACCGCGCGGTGCACGACGGAACGGATGACGGCGTTCAGACCGGGGCAGTCGCCGCCGGAGGTGAGCACACCTATGCGCATAGCCCGAAATACCTTTGCAACGTGGGCCGACTCCCGGACCACGTCGTCCGGCTGGAATCCACGCCACCCTACCGGCGTACGGAGGTCCCGCCGAATCCCCCGTCCGACCGGCGGACGTACTTCGGAGGAACAGACGACGCCCCCGCGCGCGGCGGGGGCGTCGTGGTCGCGTCGGGCGGGCCGTCAGGCCGGCTGGGAGGCCGCCGCGATCCGCTCGGTGCGCAGCGCCTCGTACCACCGGTCGTCGGTGGGCGGCAGCGCGTTGACGTCCAGCGCCAGCTTCAGCAGCAGGTCGGCGATCTGCGGGTTGCGCGCCATCACCGGCCCGTGCATGTAGGTGCCGAAGACGGTGTCGTTGTACGCGCCCTCGGTGCCGTCGCCGGTGCCGTTGCCGTTGCCGAACACGGTCCGGGCGAACGGGCGGGCGCTGGGGCCCAGATGGGTGATGCCCTGGTGGTTCTCGAACCCGGTGAGCTGCGGCAGGCCCAGCCGCGGGTCGATGTCGCCGAGCACGTCGCCGACGCAGCGGGCGCCCTCGCCGCGGGTGGAGACCACGTCGATCAGCCCGAGGCCGGGCTCCCGCTCGCCGAGGTCGTTGATGAACTCGTGGCCGAGGATCTGGTAGCCGGCGCACACCGAGAAGATGATCGCGCCGTTCTCCGCGGCCCGGTTCAGCCCGCCGTCGCGGCGCAGCCGCTCGGCCGCGAGCCGCTGCGGACGGTCCTCGCCGCCGCCGATCAGGTAGATGTCGCCGGAGGTGGGCACCGGCTGGTCGCTGCGCACGTCCACCCGCTGCACGTCCAGCCCGCGCTGGCGGGCGCGGCGCTCGACCACCAGGGCGTTGCCCTGGTCGCCGTAGGTGCTGAGCAGGTCGGGGTAGACCCACACCAGCCGCAGACTGCTGTCACTCATCGTCGTGTCCTTAAGCGCGAGGTGCGGGGCGGGTCAGTTGCCGACCCGGCGGCGGACGTCCTGGAAGGCGGTGTAGTTGGCGATCAGCTCGATCCGGCCGGGCGGCGCGAGCTGCACGGCCTCGTCCAGGGTGTCGCACACCCGGAAGTCCAGACCGGCGACCTCCAGGCGGACCGCCAGGTCCAGCCGCCGGTCGCCGATGACGGAGATCGGGTGGCCGGCCAGCCGGGTGTAGTCCACGTCCCACAGCCAGGAGGTGTCGGTGCCGTCCGCGCCGCGGGCGTTGACCGAGAGGACCACCGGGGTGGGCGGCGGGTCGATCAGCGAGAAGGTCTCCAGCCAGCCGGCCGGGTTCTTCGCCAGCAGCAGCCGGATCTCGCGGCTGAGGAAGCTGACCGTGTCGTACCGGCCGGCCACCGCCTGCACCTGGTACATCCGCTCCAGCGCCACCTGCGGCGGCACGCCGAAGACGGCGGCGACGGCCGCCGAGGTGGCGGCGTTGGCCCGGTTGGCGCGGCCCGGGAGCTGGAGGTGGATCGGCCAGGCGGAACCGTGCGGGTCGAGCACGTGCTCGCCGCTGAGCACCCAGCTCGGCGCGGGCCGGCGGAAGCCGCACTCGCCGCAGAACCAGTCGTCGCCGGGACGCTGCATCACACCGCCGCAGGCGGGGCAGGACCAGGCGTCGTCCTTCCACTCCTGCCCGGCGGCCACCCACACGACGTTGGGGGAGGAGGACGCGGCCCACACCACCAGCGGGTCGTCGGCGTTGGCGATGACGACCGCCTTGCTGCCGGACAGGCCCTCGCGCCACTTCTCGGCCAGCATCCGCGTCTCGGCGGCCCGGTCGAGCTGGTCGCGGGAGAGGTTGAGCAGCGCGATCGCCTTGGGGGTGACGTCCCGGGCGACCCCGGCGAGGTACTTCTCGTCCACCTCGATCACGCCGAACCGGGCGTCCGAGCCGCCGGCCAGCGCCGAGGTGATGCCCGCCGGCATGTTCGCGCCCAGCGCGTTGGACACCACCGGGCCCGCGGCCCGCAGGGCCTCCGCGATCAGCCGGGTGGTGGTCGTCTTGCCATTGGTCGCCGACACCAGGACGACGTCCAGGTGATGGGCCAGCCGCCCCAGGAGGTCGGGGTCGAGCTTGAGCGCCACCCGGCCGCCGATCACCGATCCGCTGCCGCGTCCCGCCGCGCGGGACACCGCCGCTGCGGCCTTGCCCGCCGTCACGGCCAGCTTGGCTCGCGGCGACAGCGGCTCAGGATTGCCGGGGTGTCCTGCCATCGTCCTCGTTCCTCCTCGCGTGGGTCCGTGGGCCAGCCTATCGAGACTCTGTCCGACCCCGAACCGCGCCACCTGCCGAAACCCCCGGGCGGGCGCGGATCCTGGGCCGTGCGGCCCCCTGCGGAGGGTGCGGTTCCGGCCGGGTCGTACGCCGTCGGGGGCCGTCCCGCGCCGCCGGGCCCGGCGGTCGGGCGCCCCCGTAGGCTTGCGCCCATGCGCACCCGCCCGATCCCCGGCAGCTCCGGCCGCGTACGAGCCGTGACGCGGTTCGGCGACCCGGTGCTGCACACCCCCTGCCGGCCCGTCACCGCCTTCGACGACCGCCTCAGCCGACTGGTCGAGGACCTGTTCGCCACCATGTACGCGGCGGACGGCGTCGGACTGGCGGCCAACCAGATCGGCGTGGACGCGCGGGTCTTCGTCTACGACTGCCCCGACGACGAGGACGAACGCCACCTCGGCCACGTGGTCAACCCGGCGCTGGTGGCCGCCGACGACCTCGCCGTCCGCGGCCCGGAGGGCTGCCTGTCCCTGGCCGGGCTGGAAGCCGGCGTGGAGCGCTACGACCACGCGGTGGTCGAGGGCTTCGACCTGACCGGCGCGCCGGTGCGGGTGGAGGGCCGCGGCTTCTTCGCCCGCTGCCTCCAGCACGAGTGCGACCACCTGGACGGCACGGTCTACGCCGACCACCTCACCGGCCTGCGCCGCACCCGCCTGCTGCGCAGGGCCCGCCGCGCCCCCTGGCAGTGGCGCCCGGCGTAGCGGCGCTCACCGAGCAGCGGGCGCCGGCGCCTCCGGCCCGCCGCCCCCGCTCCCGCCCCCGGACGGGGGCGCGCCCTGCTGGCGGCGCATCTCGCGCGCGCCGGCCACGCCCACCAGCCAGGGCAGGCAGCCGCGCACCGGCGGGAGCCCGCGGAGCCACCCCTGGCCGTACACGTGCGCGGCGCGCCGCTCGATCCCGGTGACGAGGCGGTCCACGGCCGGGCCGAGCGGGTAGGTGCGGCCGGCCGGCCAGGGCATGCGCCGGCGCATCTCCCGCAGGGCCGGGTACCGGTCCGCCGCGCGCACCATGTCGGTCTCGGTCCACGACAGGTACGCCACGCCCACGCCCACCCCCCGGTGGGCGACCTCGGCGCGCAGGCCGTGGGCGAGGGCCTCCGCCCCGGCCTTGGAGGCGCTGTAGGCGGTCAGCAGCGGCGCGGGCGCCAGCGCGACGACGGAGGCGATCTGGAGGAAGTATCCGCGGCTCTCGGCCAGCAGGGGCAGGAAGACGTGTGCGGTGACGGCGCTGCCGGTCAGGTTCACGTCCACGACCCGCCGCCAGGCCTCCATGTCGGCGCAGCCCAGCGGGCCGCCGTGTCCGATGCCGGCGTTCGCCACGACGGTGTCGATCCGGCCGAAGCGGTCGCGTACGGCGTCGGCGACGGCGGTCATCCGCTGCACGTCCGTGACGTCCGCGTGCCAGGCGCCGCTGTCCGTGGGCAGGTCCGCGGCGACCCGCCGGGCCCGGTCGGCTTCCAGCCCCACCAGGGCGATCCGCGCGCCGCGGGCGGCCAGCTTGCGCGCCAGCATTTCGCCCACGCCGCGCGCCCCGCCGGTGATCACCACGACCTGGTCGGGCGGATCGGCTCTGGTCATCGGGTCCTCCCTCTGTCGCCGGCGCCGCCGGGCTTCGAGCGGCCGCACGGCCGGTGTTCCGCGCGGGGCGCCGGCTCAGTGTGCGCACGCCGTCCCTTAACGGGACCACCCCCCGAGGGCTTACGCGGGCGGCCGGGTCGAGGCCGCCGCCCCGGTCGCCGGGCCGCCGGTCAGGTGGGGGCGCTATCGCGTGGACACCACCGCGCAGTCCACGAGGACCGCCCGGCCGGAGTTCCGGTCCGCACCGGTCGGACCGGTCGGAAGCGCCGTGGGCGGCTGCGGCCGCGACCCGGACGGGTGGGACGGGCAGGGCGGGGAGGGGAAGTGGTCGGCGCAGTCCACCGGGGCGCTCGCCGGGACGGCGCAGTCCGGCGGCGACGGCTGCGCGCCGTACGGGCTGGGCGGGTCGCCGGCCGCGGTCTGGGCGGAGAGCCAGACGGTGGCGCCCCAGCCCGCGGCGGCCACCGCGAGCACGGCGGCCAGGACGACCGCGGCGGGCCGCACCGTCCTGCGGCGGCGGGGCGGCGCGGCGTCGCCGCCGGGTGACGGGCCGGGCCCGCCGCCCTCGGGGGCCCGCCCCATCAGAAGCCCTGTCCCTCGCGGTCCGGCACCGACTCCAGCCTGCCCCACAGCAGGTCGGCCAGGGCGCGCACCAACTCCGCCCGTGTGCAGGGGCGTTCGCCCAGCCACCAGTCGCCGGCCGCGTGCATCATGCCGACGATGCCGTGTCCCCAGACCCGGGACAGCGCGGCCCCGCCCGGGCCGAGGTCTATCCGCTCGGCGATCACCCGGGCCAGCTCCTCGCCCATCCGCCGCAGCACCGGCGCGGAGTGCCGGCCGACGTCGAAGCCCCGCTCGGGGCCACCCGCCCCCTCGCCGTGCGGGGCCGTCTGGCCCGACTCCTCGGAGGGGTGCATGAGGAAGCGGTACACCTGCGGTCTGGCCTCGATGGCGGCCAGGTAGGTGTCCAGGGTGGCCTCCACCCGCTCGCGCCGTCCGGCGGGCGCGTCCAGCGCACTGCGCAGCGCGGACAGCAGGGCGTTGGTGTGCCGCTCGGCGAGCGCCCGGTACAGCCCGCCCTTGTCGCCGAAGTGCCGGTACAGGATGGGCTTGGTGATGCCCGCCTCGGCGGCGATCGCGTTCATCGACGCGCCCGGCCCGTCGCGCAGGACCACCCGGTCGGCGGCCTCCAGCAGCTCGCGCCGCCGCCGCTCGGCCGCGCTCTCCGGCCCGCCGCGGTGTGTGGTGTCCATAGCGTCTCCCCGCCGTGCGCGTGCCGGTTCCCACCCGCGGTCCGACGGCGGCACGGCCGGTTCCGGCCGTCCGTGCGGGACCGATCGCACTGGTCGTCTGTCCGTGTCCAAGACCCCGCAACGTAACACCTGCGCCGGTCAGCCGTCGGTTGACAGATTCTACTTGCCGGTAACAGACTGCTGTTACCGCAGGTAACACGCAGGGAGGCGACGATGGCCGAGTTCACGCTCGATCTCAACGACGACCAGAAGCAGGTCCGCGACTGGCTGCACGGCTTCGCCAGGGACGTGATCCGCCCGGCCGCCTCCGAGTGGGACGAGCGGGAGGAGACGCCCTGGCCCATCATCCAGGAAGCGGCCAAGATCGGTATCTACTCGCTCGACTTCTACGCCCAGCAGTTCTTCGACCCCACCGGGCTCGGCATCCCGATGACCATGGAGGAGCTGTTCTGGGGCGACGCCGGCATCGCGCTGTCCATCGTCGGCACCGGACTGGCCGCCGTCGGCGTGCTCGCCAACGGCACCGAGGAGCAGATCGGCACCTGGGTGCCGCAGATGTACGGCGACGCCGACGACGTCAAGGTGGCCGCCTTCTGCTCCTCCGAGCCCGACGCCGGCTCCGACGTGGCCGCCATGCGCACCCGCGCCGTCTACGACGAGGCCAAGGACGAGTGGGTGCTCGACGGCACCAAGACCTGGGCCACCAACGGCGGCATCGCGAACGTGCACGTGGTCGTCGCGGTCGTCGACCCCGAGCTGGGCTCCAAGGGCCACGCCTCCTTCATCGTGCCCCCCGGCACCGCCGGGCTGTCCCAGGGCCAGAAGTTCAAGAAGCACGGCATCCGCGCCTCGCACACCGCCGAGGTGGTGCTGGAGGACGTGCGGATCCCCGGCCACTGCCTGCTCGGCGGCAAGGACAAGCTCGACCACCGCCTCGCCCGCGCCCGCGAGAAGGCCGCGTCCGGCGGCGAGAGGCTCAAGAACGCCGCCATGGCCACCTTCGAGGCGTCCCGCCCGGCCGTCGGCGCCATGGCGGTCGGCACCGCCCGCGCCGCGTACGAAGTGGCGCTGGACTATGCGAAGACCCGCAGCCAGTTCGGCCGGCCCATCATCGACAACCAGGGCGTCGCCTTCCAACTCGCCGACATGCGCACCCGGATCGACGCCGCCCGGCTGCTGGTGTGGCGCGCCTCCTGGATGGCCACCACCGGCAAGCCGTTCACCTCCGCCGAGGGCTCGATGTCCAAGCTGTACGCCAGCGAGACCGCCAAGGAGGTCACCGCCCAGGCCATCCAGATCCTCGGCGGCAACGGCTACACCCGCGAGTACCCGGTGGAGCGGATGCACCGGGACGCCGCGATCTACACCATCTTCGAGGGCACCAGCGAGATCCAGCGCCTGGTCCTGGCGCGCACCCTGTCCGGGATGCCCATCCGCTGACGCCCGCCCACCCGGCCCGCCCCTGCCCCGGCACCGGGGGCGGGCCCTTGCCGG
>NZ_PVLV01000531.1 GCF_002982015.1 Streptomyces solincola
CAACACGGCGCCCGGTTGACGGCCGGTGCCGGCGTCAGCGGGGCACGGGTGTCAGGGGCGGACGTCAGCGGGGGCGGATGCCAGCGGGGCTCGGGCGTCAGCGGGGGGTGGCCGCCCGCAGCAGGGTGATGCCGTCCCGGGTGGCGACCTCCCGGTAGCCGTACCGCTCCCGGGCCGCGGCCAGCTCGGCCTCCTGCCGTTCCAGCGGGTAGGGCCAGTGCCCGGCCGGGTACGGCCAGGACTCCGGGGCGCGCCGGTCGAAGGCGATCCACTCGGCGGTCGGCCGGGGCAGCTTCTCCGGCCGGTACTCGTACAGCCTTCCCCGGGCCGGGAAGGTGGGGAAGACCACCACCGTGCAGCGGGCGGTGAGCTGGGGGGCGAGCCGGTTGGAGGCGGCGACCGTGGCCCCGTCGGGGATCCGGGCGAGCAGCGAGCGGGCCGCCGCCGCGTGCGGGGAGGCGCGCCAGGTGGCCCGCTGGGCCAGTTGGGCCAGCGGGAACGAGGGCAGCAGGACGGCGGTGACCGCGAGCACCGTGGCCAGCGAGGCCCGCACCTGCCGGGCGGCGAGCGGGCCCGCGTCGCGGCGCCAGCCGGACAGGACGTCGATCAGCCCGGCGAAGACCACCGGTATCAGCACGGCGCTGTAGTGGAAGGCCGTGCCCCAGTGGAAGCCGTTGCCCGACAGCATCCGCCAGGCCAGGGTCGGCGCGGCGAGCAGCCCCAGCGGGGAGCGCAGCGCCAGCAGCGCGGACGGTGCGAAGACCAGCACCAGGGTGGTCGCCTTGGTCTCCGGGCGCAGCACGTCCAGCGGCGCGTGCGCCAGGGTGGAGAGCAGGGAGCCGTACGCGGCGCCGTCCAGGTTGCCGCCGTGGGAGTAGCCGCCGGCCGGGTGGAAGGCCGGGAGCAGGACGGCGATCTCGACCGCCGAGCCGAGCAGGCCGGCGGCCGCGGTGAGCAGCCCGAGCCGGCGCGGCCCGCGCCAGGCGATGTAGGCGCCGACGGCGGCGAGGGTGAGCCCGAGGTCCTCCTTGACCAGCAGCAGCGGGGCCGTCCAGGCCACCGCCGCCCGCCAGCACCGCCGTCCCAGCGCCTCCAGGCCGAAGGCCAGCAGCGGTACGGCGAGGGCGACCTCGTGGACGTCGAAGGCGGCGGCCGAGGCGATGCCCCAGCTCAGCCCGTACCCGGCGGCGACGGTGTGCGCGGCGGCGGGGCCGAGGGCACGGGCGGCCCAGCGGGCGAGCGGGACCACGGCGAGCGCGAGCAGCGCCGACTGGGCGGTGAGCAGGCACAGCGGGGACGGCCACAGGCGGTAGAGCGGGGCGAGGGCGGCGACCAGCGGGTGGAAGTGGTCGCCCAGCAGGTTGAACCCGGGGCCGCGCAGCGGGACGACGGGAGCGCGCAGCTCGGCGTAGGCGCGCACGGCCTGCTCGAAGATGCCCAGGTCGTAGCCGGTGGTGCGGAGCAGCAGATGGCGGCGGACGGCGACGGTGGCGTAGAGCACGGCCAGTCCGGCGGCCCAGGCCCAGGGCAGCAGCCGGGCGGTGGGGTGGTGCGGCGGGGGCGCCGCGGTGACGGGTTCCGGAGCGGGACGGTCGATCTGGCTTGCTTCATCCTCGATTGTCCGCATATGGCGGCATGCTAGGGGTTCGCGCTCAGTGCGCCGAGGAGGACGCCGAGCAGGGCGCCGCCGAGCATGAACGGGCCGAACGGGATGGCGCTCCTGCGGTCCGCCCGGCGCAGCAGGACCAGCGCCAGCCCGTACGCCCCGCCGAGCAGGAAGCCCGCGAACGCGCCGGCGAACAGCACGTCCCAGCCGTACCAGCCCAGGGCCGCCCCCAGTGCGGGCGCGAGCTTGACGTCCCCGAAGCCGAGCCCGGCCGGGTTGACCAGGAACAGCACCGCGTAGCCCGCGCCGAGCGCGGCGGCGCCCAGCAGCGCGCCGGTCCAGGAGCCGGCGTGGCCGGGCAGCAGGGCGGCCGCCCCGAGCAGCGCCGGCAGCCCGGCGGCGAGCGGGAGGGTGAGGGGGTCGGGCAGCCGGTGCACGGCCGCGTCGACCGAGGCCAGCACCACCGCGACGGGGGCCGCGGCCAGCCAGGCCGCCAGCTCCGGACGGGGGCCGGTCGCGGCGGCGAGCAGGGCGCAGAGGAGCGCGGTGACGAGGGCGGGGACGCGGGCGGGGCCGGTCCGGCAGGTGGTCGCCTCCCCGGTCGGGCAGCGGGTGGCGCCGAGCCAGCCGGCGGCCGGGCCGGTGAGGGGGTGCCCGGCGGGGCAGGCGGTGCGCCAGGGCTGCT
>NZ_PVLV01000532.1 GCF_002982015.1 Streptomyces solincola
AGGACGGCGGCCGCCGCCCGCAGCACCGCTTCGGCGGCGGCGCGGTGCAGGCAGGCGGGGGCGAGCAGGCAGCCGCAGTGGATCGCGTCGGCGGTGGTGACCGTGCCGCCGGGAGCGTGCAGCTCCAGGGCGGTGTCGTCGTCCAGGGTGATCCGTACGGTCTCGCCGTCGCGGACGACCGGGCGGGCGGCGAGCTTGGCCGTGCCGGCGTCCAGGCGCCTGCGCAGTCTGGGCGGCAGCGCGGCGACGAGTTCGGCGGTCACCTCGGGGGCGACGGGCGGCAGCAGCGGGCTCATGAGATCTTCTCCCCTACCCAGCGGGCGAGTTCGAGGGGGCTGAGGGCGGCCACCGGCATGCCCGCCGCGACGAGCTGCGCGGCGACGCCGGCGGAGTAGCGGGGGCGGCCGGAGTCGTCCAGGCCGGCGCAGCCGAGGACGTGGCAGCCCGCGCCGAGCAGGGCGCGGACCTCGGCGAGGAGCCCGCCCACCGGGTGGCCCTCCTCGAAGTCGCTGATCAGCACGATGAGGGTGCGGGAGGGGACGGTGACCAGTTCGCGGGCGTGGCGCAGTCCGGCGGCGATATGGGTGCCGCCGCCCACGCTCACCTCCAGGAGGAGGGAGAGCGGGTCGTGGACGTGGTCGGTGAGGTCCACGATCTGGGTGGAGAAGGCGAGGAAGTGGGTGGACAGGGCCGGCACTCCGGCCAGGACGGCCGCGGTCAGCGCGCTCCAGACCGTCGACGCCTCCATGGAGCCCGACACGTCGGTGACCAGGATGATCCGCCAGTCGACGGCCCGCCGGGCGCGGGTGCGGAAGACCGGGCGTTCGGGCACGATCGTCACGGCGCCGTCGGGGCCGGGCAGCGCGGTGGCCAGGTTGGCCCGCACGGTGCGGGCGAGGTCCAGGCCGCCGCCGGGTCTGCGGGAGGGGCGGGGCAGCGCGGCGCCGTGCAGGGCGGGCCGCAGACGGGTCGCCAGCTCCCGGGTCAGCTCGTCGGTCAGCCGCCGGACCAGCGGCCGCAGCGCGGCCAGGCGGGCCTCGGGCAGCCCGCCCGCGTGGCGCAGGACGGTGCGCAGCAGGTCGACGGAGGGGCGGACGCTGCCGGGGTCCAGCTCGGCGAGGACGTCCGTGCGTCCGGCCGAGGCGGCCGCGGCCAGGACCTCTTCGCGTACGCCGGGCCCGAAGAGCGCCGCCAGCTCCGCCGACCATTCGCGGGCGCCCGGGTAGGGCGCTTCGCGGCCGCCGCCGGTTCCGGTGGGCAGGCCGCTGCGGCTGCCTTCGCCGCGCCCGGCGCCGTACAGCTCGTCCAGGGCGGTGGCGAGGCGGCCGGCCGAGGACGGCAGCCGGTCGGTGCGGCGTCCCAGCACCAGCCGCCAGCGGTCGGCGGGCGCGAGCCGCCGGTGCGGGTCCGGGGGGCCTTCCGCGACGCGGCGCCGTGGATCCGGGGCTTCCTGAGCCGCACCGGCTCCGGGCGTGGCCGGGGGCAGCAGGTCCAGGCGGTGCAGGGCGGCGCGGGCGGCGTGATCCGCCCTGGTCCACCGGGCGAGGGCTTCGGGGCCGGCGTCGCCGGTGTCGGCGACCCGCGCGCCCAACCGGCCCTCCACGACCGTCAGGAGCCGGTCGCGGGCGGCCGGGCTGAGCGTGTCGAAACCGCCGCGCAGGGCGGGCAGCCGGAGCAGGAAGGCGTCGTCGGTGAGTCCGGTGACGCGGTCGAGCAGTGGCTCCAGGGCCGCGGCGGCGGTCTCCAGGAGGGGGCCCGCGGCGGTCAGCAGCCCGGTGAGGCGAGCGGTGAGGGCCGCGCGGGACGGCGGGTCTCCGGCCGCGTCGACCCAGGAGGCGGCCCGGTCGCCGAACCGCCCCGGCTCCTCGTGGCCGAGCAGGACCCGGACCGCGCCGGCGGCGCCGCGCATCAGCGGGGACCCGTCGCCAGCCAGTCGTGCCAGGGCGGCGACCGCTCGGACTCCGCCCAGGAGGTCGGCGCGGTGGGCGAGTTCGACGAGGGCGCGGGCGTCGGCGGGGTCCTCGGAACCGCTGAGGCCGTCGACCTGCCGGACCGCGGCGGCGGTGAGGAGGTCGGTCGCGGCGTCCAGAGCGGCCGTCCGCGTCTCGCCGGCGTCCGGACCGGGGACGTGGCCCGCGCGCAGCTTGTCCAGGAGGGAGAGGCCGGCGAGGAGCTCGGGCAGGGTGGCCGTGGCGGGCAGCACCCGGGCGGCCTCGGCGAGGCGTTCGGCGACGAGACCGGGCAGGGCGCACTGCGCCGCCTGCTCCAGTCCGGCGAGCACCTGGGCGGCGGTGGGGCCGCCTCCGTCGGCTTGGGCGCGTCGGCGCTCACGCAGGATGCCTTCGGCGGCCTGCGCGAGGGTGACGCCGTGCGCCCCGGTGGTCGCGAGCACCGCGGCGGTGGCGGGCGTCCAGCGCACCTCCCAGCGGGAGGTGAGGGCGTCGGCCCCGCCCGCGCCGGCGACCTCGCGGGCTTCCGCGTAGGGCACGCCGCATACGCCGAGGCGGTGCAGCGCGTGTTCGCGGCGGCGGTCCAGGTCGGAACGGAGCGGGTCGAGCCGCAGATCGAGGGGGCTGGTGAAGCCGGGACCGGTGCGGGGGCCGGTGG
>NZ_PVLV01000533.1 GCF_002982015.1 Streptomyces solincola
TGCTGGCGGTCGCCGACGACGGGGCGGGGGTGCCGGAGGGCGAGCGGGAGCGGATCTTCGAGCGGTTCGTGCGGCTGGACGACGCCCGCAGCCGGGACGAGGGCGGGGCGGGCCTGGGGCTGGCGATCGCCCGCGACGTGGCGGCCCGGCACGGCGGGACCCTGCGCGCCGCCCGGTCCCCCTCGGGCGGCGCGCGGTTCGAGCTGAGGCTGCCCGCGGTCTAGTCGGCGGCTACGGCTTGCCGCGCAGGCCGCGCAGCCGGGCGGCGACGGGCTTGAGGGACTGGTGCAGACGGCCCAGGTCCTCGGGGCCGAGCCGGTCGACGAAGTGGCTGCGCACCGACTCCACGTGGTGCGGGGCGACCTTGCGCATGGTCTGCATGCCCTGGTCGGTGAGGACCGCGAAGAGGCCGCGCCGGTCGGACTCGCAGTTCTCCCGGCGTACCAGTCCCGCGTTCTCCATGCGGGTGATCTGGTGGGAGAGGCGGCTCTTGGACTGGAGGGTAGCGGTCGCCAGGTCGCTCATCCGCAGGCGGTGGTCGGCCGCCTCCGAGAGGTTGACCAGGATCTCGTAGTCGTTCATGGTCAGCCCGAATGGCTGGAGGTCCTTCTCCAGTTGGTAGGTCAGCAGCCTTTGGACGTCCAGATACGTCCGCCAGGCGCACTGCTCGGCTTCGGTCAGCCAGGGGATGGCCGTGTCGGTCTCCATGAATGGATTCTACCTAAGAAGTTGAATTGCGAACAATAACGGTCGGTGACGCCGGGCGTTCCCGCCCCCCGTCCTCCCGCCCGCACCCGGAAAAGGCGCAGGCGTTCGAGGGCGTCACCCTCCGCAGACTACCGTTCACAGCCCGAAGCGGCGCTGGAGGTCTCCGAGCTGGCCGGGAAGACGCGGCACCGAGCCCTGACCGTGACCGGAATATGCCCCCGGCACCCCCGCCTGCGTCGGTGCGACGCCGGTCGGCTGCTCCGCCATCAGCTGCTCGGTGGACTGGAGCAGCACGGTGCCCGCGCCGGTGAAGTCGAACTGGTGCTCCTCGCCGGAGGCTCCGCCGAGCCCGGTCAGCGCGCGCAGCCCGCCCATCACCCCGGTCATGTACCCGTGGTCGTAGTGGTGGCAGGGGGAGGGGCAGTCCGCCCAGCCGACCAGCGCCTGCGGGTCCACCCGCAGCGGCGGCTCCATGAAGACCACCGGCCCGTTGGACGCGGCCACGAACTTCCCCGTGCCGATCAGGGTGAGGAAGCCGGGCACGATCGACTGCTTGAGGGCCAGGGTCGGCTGGTACGCCAGCAGGTTGCCGGACCGGATGGTCAGGTTCCCCTCGTCCAGGTCGAAGGAGTTCACGTCGAACGAGCGGTCCGCCAGCAGCATCTTGCCGCTGCCCTCGGCCACCACCCAGTCGCTCGCGTGCAGCGGCGAGTGGAAGCTGGTGCGCAGCAGCCGGTCCAGCCTCCCGTGGCCCAGGCCGTTGAACTCGATCGACCCGTAGTAGGCGATCATCTTGCCCTTCTGCAAGAACCACTGGGAGCCCTTCAGCTCCACGCAGAAGGTGTACGGGTTGACGTTGTCGTCACTCGGCAGCGTCGCCGGGTCCCACACCGCGGGCGTGCTCACAGCTTCTCCTCCGACGCCTGGACGTACACCGCACCACTGCCGCTCAGCTCCAGCTGGAACGCCTCGCCCGAGCCGCGGCCCACCATGTCCCGCCAGCCCAGCGCGGTGGAGAGCTTGTTCCGTACGTCGCCGTGGTGCGCCACGTACGCCTGCGGGTCCACGTGCACCGGCCGGTCCGGGGTGATCGGCAGCCGGATCACCCCGCCGTGCGCCATCACCGCGACCGAACCGTGGCCCTGGAGCGTGGTGGTGAACAGCCCCTGCCCGGACACCTGGCCGCGGACCATGCCCATCACCCCGCCCTGCGAGCCCAGGAACATCGTGCCCTGGCGCAGGGCGCCGTCGAAGGCCAGCAGCCGGTCCGCCTCCACGTACAGGGTGTCCCCGGTCAGCCCGATCACCTGGACGTGGTGGCCGCCGTGCCCGAAGAGCACGGTGCCGCTGCCCTCCACCGTCATCAGCGGGGTGTCCTCGCCGGCCGCGCGGCGGCCGATCATCGACATCAGGCCGCCCTGGCCGCCGGCCGTGTTCGGCGTGAAGGAGACCTCGCCGCGGTAGGCGAGCATCGCCCCGCGCTGGCTGAACATCCGCTGCCCGGGGGTGAGGACCGCCTCGACCATCTTGGAGTTGATCTCACGGAACGGCATCAGACGTCCCCTCCGACCGTGTTGCGCTCGCTGGGCTGGACGTAGACCAGTCCGTCTCCCTCGAAGCGGATCTGGAACGCCTCGCCGCCGCCCTCGCCCATCAGCGTGCGGAAGGTCACACCGGACTGGAAGGACTGCCGGAGGTTCCCCTGGTGCGCGACGTACGCGCCGGGGTCGACCGAGAGCGGGTACTGCGGGGTCACCCGGAGCACCACCGCCGGGCCGTCGGACATGATCGCCGCCTGGCCGATGCCCTCCAGGGTGGTGGTGAACAGCCCGTTGCCGCTCGCCCCGCCGCGCAGCCCGGTGAAGCTGGTGCCGGTGCGCACCCCGCCGTCGGCGCACAGCAGGTTGCTGGCCTCCACGTACATCTTCTCGCCGCGCAGGCTGACCAGGTTGATCTCGGAGGCGCGGTCGGCGAAGTAGCAGGTGCCCTGGCCGGACACCTCCATGACCTCCATCTGCTCGCCGGTCAGCCGGCGGGTGACCATCCCGCGCAGCCCCTCGCCGCCGCCGGTGGTCTTCTTGAACGCCATCCGCCCCTCGTAGGCGACCATCGAGCCGTTCTTGGCCTTGACGGTCTCCCCGGTCAGGTCGACGGCGAGCACTCTGCTGCCTTGCAGTCGGAACGTTGCCACGGGAGGACGTTAACCGGGGATCGCGGGCGCGAACAGAGGCGGCCGCCGGCGGTCCGGACCCCGGTCAAGGAAGGGCAAAGGAGGCTGCCACAATGGGCGGGGCGCTTGTGCGCCGATTCACAAGATCGTGCCCCGCTGCCCGACTCCGCCCCTCCCGACGTCGAAGGTGCCTCACCGTGGACATCAAGACCGCCGCCTCGCTCCACCGACTCCGACTGGTCTCGGCCCCCGAGGCCGTCTCCTTCCTGCTGCTGCTGGCGTGCTCGGTGCTCAAGCGCACCACCGAGTTCAACGCGGTGCCGGTGATGGGCATGATCCACGGGGTGCTGTTCGTCCTGTACGTGCTGTTCTGGCTGGACGCCTGGAACCGCACCAAGTGGGACGTGAAGACCGCCGCCCTCTACTTCGTCCTCTCCGTGCTGCCGTTCGGCGGCTTCTACGCCGAGCGCCGTCTCAAGCGCGAGGCCCAGGACGCCGTCATCGCCTCCCGCGCGCGCCGCGAGGGCACGGTGAACGCGGCATGATCGTCGCCTTCTCCGTCACCCCGCTCGGCGTCGGCGAGGAGGTCGGCGAGTACGTCGCCGAGGCCGTCCGGGTCGTCCGCGAGTCCGGGCTGCCGAACCGCACCGACGCCATGTTCACCTCCGTCGAGGGTGAATGGGGCGAGGTGATGGACGTGGTCCGGCGGGCGGTCGCCGCCGTGGAGGCCCGCGCCCCGCGCGTCTCGCTGGTGCTCAAGGCCGACATCCGGCCCGGCGTCACCGACGGGCTCACCGCCAAGGTCGACACCGTGGAGCGGCACCTGGCCGGCTGACGGCGGCCGAGCGGTCATACCGAACTCCGAGACAGGGCTGACCGGCATGTGACCAGTCGGTAAGGTCGGGGCGTGCCCAAGCCGCTCAGTCTCCCGTTCGACCCCATCGCCCGCGCCGGCGAACTCTGGCAGCGGCGCTGGGGGCCGGTGCCCTCGATGGCCGCGATCACCTCGATCATGCGGGCGCACCAGATCCTGCTGGCCGAGGTGGACGCGGTCGTCAAGCCGTACGGGCTGACCTTCGCCCGGTACGAGGCGCTGGTGCTGCTGACCTTCTCCCAGGCGGGCGAGCTGCCGATGTCCAAGATCGGCGAGCGGCTGATGGTGCACCCCACCTCGGTCACCAACACCGTGGACCGGCTGGTCCGCTCCGGTCTGGTCGACAAGCGGCCCAACCCCAACGACGGACGCGGCACCCTGGCCTCCATCACCGACAAGGGCCGCGAGGTGGTCGAGTCGGCCACCGCGGACCTGATGGAGATGGACTTCGGCCTGGGCGCGTACGACGCCGAGGAGTGCGGCGAGATCTTCGCCCTGCTGCGCCCGCTGCGGGTCGCCGCGCACGACTTCGACGACGCCTGAGGGGCGCATCCGCAGGCCGTCCGCGGGGCCGGGGGCGCGCGAAGATCGCCCGGAACGGGCGGTTACGCTCGTTGCCATGAAAGAGAACGTGCTGACCCGCTACCGGGTGATGGCGTACATCACCGCCGTGTGGCTGCTGGTGTTCACCGTCGCCATCGTCCTGAAGTACGGGTTCGACACCGGCGACACCATGCTGATCTCCCAGATCCACGGCGTCCTCTTCATCATCTACGTCGTCTTCGCCTTCGACCTGGGCTCGAAGATGAAGTGGCCGTTCGGCAAGCTGCTGTGGGTGCTGGCCGCCGGCTGCATCCCGGTCGCCTCCTTCTTCGTGGAGCCGAAGATCACCCAGGAGGCCCGCGCCCACCTCGCCGGCGTCCGGGGCGCGCCGGTCAAGGCCGAGGCGTAAGCGCGCCACCGCAGGTCGCCAGGCGTTTCCAGCGCCGTGAGCCCGGCTCGCGGCGCTGTCCCATCGACAGGTACTAGGACGTCCTAGTAAATTGGGCGGCATGGACGCTGACGCCATCGAGGACGGCCGCCGACGCTGGCAGGCCCGCTATGACGCCGCCCGCAAGCGCGACGCCGACTTCACCACGCTCTCCGGCGACGCCGTCGAGCCGGTCTACGGGCCCCGGCCCGGAGACGTCTACGAGGGCTTCGAGCGGATCGGCTGGCCGGGGGAGTACCCGTACACCCGCGGCCTGCACCCCACCGGCTACCGCGGCCGCACCTGGACCATCCGGCAGTTCGCCGGCTTCGGCAACGCCGAGCAGACCAACGAGCGCTACCGGATGATCCTGCGCAACGGCGGCGGCGGCCTCTCCGTCGCCTTCGACATGCCGACCCTGATGGGCCGCGACTCCGACGACCCGCGCTCGCTCGGCGAGGTCGGCCACTGCGGGGTCGCCATCGACTCCGCCGCCGACATGGAGATCCTCTTCCGGGACATCCCGCTCGGCGACGTCACCACCTCGATGACCATCTCCGGGCCGGCCGTCCCCGCCTTCTGCATGTACCTGGTCGCCGCCGAGCGCCAGGGCGTCGACACCGGCGTCCTCAACGGCACGCTCCAGACCGACATCTTCAAGGAGTACATCGCCCAGAAGGAGTGGCTCTTCGAACCCGAGCCGCACCTGCGGCTGATCGGCGACCTGATGGAGCACTGCGCGGCGAACATCCCCGCGTACAAGCCGCTGTCGGTCTCCGGCTACCACATCCGCGAGGCCGGGGCGACGGCCGCGCAGGAGCTGGCGTACACCCTCGCCGACGGCTTCGGCTACGTCGAGCTGGGCCTCTCCCGCGGCCTGGACGTCGACCACTTCGCCTCCGGGCTGTCCTTCTTCTTCGACGCGCACCTCGACTTCTTCGAGGAGATCGCGAAGTTCCGCGCCGCCCGCCGGATCTGGGCCCGCTGGATGAAGGAGGTGTACGGCGCGAAGACCGAGAAGGCGCTCTGGCTGCGCTTCCACACCCAGACCGCCGGCGTCTCGCTCACCGCCCAGCAGCCCTACAACAACGTGGTGCGCACGGCGGTCGAGGCGCTGGCCGCCGTCCTCGGCGGCACCAACTCGCTGCACACCAACGCCCTGGACGAGACCCTGGCGCTGCCCAGCGAGCAGGCCGCCGAGATCGCCCTGCGCACCCAGCAGGTGCTGATGGAGGAGACCGGCGTCGCCAACGTCGCCGACCCGCTGGGCGGCTCCTGGTACGTCGAGCAGCTCACCGACCGGATCGAGGCCGACGCGGAGAAGATCTTCGAGCAGATCCGCGAGCGCGGCCTGCGCGCCCACCCCGACGGCAAGCACCCCATCGGGCCGATCACCTCCGGCATCCTGCGCGGCATCGAGGACGGCTGGTTCACCGGCGAGATCGCCGAGTCCGCCTTCCGCTACCAGCAGTCCCTGGAGAAGGGCGAGAAGCGGGTCGTCGGCGTCAACGCCCACACCGGCTCGGTCACCGGCGACCTGGAGATCCTCAGGGTCAGCCACGAGGTGGAGCGCGAGCAGGTGCGCGTGCTGGCCGACCGCCGCGCCCACCGCGACGACGCCACGGTGCGCGCCTCGCTGGAGGCCATGCTGGCCGCCGCCCGGGACGGCTCCAACATGATCGGACCCATGCTGGAGGCGGTGCGCGCCGAAGCCACCCTCGGCGAGATCTGCGACGCGCTGCGCGACGAGTGGGGCGTCTACACCGAGCCGCCCGGCTTCTGAGCCCGCCGCCACGGGGAGGGGCCGCCGTGGACCACCACGGCGGCCCCTCCCCGTACGACCGCCCGACCGGCCACGGCAGGTCGGCGTCCCCGCCGAGGTCGGCGACCACCCGGCGCGGCACGTTCACCGCGACCGCGTAGTCCCGCGGCTCGATCACCCGGGCGTTGCGCTCCCGGGCGCGCATCGGTCGCAGGCCGACCGTGGAAACCCCGGTGAAGTCGAGGTCGAGGCCCGCCATGATGGCCGGATGGAGATCACCATCCGGGACGCCGGGCCCGACGACTGGGCGGCGATCTGGCCGTTCTTCCGGCAGATCACCGCGGCCGGCGACACCTTCACCTACCCGGTGGACCTGGGGCGGGACGAGGCCCGCGGCTGGTGGCTGCTGCCGGCCCCGGACCGCACGGTCGTCGCCGTCGAGGAGGCGAGCGGCCGGATCGTCGGCACCGCCAAGATGAACCGCAACCAGGCGGGCCCCGGCAGCCACATCGCCTCGGCGAGCTACATGGTCGACCCGGCCCACGGCGGGCGGGGCGTGGGCCGGACCCTGGTGGAGGACAGCATCGCCTGGGCGCGCGCGGCCGGCTACCGGGGCATGCAGTTCAACGCCGTCGCCGCCACCAACACCCATGCGGTACGGCTCTACGAGCGGCTCGGCTTCCGCGTCGTCGGCACCGTCCCCGGGGCCTTCTGCCACCCGGTCGAGGGGTACGCGGACCTGCACGTCATGTTCCTGGCCCTGTGACCGGCTCCTCGGCGAACACCAGGAGGAACACCGCGCCGCCGCCGGGGGCGTTGCCGGCCGTCAGCTCCGCCCCGTGCGCCCGGGCGATCTGCCGGGCCATCGCCAGACCGAGACCCGAACCGGGCAGGGCCCGCGCCGTGCCGGACCGGTAGAAGCGGTCGAAGACGTACGGCAGGTCCTCCTCGGCGATCCCCGGCCCGTGGTCCCGCACCGCCACCGCCCGCCCGGTGAACTCCACCTCCACCGGCGGCCCCGGCACCCTCGGCCCGAACTTCGCCGCGTTGTCCAGCAGATTGGTCAGCAGCCGGGACAGCCGGGCCGGCACCCCGGGCAGCACCAGCGCCGCCGCCTCGGCGTCCACCCGCAGGTCGAAACCGGTCTCCGGCCAGTGCGCCCGGGCCGCCGCCACCGCGTGCCCGACCAGCGCCGCCGGCCGCACCTCCTCCAGCAGCGGCCGCGGCTCCTCGTCCCGGGCCAGCTCGATCAGATCGCTCACCAGCCCCGTCACCTCCCGCAACTGCCGGCCCAGCGCCGCCGACGCCCGCTCCCGCTGCGCCGCCGTCAGCCGCTCGCCCCGCGCCAGCAGCTCCGCGTTGGTCCGCAGCGCCGTCAGCGGCGTGCGCAGCTCGTGCGACGCGTCCGCCACCAGCCGCCGGCGCACCGCCACCGACTCCTCCAGCTCACCCAGCATGGCGTTGAACGCCCCCGCCAGCCTGGTCACCTCGTCCTCCCGGCCCGGCGGCCCCGGCGGCAGCTCGATGCGGTGCCGGG
>NZ_PVLV01000534.1 GCF_002982015.1 Streptomyces solincola
GCCTCCCCCCGCCCCCGCACACGGCATCGCCGCCGCCCTGGGACGGGGCGGCGGCGATGCGGGACGAACGAGTCGTCAGGGGGTGAACGCCGCGCGGGCGCTCACCGGTCGGACGGTTGTCAGACGAGCCAGCCGAGGAAGTGGAAGAAGCCGGCGAGCAGGTCGGTGACGATGTTCATGGTGTTGCGTTCTCCTTGTGCATGATGCAGATGGGGGACATGCGCAACTCCGGTCTGCAGCCCGTCACTTGCGCAACGTAAGCATCCCGCGCCACTCGGTGACCGGGCCAGCGGAAGCCGGATCATCACACGATCCGGCGAACATCCGATCCCACGTTCGTGTAAGCGTCTGCCGTAAGGCCGTCCCGCCCTCGCCTGCTTCCCCGTCGCCCCGGGTTACCTTGCCCGCATGTGGAACACATCACCTCAAAACGGTCGGCGGCGGAGGGTTCGCATGACCCGCCGGGGCGTGCTGGTGCTGGTCGCCGGCCTCGCCGTCGCCCTGGCGGCGGCAGCGATGGTGCCGCTGGTGCTGCTGAGGCAGAGCCCCTCCGCCGAGCAGCCCCGGTCGCTGGTCATCCCCGAGGGCTGGCGGGCCGGCCAGATCTACGCCGCGGTCGACAAGGCCCTCGGCGTCTCCGCCGGCACCACCCGCGCGGCCGCCGCCAAGACCGACCTCACCCTGCCGGCCGCCGCGCAGGGCAACCCCGAGGGCTTCCTGTTCCCGGCGACGTACCCGGTCACCTCCGCGACCACCCCGGAGAGCCTGCTGCGCTACATGGTGACCACCGCCGACCGGCGCTTCGGCCCGGGCGGCACCACCGCGGGCGCCCCCAGCGGCCCCGGCGGCGGTCTCTACGAGACGGTGACCATCGCCAGCATCGTGCAGGCCGAGGCCGACACCGCCGAGGACATGGGCAAGGTCGCCCGCGTCATCCGCAACCGGCTCGCCCAGGGCATGGCGCTGCAAATGGACTCCACCCTCAACTACGCCCTGGACCGCAACACCGTGGACACCACCCACGAGGACACCCGCATCGAGAACCCGTACAACACCTACAACCGCCCCGGGCTGCCGCCCACGCCGATCGCCAACCCCGGCGAGCAGGCCATGCGGGCCGCCACCGAGCCCACGCCCGGCGACTGGCTGTACTTCGTCTCGGTCACCCCCGGCGACACCCGCTTCACCGCCGACTACCAGCAGCACCTCGCCAACGTCGAGCAGTTCAACACCCGCCGCCGCGCCACCGCCGGCTAGGCGGCCACCGGCGCGCGCCCCAGCAGCCTCATGACGTCCCGCACCGCCGCCCGCCCCGCCCGGTTGGCGCCGATCGTGGACGCCGACGGCCCGTACCCCACCAGATGCACCCGCTCGTCACGGACCGTCCGCGTCCCGTCCATCCGGATCCCGCCGCCCGGCTCCCGCAGCCGGAGCGGCGCCAGATGGTCCACCGCCGCCCGGAACCCGGTCGCCCACAGGATCACGTCCGCCTCCACCACCCGCCCGTCGTCCCAGGCCACCCCCGTCTCCGTCACCCGGTCGAACATCGGCAGCCGCTCCAGCACGCCCCCCCCCCGGGCCCGCCGGGTCCGC
>NZ_PVLV01000535.1 GCF_002982015.1 Streptomyces solincola
GTCCGGGCCCGCATCACCCGCTGAACCCCGGCTGGGGCGCACCGCACCCCCCGGTGCGCCCCAGCCGGCCCCGGGACCCCCGCGCGCGCGTGGGACGGTCTCACGGGTTCCACGAACGTCCCTTTGCGCTGGTCACAGCGTTGTCCCCTCGTCGCACGGTTGACCCCGTTCGGGTCCCGTCCGGGGGAGTTCCGTCCCTGCCTTGCACCCTTCTGGAGTCCTCGTGTTCTTCGCTGCCCCCGTACCGTCCACCATCGGTGAGTTCCGTCTGTCCGACCCCCGTGAGGCGACGTTCGCCGCGTACTCGGTCCACGCGTCCCCGGTCTCGGCTGTCGTCCCCGGTATGGAGTCCCGCCCCATGTCCGGCGGTCTGCTGCGCGCCCAGTTGGTCAACGCCCGGCAGTGCGGCGGCTCGATCGTCCTGGACGACCTGAGCGGCACCGTGGCGTTCACCTACGCGTCCGGCACCTTCCACCGCATGGTGCAGGTGGCCACGCCGCTCACCTCGTCCATCCCCCTGTGCGGGACGTGCGACCAGTGGGAGAGCGAGCACCGCAACCCGAACGCTGCGGCGTGCGACCGGTTCGACGTCGACCCCCGTCCGGGCACGGCCGCGAACCCCCTGTGCCTCCGTGAGGAGTGCGGCGGCTACCCGCGTACGCACCACGGGCGCCCCTTCACGGTGGCGTGCCACTCCTTCGAGGGCTGACGGCCGGTCGTCCGGCGTGTCCGCATCGAGCCGCGGCGCCCTGTCGCGGCCCGGTGCGGGGATGCACGAGCGCCCCGCCCGCCTATGACCCTTCGGAGGTCTGCATGTCCAGCACCACCCCTGACGACCGCGAGCGCCCCGTGACCCGACGGGAGTTCCGCGCCGCCCTGCTCATGGTCTGCGCCGCTCTCGCCGCCACGGCCCTCGCGATCTTCCTCCTCCTGGTCCTGGAGATCAGGGGCTGATCCGTCCGCCGGCCGGGGTGCGCTCTCCCGCCGCCCCGGCCCGCTTCCCCGCTTCCGCTGCTCCCCGCTCTCGTCCGCGCCGCCGCCCCGTCTCGGCCGTGTGCAGGACGCGCCGTAAGCGAGTCCGCCGGGCCATCATCCGCGCCCGTGCCCCACTGAACCTCTGGAGTTCCCCGTGCCCAGCCTTCCCGTGTCCGCGCTGCCGTACATCCCGTCCGTGTTCTCCCCGGGTGACCGCCTCGACTTCGCGGGTGAGTTCGCGACCCGCGACGACAAGGGCCGCTGGATATGCGACCGGCCGGAGTGCCCCCACGGCCTCACGGACGCGGACGTGCGGCGCCTGTACACCGACACGGAGTCCCTGACCCGCTTCGGCCTGCCGCTACTCGCCCCGGGGGAGGTCTCGGAGGACGAGCCGCTTCCCGGCCGTGCGGTCGCCACGGGCGAAGCGCCGTTCGAGCGGGACCGGCCGTACCTGATGTGCGGCAACCTGCTGGGCTACTTCCACCCCATCATCGAGATGGACCCGGGCCCGTGGGGGACCGCCCAGGGTGCGACGACGTTCGACGGCCCCAAGCGCCCGGGGGAGCACGAGATGACGCTTACGGCCACGGGCGTGGTGTGGGCCCGTACGCCGTCGCGGTTCGGTGGCCACCTGGTCACGTACGCGTTCATCCCGGCCGAGCTGCCGTCCGGTGACGACCTGGTGGACCTGATGTCGGTCGCCGTACTCCGCGCTGCCTTCCCCGCCGACGTCTACGTGCCGCGCGTTCCCCGCCACGCCTTCTGAGCACGGCCCCGGCGGGGGCGTACTGCCCGCGTGCGCCCCCGCCGGCCCGCTCCCCTTCCTGCCCCGCTGACTCCCGGAGGACTCCCGCCATGACCACCGCCGTCGCCACCAACTACCGCACGCCCCTGATGACCTTCCGCGCCGCCGTACACCGTGTCCGGCAGTCCCCGGAGCCGTCGACCCTCGCTGAGCTGTCCCGCGCCGCCCTGGCGCTCCCTGGGGGCCCGCGCGGCACGGTCACGGACGACGAGAAGTACGTGGGCCTGCTCCGGACCCTGGAGTTCGCCGAGGAGTCGCAGGTCTTCCCCAGCATCGACCACATGGTGACCACCGTGGGAGACCTGGCCCGGATGACGCCGAGCTGGTTCCGCCCGCACGAGCCGGAGGGTACGGCGGACGTGGTCCGGCTCCTGGCCCTGTGCCACGAGCGGCAGCCCGACATGGAGTCCAGCCCGTTGAGCCCGTGGACCCGCGCGGCCGAGGCGGGGACGCGACTGCTCGGGATCATTCTGCGGCGGACGAACGCGCGGCCGGCTGAGGCCCTGATGGTGCGCACCGCCGAGGAGTTCGCCGCGCGGATGCGGGCCGCCGTCGCTCACGCTGCGGTCGCCACGGCCACCCACTTCGCGGAGTACGCCGCGCGGGCCTACGGCCTGTTCCCCATCGGGGGCCGCATCGCCCGGATGAACGGCGGCTACGTCGAGTGGTCCCGCGTCTTCGGCACGCGCCGGTACACCTTCGAGCTGGTCGAAGGCGGGTGGCTCGAAGGCTTCCCCCACGGGCGCGTGACCGTCCGGCGGACCGGTTCGTACGAGGTCTTCCGCACGTTCGCGCTGACCGCCCGTACCCGGCGCAAGGACACCGACCGCTTCACCGACTCCCTGTGACCCGCCCGGCGGGGGCGTGCGCTCCGTGCGCCCCCCGCCGGGCGGGTCACAGGGAGTCGGTGAAGCGGTCGGTGT
>NZ_PVLV01000536.1 GCF_002982015.1 Streptomyces solincola
CCTGGCGGCGATCGCGGTGGTGGCGGCGGGCTGCGCGGTGGCCGCCGCCTGGCGTCAGCGCCGGGGCGGCGCGCTCCCGCCGGCGCCCTCCTCGGGGCCGTCCCCCGCCTCCGTACCACCCCCGGGACCGCTTCCCGGGCCGGGCTCGCTTCCCGGCTCCGGCTCCGTCCCGCGCGGCGGCTGCCCCGGGGCCGGCTGACTGCCGCCCGCAGGGCCGCCCGCCCGCTCACCGCCGGCCGGGAGGGCGGCGGCCGGGCGTTCGGCGGGCGGGAGTTCGTCGGTGGGGCGGCCGGCGACCAGGTCGCCAAAGCGGCGGCCGATGGCGTCCCAGCGGCGGTCGTGGTGGTAGGCGCGCAGTCCGGCGCGGGCCCGGGCGCGCGGGCGGCGGCGGTAGAGCCGGCGGGCCCACCAGGAGCCGGGGCGGGCCAGCCGGAGGGCGCCGACCAGCGCGACCAGCGGCACCAGCACCCCGACCACGGCCATCCGCAGCTTCCCCTTGGCCAGGGTGACCAGCACGAACAGGAAGTTGAACGCCACCGTCGTCACGAACGAGGTCCGGTTCTCGGCCTGGTCGGCCGTGAGCGAGTCCACGCCCAGCGGCGAGGAGCCGATCAGCAGCAGCATCAGCAGCGCGGCGGTGAGCGCGACCGCCTCCACGCTCTGCCGGCCCTGCTCGCTCCAGTAGACGTCGTCCAGGTGGACGATGAGCGCGAACTCGTCCAGGATCAGCCCGGCCCCGATGCCGAAGAGCACCGCGCAGAAGCCGGAGGCGGCCCCGTACTGGCTGGTGGCGACCCCGCCGAAGCCGCCGAGCAGGGCGAGCACGACGCCCGGCACGACATGGTGGATGTGCAGTCCGCCGGGGGCGACGTCGCGGAACGGGCCGCGGCCGGCCCGGATCAGCCGGGTGATGGTCCGGGTGACCAGGAAGGTCAGCACGAACGAGGCGAGCGCCAGCAGCAGCGGCAGCTTCCCCGGCTCGACGATGTTCCGGTAGAACCAGTGACCCATCCCACCCGCTCCCCTATGACCGGTCTGTACGGATATGGGAAACCTACCGGGCCGGGGCAGCGACTACTGTGCGCGCGGTGACGACTTCCCGTACCCCCGCCCGTACGCGCGCCGACGGGCTGCGGTTCGCCTTCGGCACGCTGACCGTGCTGCCGGTCCGGATCGGCCGCTGGGACCGGCGGGCGGCCCGCGCCGGGATGCTGTGCGCGCCGCTGGCCGGGCTGGTGGTGGGCCTGGCCGCGGCGGCCGCCGGCGCCGCGCTGCTGCTGGCCGGGGCGGGCGCGGCGCCGGCCGCGGTGGCCGCGGCGGCGGCGCCCGCGGTGCTCACCCGGGGGCTGCACCTGGACGGTCTCGCGGACACCGCCGACGGCCTGGGCAGCGGGAAGCCCGCCGAGGACGCGCTGGCGATCATGAAGCAGTCGGACATCGGGCCGTTCGGGGTGATCACCCTGCTGCTGGTGCTGCTCGGTCAGGCGGCGGCGCTGTACGAGCTGTACGAGGAGGGCTGGGCGCACGGGGCGCTGGGCGCCGTCCTCGCCGCCGTCGCCGCCCGCGCGGCGCTCACCTGCGCCTCGCGCGCCTCCGTGCCGGCGGCCCGCCCGGAGGGGCTGGGCGCGGTGGTGGCCGCCACCGTCCCGGCGGGCGCGGCGGGCGCGGTGGCCGTCGTGGCGGCGGGCGCGGCGGCCGGTGCGGGCCTGCTGCTCGGCCGGTCCGAGGCCCTGTCGGCCGCCCTCGCCGTCCTGGCCGGGCTGGGCGCGGCCGAGCTGCTGCTGCGGCGCTGTGTGCGGAGGCTGGGCGGGGTGACCGGGGACGTGTTCGGCGCGGTCGCCGAGACGGCGGCCACCGCCGCCCTGGTGGTGCTGGTGCTGGGCCGGTGAGGGGCCGTCAGCAGGGCTCGCGCCAGGCGTCCAGCTCGTAGCGCTTGCGCTGGGAGCTGAGCCCCAGCTTCCGCGCCTGCGGGCAGAAGGCGTCGGCGGCCAGCTCGTACTCGACGTGGAAGACCGCCTTGCCGGCCCGGACGAACGGGCTGAGCCGGGCGCACTCGCGGTACTGCGCGCACTGCTCGTTGACCGCGAAGTCCAGCTCGCCGACCAGCTCGGGGATGTGGTCCAGGTCGTTCTTCAACCCGACGGCCAGACCGCGCTCATGGGCGAGGCGGGCGATCAACCGGTGGTAGCGGAGCTGGTCGGCGGCGGTGAGCGGGAAGCCGGTGGCGTTGGCGTAGCCGTCCATGTTGTCCGGCTCGACGGCGTCGAAGCCCTTGCTGCGGCACATCTCGATCCGCTCGGCCATCAGCGGTTCGAGCACGTCGGTGCGGCGGATGTCGAGCCAGCGCTCGCCGGGCCAGCCGTTGCCCTTGCCGAGCAGTTCCTCGGGGAACTCCGCCGCGTCCGGGCGCCATTCCTCCCAGGCGCCGGTGGACAGGTAGCAGATGACCCGGCGGCCGGCCGCGCGCAGCCCGGCGACGGTGGCGGCGGGGTGGTCGAAGCCGTCGATGTCGTAGACCGGCACGTCCACCGAGGCGTCCAGGGTGCCGCTGAGCTGCCACTGCCAGGCCAGGCCGGGCTTCGGCCGCCAGCGTTCGGCGCGGGGCGGCGGTGTGCCGTCGCCGCCGGGGACGGTGGTGCAGCCCGCGAGCAGCAGGGCGAGGGCGGCGAGGAGGGTCGAGGCGCGGCGCATGTCAGGGGCGCTCCAGGTCGTGCGGGAGGGCGGCCCAGGGGTGTGCCCCGCCGGCCGGCACGGCGCACCGGACGCGGGTGGCCAGCCGGGCGTGCGAGGGGGCGGCGTAGACCAGGTGGCAGTGGTGGTCCTCGGCCGGGCGGTCGGGCAGCCCGAGCGAGCGGTAGGTCTCCCAGCTCCCCTCGAAGGTGACCAGCAGGTCGGCGGCGGCCGCGTAACCGGGGTCGGGCGGGGTGCCGTGGTTGAGGACGACGGTGGCGGCGCCGGCGGCCCGGGCGGCCACCCGCAGCCGGCGGTAGTAGGGGATCAGCTCGGGCCCGGCGGCGGCCTGGTCGAGGAACGCGCCGTCCGCGCCGTACCAGTCGCGGTGCCGGAGCAGGTCGGTGACCACGTCGGCGTGCGGGCGGCGGCCGTAGTCGGTGTCGGCGTAGCCGAGCACCCGCACCCCGGCCATCCGCAGCCGCCCGGCGACCTCGGCGAACGCCGGGTCGAGGAAGGCGCCGGCGCCGCTGGCCGGATTGACGATCACCCCGTAGAGCCGGGGTGCGGCGGCGATCAGGGCGTCCCACTCGGCGGGGCGGATGACGGGGTGCTCGTAGTAGGGGACGAGCAGGTCCACGGCGGTTCCTTACTGCGGGGGGGTCATCGGCGGTGGGCGGTGGCGCGGCCGAGCAGGGCGCAGCCGAGGACGGCCAGCAGCAGGGCGGCGGCGCCGGTGCTGCCGGCGGCGACGGTGTGCGGGTCGCCGGCGCCGAGGGCCGGCGCGGCGGTCTGGGTGGCGGCGGCGGCCGCGCAGACCAGCGCGGCCGGGACGACCGCGCCGAACGACTGGAGCAGCAGCGCCGACCAGAGCACCGTACCGAGCAGCAGCAGCGCGGCCAGCCGGGTGGCGGGCGGGCCGCCGGCGGCCGGGACGGCGAGCGATCCGAGGGCGGCGAGCAGGGCGAGCACGGTCAGGTACGCGCCGAGGCAGCCGGCCAGCACGCCCGCGGTGGCGCGCCGGAAGGCGGCCGGGGCGGTGGCGGCGCGCAGCCCGGCGGTGCCGGCGTCCCGGAAGCGGTGCAGCAGCCACTCGGCGGGGCCCATGGAGAGGGTGAGCGCGGCGGCGTCCACCAGCCCGAGGGCGGTGCGGGCCGGCCCGCCGCCCGCGAGGAGGTCGCCGATCGCGGCGTACAGCACGAGACTTCCCGTACCCAGCCCGAACAGGGCGTACGGCAGGCAGTCCGCGCGTCTCGGCGCGGCCCGCCCCCTCGGCCCGGCGGACGGCCAGGCGCCGCCGGGACGCAGGGCGCGCACGGCCAGGGCGGCGGCGGTGGCCAGGCACCCCAGCAGGACGGCGGTGCGGGCCGCGCCGGGCAGCTCCGCGGCGTACGCGAGCGGGGTGGCGGCCACCAGGGGGGCGAGTGCGGCGAGCAGCGCGGCGGGCCGGCCGAGGACCAGCAGCACGGTGGCGGCGGCGAGATAGAGGCACTGCCCGGCGGCGAACGCGGCCCCGCCCCACTCCCCCGGCCCGGCGGCCAGGCAGGCGGCCGCGGTCCCGGCGAGCGCGCCGGCCGGGGCGCCGAGCAGCAGGGCCCGGGCGGCGGCCTGACGGTCGCCCAGGCCGAGCCAGGCGTAGGCGCGGTGGGCGAGGGCCTGGTTCCACATCCAGCCGGTGACGGCGGCGGCGATCAGCGGGACCGTCCCGGCGGGCAGTCCGTGGCGTCCGGGCGGGCCGGCCGCGAGCGGGCCGCCGAGCAGGTAGGCGAGTCCGGGCAGGGCGAACACCAGCCCGCGCAGCAGGGCGTCGCCGAGGCCGGTGTGCCAGGGC
>NZ_PVLV01000537.1 GCF_002982015.1 Streptomyces solincola
TGCGCCCCGACACCGGCGCCACGCTCACCCCCGGCGCCGCCGCCCGCCTCGCCCTGCTGACCGCCCTGAGCCCGCACCAGACCACCGACGACGACCTCACCGCCTTCCGCGCCGCCCACCCCGGCGACCGCGCCCTGGTCGAGCTGGCCTCCTGGGCCGCGCTCACCGCCGCCGTACGCATCGGCGCCCGGCTCACCGCCCCCGCGCCCACCCGCTGACCACCGGCACCACTTCCCGAAGGAGAACCGCCATGAGCACCGTCACCCTCAACGACGTCCTCAAGGACCTGGCCACCGACATCGAGGAGACCGCCCGCCTCGTCGAGGGCCTGGACGAGCAGAGCTGGCACACCGCCACCCCGGCCCCGGGCTGGAGCATCGCCGACCAGATCGCCCACCTCACCTTCATCTTCCACCTGGCCGGCACCGCCGCCGCCGACCCGGAGGGCTTCGCCAAGCTGGCCGCCGGGGCCGCCGGCGACTTCGACGGCGCGGTCAACGCCGCCCTCAAGCAGTTCAACGCCTTCCCGCCGGCCGAACTCCTCGGCCGCTTCCGGGCCCTGGGCCGCCGGTCGGTGGAGTCCCTGGCCGCCGTCCCGGCCGACCAGGTGGTGCCCTGGCTGGTCAACCCGCTGCCGCCGGCCGTGCTCGCCTCCGCCGGGATCATGGAGGTCTTCGGCCACGGCCAGGACATCGCCGACGCGCTCGGGGTGCGCCGCGAGCCCACCGAGCGCCTGCGCCACCTGGTCTTCTTCGCCTTCCTCACCCGCGACTTCGGCTACCTCTCGCGCGGCCTCACCCCGCCGGCCGCGCCCTTCCGGATCGAGGTGACCGCCCCCAACGGCGAGCTGTGGGCGTACGGCCCCGAGGACGCGACCGACCGGGTCTGCGGCCCCGCCGAGGACTTCTGCCTGCTGGTCACCCGCCGCCGGCACCGCGACGACCTGGCGCTCACCGCCACCGGCGAGGAGGCCGACCGCTGGTTGGACATCGCCCAGGCCTACCGCGGCCCGGCCGGCGAGGGCCGCGCCCCCGGCCAGTTCGCCCACCCGCACTGCGACCACTGACCGCCCCGTGACCGCCTCACCGGCC
>NZ_PVLV01000538.1 GCF_002982015.1 Streptomyces solincola
CCCGCGCCCTGCTCTACGCGCCCACCCACCGCGACCACGAGGCCCGCCCCCGCCCCCGGCTCGACCTGCCCCGGCTGGCCGAGGACCTGGGCGAGGACACCGTGCTGCTGGTACGCGGCCACTACTTCCACCCGGACGCCTTCCACCCGGACGCCTCCCGCGCGGAGCCGGCTTGGGCCGGGCGGCACCCCCGGGTGCTGGACGTCACCGGCTGGGACCCGGTGGAGGACCTGGCGCTGGCCGCCGACGCGCTGGTCACCGACTACTCGTCGATCATGTTCGACTACGCCAACCTGGACCGCCCCATCGTGCTGCTCGCCGACGACTGGGAGACCTACCGGGCGGTGCGCGGGGTCTACTTCGACGTCACCGCCGAGCCGCCCGGGCCCGTCGCCCGCAGCCAGGCCGAGCTGACGGAGGTCCTCACCGACGGCAGTTGGCGCGACGAGGCGGCGGGCAAGCTGCGGCACGACTTCCGACTGCGGTTCTGCGCCTTCGACGACGGGCGGGCCGCCGAACGGGTGGTGCGCCGGGTGTTCCTCGGCGAGGGCGAGGAGAGCCTGCCGCCGGTCCTGCCGCTGGAACGCCGCACCCCCGCCCCGACCCCCGAGGAGGCCGGACGATGACCACCGCGCTGGGGGTGACCGTCCCCGACGTCACCGTGATCGTCATCGTGTACGACGACGCCGGGCGGCTGCCGCGGGCGATCGCCTCGGTCCGGGCGCAGACGCACCGGGACATCGACATCCTGGTGGTGGACGACCACTCCGCCGACACCACCCCGCAGATCGCCGCCGAGCTGGCGGCGAAGGACCCGCGCATCCGGGTGGTGCGGCTGGAGCGCAACAGCGGCGGGTGCAGCGCACCCCGCAACCGGGGCCTCGCGGAGGCCCGGACGCCGTTCGTGATGTTCCTGGACAGCGACGACGAACTGCCCCCCAGAGCCGTCGAGTCGATGATGGCGGCGCACGGGGAGGCGTACGCGGACGTGGTGATGGGGGCGGTGGAGCGGGTGCGGCCGGACGGCGGGGCCTCGCGGTGGATGCCGGAGCTGTTCCGGGAGCGCCGCACCGTCCGGGGGCTGGAGGACGAGCCGGGACTGCTGTTCGAGCCGCTGTCCACCAACAAGCTCTACCGCCGGGAGTTCCTGGAGCGGCACGGGCTGCGCTTCCCCGAGGGGCTGCACTACGAGGACCAGTTGTTCACCGCGCAGGTCTACACCCTGGCCCGGGCGCTGACGGTGATCACCGAGCCGGTGTACCGCTGGTACGTGGACTCCGCGGCCCGCCCCGGAGCGGCGACCATCTCCAACCGCCGCCATCTGATGGCCAACGTCCGCGACCGGGTGGCCATCGCCCGCCGGATCGACGCCTTCCTCGCCGAGCAGGGCGCGTCGCTCGCGGTGCGCCGGGAGCGGGACTTCAAGTTCCTCGTCCACGACCTGCGGCTGTACGCGGGGGACCTGCCGTACCGGGAGACGGCGTGGGTGGCCGAGTTCGCCGCCGAGGTGCTGCCCTGCCTGGAGCCGCTGTCGGCCGCCGCGTTCGAGAGGCTGGGGCGGGTGGACCGGGCGGTGCTGGGGCTGCTGCGGGAGGGGCGGTACGAGGAGGCCCGGCAGGCCGCCCGCGGGCTCGCGCACGGGGTCGGCCCGCGGGAGACGGTCACCGGGGCGGACGGGCGGGTGTACTGGGGCGGCCGGCTGCCGGGCTCGGCCGCCGCCCGCGCGGACCTGGACCTGAGCGAGTGGGACCTGCGCGGCTGCCCGTTCCCCGACGCCCGCTTCCGGCACGAGATCACCGCCGTGCGGCCGGACCGGGCCGGCGGGGCGGTGGAGCTGGCCGTCCGGACGTACGACCCGGGACTGCGGCTGCCGCTGGCCCCGCTGGCCGCCCGGCTCCATCTCGCACCGGCCGGACGGTGGTCGACCGTGCCGCTGCGGATGGACCCGGCCGGGCGCGGCTGCTTCACCGGGTCGGTACGGCTGCGCCCGGCCGACGCCGCGCTGCCCGCGCACGGCTTCCAGGGCGTCCGCCACCCGGTGCTGGAGCTGACCGACGGCCGGGCCCCGGGGCGGCGGAGCAACACCGGGGTGCTGCTCGCCCCGCTGGACTTCGCCCCCTTCGAACTGCCGGGCGCGAGGCGGCACCGGGTGCTGGTGGAGCCGGAGGGCCGCGGCGCGGGCCGGCTGCAACTGCGCTGGCGGCCCGGGGGCGCGGTCGGCAGGCTGCTGCTGCACGGCCCGGTGCGCCGGGCGGCGCGGGCGCTGGTGCGCGGCTGAGCGACGGCGGTACGAGAGGACGGGCCCGGCCCCCTGGGAAGGGGAGCCGGGCCCGTCGCCGCGGGGGTCAGGTC
>NZ_PVLV01000539.1 GCF_002982015.1 Streptomyces solincola
CCCGAGCCCCGCCTCGCATCCCCCGTCCACGGCCGCCGAGCCCGAGGGCCCGCAGCCCTCGAAGCCGCACCCCGACCCGTATCCCTGCCCACGGCCGCAGCACGCGGCGGCCTCCGTACCCCCGTACCCCCGTACCCGCTCGCCCGGTGCGGCGGACCGGGCGGAGGGCCTCATCGGTCCAGCGGCGGGCGTCCCGGACGCCTGGCGCCCCGCACCACCCGGAGCCCCACAACCGATCGGGGCCCGGCGCCCGCACCGCCTTCTCCGTACCGGATCGCCGCCCGGCGACCGGAGCGGACCCGTGCCCGAAAGGGAGGAGAAGCCTCCATGACCTTCACCGCTGCCGTGGCGGGAGCCAGCGGCTACGCCGGGGGTGAGCTGCTGCGGCTGCTCACCGCGCACCCGGACGTCGCCGTCGGCGCCCTGACCGCGCACAGCAGCGCGGGCCGCCCGCTCGGCGAGTCGCAGCCGCATCTGGCCTCGCTCGCCGACCGGACCACCGTGCCCACCGGCGCGGAGGCGCTGGCCGGGCACGACGTGGCCTTCCTCGCCCTGCCGCACGGGCAGTCCGCCGCACTCGCCCGCGAACTGGGCCCGGACACCCTGGTGGTGGACCTGGGCGCGGACTTCCGGCTGCGGGACGCCGACGCCTGGCGGCGCTTCTACGGCACCGAGCACGCCGGGAGCTGGCCCTACGGGCTGCCCGAACTGCCCGGCGCGCGGGAGGCGTTGCGCACCGCACGGCGGATCGCGGTGCCCGGCTGCTATCCGACCGCCGTCACCCTGGCGCTCTTCCCCGCCTTCGGCGCGGGCCTGGTCGAGCCGGAGGCCGTCGTGGTGGCCGCCAGCGGCACCTCGGGCGCGGGCCGGGCTCTGAAGCCGCATCTGCTGGGCGCGGAGGTGATGGGCTCGATGAGCCCCTACAGCGTGGGCGGCGGGCACCGGCACACCCCCGAGATGGCGCAGAACCTCTCCACCGCCGCCGGCGAGGAGGTCACCGTCTCCTTCACCCCGCTGCTGGCCCCCATGCCCCGCGGCATCCTCGCCACCTGCTCGGCGAGGCTGCGGCCCGGCGCGGACGAGGGCGCGGTGCGCGAGGCGTACGCGAAGGCGCTGGCCGGCGAGGAGTTCGTGCGGCTGCTGCCGGCGGGCCGGTGGCCCGCCACCGCGGCCGTGGCCGGCTCCAACAGCGCGCAGGTGCAGTGGGCGGTGGACCGGGCGGCCGGCCGGCTGACCGCGGTCTGCGCGATCGACAACCTCGTCAAGGGCACCGCCGGCGGCGCGGTGCAGTGCATGAACCTCGCCCTGGGCCTCTCCGAGGGCGCCGGGCTGACCGTGAACGGAGTGGCGCCATGAGCGTGACCGCCGCCCGGGGCTTCTCCGCCAGCGGAGTGGCCGCCGGAATCAAGTCCTCGGGCGACCGGGACCTGGCCCTGGTGGTGAACCACGGCCCGTCGTACGCGGCGGCCGGGGTGTTCACCTCCAACCGGGTGCAGGCCGCACCGGTGCGCTGGTCGCGCGCGGTGCTGGCGGACGGCCGGCTGACCGCCGTCGTCCTCAACTCCGGCGGCGCCAACGCCTGTACGGGGCAGGCGGGGGCGGTGGACACCCGGTTGACCGCCGAGCGGGCCGCCGCCGCGCTGGGCGGCGACGCCCGGGATGTGGCGGTCTGCTCCACCGGGCTGATCGGGGTGCGGCTGCCGGTGGACGCGGTGCTTGCGGGCGTGGACGCGGCCGCCGCGGAGCTCGCGGAGACCGGCGGCGAGCGGGCCGCCGACGCGATCCTGACCACCGACTCGGTGCGCAAGACTGCGGTGGCCGAGGGCGCGGCGGGCTGGCGGGTGGGCGGCATGGCCAAGGGCGCGGGGATGCTCGCCCCGGGCCTGGCCACCATGCTGGTGGTGCTGACCACGGACGCCGACCTGCCGGCCGGGACGCTGGACGCGGCGCTGCGCGAGGCGGTGCGCACCACCTTCGACCGGGTGGACTCCGACGGCTGCATGTCCACCAACGACACCGTGCTGCTGCTGGCGTCCGGGGCGTCCGGGCGCCGGCCGGGCGCGGCGGAGTTCACCGACGTGCTGCGCGCGGTCTGCCGGGACCTGGCGGGCCGGTTGGTGGCGGACGCCGAGGGGGCGTCCAAGGAGATCGACGTCGAGGTGGTGGGCGCGGCCTCCGAGGAGGACGCGGTGGCGGTGGGGCGGGCGGTGGCCCGCAGCAACCTGCTCAAGTGCGCGCTGCACGGCGAGGACCCCAACTGGGGCCGGGTGCTGTCGGCCGTCGGCACCACCAGCGCCTACTTCGACCCGGACAGGCTGGACGTGGCCGTCAACGGGGTGTGGGTGTGCCGGGACGGGGCGGCCGGGGAGGCGCGCGAGAAGTGCGACCTGTCCGGGCGGCGGATCACGGTGACGGTGGATCTGAAGGCCGGCGACGCGGCGGCGGTGATCCGGACCAACGACCTGACCGCCGCCTACGTCCACGAGAACAGCGCGTACAGCTCATGAGCGAGGCGGAGGACAGACCGGTGACGGGTGACGGGCGGGCGCCGCGGGCGCGGACGGTGCTGGAGGCGCTGCCGTGGCTGGAGCGCTACCACGGGCGGGTCGTGGTGGTGAAGTTCGGCGGCAACGCGATGGTGGACGAGGAGTTGAAGCGGGCGTTCGCGCGGGACGTGGTGGCGCTGCGCTACGCCGGGCTGAAGCCGGTCGTGGTGCACGGCGGCGGCCCGCAGATCAGCGCGCTGCTGGGCAGGCTGGGCCTGGAGGTGAAGTTCACCGCCGGGCTCAGGGTGACCACGCCCGAGGTGATGGACGTGGCGCGGATGGTGCTGGCCGGGCAGGTGCAGCGGGAGATCGTCGGGTTGATCAACGCGCAGGGGCCGTTCGCGGTGGGGATGACCGGCGAGGACGCCAACACGCTGACCGCGGTGCGCCGCCCGGCCTGGGTGGACGGCCGCCCGGTGGACATCGGCCTGGTCGGCGACGTGGTGCGGGTGGACGCGGACACCGTGCGCGCCCTGCTGGACGGCGGGCGCATCCCGGTGATCTCGCCGGTGGCGCGCGGGGAGGGCGGCGAGGTCTACAACGTCAACGCCGATCTCGCGGCGGCGGCGCTGGCCGGTGCGCTGGACGCGGAGAAGCTGGTGATGCTCACCGACGTGGCCGGGCTGTACGCGAACTGGCCGGCGTCCGAGGAGGTGGTGGCCCGACTGACGGCCGCCGAGCTGGAGGAGCTGCTGCCGTCGCTGTCGAGCGGGATGGTCCCCAAGATGGAGGGCTGTCTGCGGGCGGTGCGGGACGGGGTGCGGATGGCGCATGTGCTGGACGGCCGGGTGCCGCACATCCTGCTGCGCGAGGTCTTCACCGACGACGCCTCCGGCACCGTGGTGGTGCCCGATCCGGTGGCCGGGCCGCTGGTGGGCGTGGGCGGGGCGGAGGCGGCGCGATGACGGGGGCCGGGCCGCTGGAGCGCTGGCGGCGGGTCATGATGGACAC
>NZ_PVLV01000053.1 GCF_002982015.1 Streptomyces solincola
GGGTTGGTGGCCTGGTCGAGCCAGGCGCGGCTCGGGCCGGGCGGGGTGCCGTCGTGGACGGCGAGCCGGGCGTGCAGCAGGTCGCGGACCGGCTGCGGGATCCAGCGTTCGGCGGCGGCGTCGACGGAGGCGACGGCCCGGGCGAGGGCGTCGGCGACGGCCGGGGCGGGCGCGGCCCACTGGAGTGCGGCCGGCAGCGGGGCGGCGGGCAGCAGGCCGGCGGCGGCGCCGGGGGTGAGCGTGGCGCCGGTGTCGGGGCGCATGGCCCGGGCGACCATCCGCATCACCGGGGCGCGGCCGGCGGCCGGGGCGGCGCCGGGGACGGGCGAGTCGGGCAGGAAGAGCCGGACCATGCGGTTGAGGTAGTGGAAGGTGACGGCGGTGCCGAGGAGTTCGGGGGCGTCGGCGTCGTCGAAGGGCCGGGGCTGCCCGGTGGCGGCCGCGGTGCCGCTGCGGGCGGCCCACTCGGTGAGCGGCCCGTGCCCGCTGTCGCCGTGCTCCCCCTCGTCCGCAAGCGTGGCGAGCTTGGCCTCGTGGACCTCGACGCAGTAGGGGCAGTCGTTGGCCCGGGACACCGCGGTGGCCACGGCCTCCTTCGCGGCCCGGCTCACCCGCCCCTCGGCCAGCAGGGTCTCGCGGAGCAGCAGCCAGGAGGCGGCGAGCGCCTCGGGGGCCGGCGAGTGCAGTGCCAGCGGCGGGGCGACGACGCCGAACTCCCGCCGGGCCCGGTCGTAGACCTCGGCCACCAGGCCGGTCGCCTCGGTGTGCGGTACGGCGGTGATGTGCCGGATCTGCTTGAGGGAGCCCCTCAGCACGATTCTGACGAGCGGTCGCATCGCCGCCTCCTGTTCCGGTGTCGGTCTCGTGAAGCAACTGACGGGGATCGGTTTTGTGAAGCAACCGACCGGGGTTGGTTTCGTGAAGCAACTGACTGGTCGTGCGAAGGGCGCGGGGCGGCTCAGACGGTGGCGAGGCGCTTCCTCAGCAGGGGCAGCACGGCCTTGCGTCCGTTCTTGTAGCCGGTGGGCGCGGGCGCTCCGTAGCTGACCTGGACGCCTCGGGCCTGGGCGGCGGCCACGATGTGCGGCACGGCCCTCTCGGCGAGGGCGGCGATGGTCATCGCCGGGTTGACGGTCAGCGCGCCGGGGACGGCGGAGCCGTCGGTGACGAAGATGCCGGAGTGGCCGCGCAGTTCGTTGGTGTCGTCGAGCGCGGAGGTCGCCGGGTCGTCGCCCATCCGGCAGGAGGCCAGCGGGTGGACGGTGTAGGCGCCGACGAGGTCGTTGGTCCAGGGCATCACCTTGGCGAGGCCGTCCTTCTCCAGGATCTCCTTGACGTCGGCGTCGGCCTGGTTCCAGCCGTGCCAGGTGTTCTTGGTGGGGTGGTAGGAGAGGTTGCCGCGGCCGAGCATCTGCTGGGATATGCGGTGGGAGTTGCCGGTGGCCGGCGGGGGCCCGAAGACGCCTTCGTTGTCGTCCTCGGTCATGCAGAAGATGGTCAGCCAGGACTTCCAGTTCCTCAGGATCTCCTTCTTCTCCCGGCCGAACCAGGTCGGGCCGGTGGCGTCGGGCGCCTGGGCCAGGATGGTGCCGAGACCGGGCGGGAAGTAGAGCTGCTCCAGCGAGTAGCGGGAGTACTCGGGCAGCGAGCCGTCCAGCTTGTCCCAGCTCGCGACGGTGGGGCCCTTGCCGATGGCGTTGGCGCCGTAGGGGAGGTTGCCGTCGCCCCGGGTCAGGCCGAGGATCTCGGCGACCTTGTCCTCGTCGAGGATGGCGGTGTTGAGGCGTTCGCCGTTGCCGGAGAAGTAGCGGCCCACGGCGTGCGGCATGGTGCCGAGGTGGGACTCGCTGCGCTGGAGGATGACGGGGGTGGCGCCGGCGCCGGCCGCCATCACCACCAGCTTGGCCTCGATGACGCCGGAGCCGTTCTGCAACCGGTAGTCCTCGTCGTGGACGATGTTGTAGTGGACGCGGTAGTTCCCCTCGGGGGTGCGGGTCAGGTGCTGCACCTCGTGCAGCGGGCGGATCTCGGCTCCGTGGGCGAGGGCGGCGGGCAGGTAGTTGACGGTGAGGGACTGCTTCGCCTCGAAGCGGCAGCCGGCCATCATGAAGTTGCAGTTGGTGCAGCGGGAGTTGTCGATGGCGGCGGCCAGCGGGTTGGCGGTGCGCCCGGCGTGGTGGCAGGCCGCGCCCCACAGCCCGCCGGAGTAGGAGGCGTCGCTCCAGTCCTGCCGGCTGACCGAGAGGGACTCCTCGATCCGGTCGTACCAGGGGTCGAGGGTGTCGCGGCTGACCGAGCCCGGCCACATCCGGCGGCCGATGGAGCCGTGCCGGTCGAAGACGAACTTCGGGGCGCGGGGCATGGCGGCGAAGTAGACGACGCTGCCGCCGCCGACGCAGTTGCCGCCCAGCACGCTCATGCCGTCGCCGACGGTGAAGTCGAAGATGCGGGTGTAGGAGGAGCCGAGCTTGTAGTCGTGCTCGAACTCGTCGTTCTTGAGCCAGGGTCCGCGCTCCAGGACGGTGACCTTGGCGCCGCCGGCGGCCAGGTGGTACGCGGCGATCGCGCCGCCGAAGCCGCTGCCGATGACCAGGACGTCGGTCTGCTCGATGGTCTCGCTCATGCCGGGCTCCCGGTGGCGGTGGTGTCGGGGTGTGGTTTGGCGAGCTGGCGGCCGTAGCCGAAGTCCTGGAAGCGCCAGAGCCCGTCGGCGTCCGGGGCGGTGATGCCCATGGCGGTCAGGCCCGGGTGGCCGTCGGCCAGGGCGTCCGCGGTGTGCAGGTGGGCGGCGGAGTCGAAGGCCATGTTGCAGAAGAGGGAGAGCAGGACCCAGAAGTCCTTCTCCGGGTGGCCGGGCGTGGTCAGCTCGGTGATCAGCTTGACCCGGTCGTCGTAGTCGAGCGAGACGAACGGCGGGACGGCGGGGTCGAGCGCGATGCCGGCCTGCTCGGCGTAGGCCCGGGTGTGCTCGTTGACCAGGCGGGCCAGGTCCTCCAGGCCGTCGTGGATGCCCGTGGCGTCCCAGCGCAGCAGCTCCAGGGCGCCTGCGGCGACCGCGCCGCCGCCGGTGCTGACGCCGGCGACCGCCCGGTCACCGGGCCAGCGCTTCTCGCCGGGGACGATGGTGTCGGCCCAGGCCTCCAGGGTGAGCGTCTCCTGCTCCCCGATGTCGACTTTCCGTTCGGGGATTCTTCGCACGGCGGGCAACGGGGCCTCCGGTCGTATCGGTCGCGGGCTGCGAATGGGCTTCGGGCTTTCTCGGTCTCGGTGGTGGCTCTGTGCGGTGTGCAAGAAAGCTAGAAGCGGTGGGTCTTTTCAAACAACCGAGCTGGTGGGCGTTCACGCGAACACGGGTTCAGCGGGGCAACCAGGCGAAGTCGCGCCGTCTGCCTTTCCGGGCTCCAGAAAAAAAGAGGTCGTTCACTATGCTTCCACCGGACGCGTGTTCTCCGAGGTGACCGGGGCTCAAGGGGCCGGTCTTCCGAGCACGCGGGCACGTCCCGGTCTCGCCAGCACGTCTCGATCTCGCCAGGGGGAAGGGGAGAGGTGGACAGCGACGACAGATCCCTGACGCTCCCGGCCCACTTCACCCACCGGGTGCGGATCGAGGCGCTGCTGCCGGCCGACTCGCCCCGGCTGAACGGGGTCGACGACGCCCATGTGCAGCGGCTCGCCGACATCTATCCGGCGCTGCCGCCGGTGCTCGTGCACCGCTCCACCATGCGCGTCATCGACGGCATGCACCGCGTCGCCGCCGCCGCCGCCAACGGGCTCACCTCGGTCGAGGTGCACTTCTTCGACGGCGCGGACGAGGAGGCGTTCATCCGGGCGGTGGCGGCCAACACCGCGCACGGCCTGCCGCTGTCGGTCACCGACCGGAAGGCGGCCGCCGAGCGGATCCTGCGCTCCCGGCCGGAGCTGTCCGACCGGGCCGTGGCCACCTGCACCGGACTCGACCCGAAGACGGTCGCCGCGCTCCGGCCGCGTTCGACCGGGGAATCTCCCCAGTCGAACATCCGGCGCGGTACGGACGGCCGGGCGCATCCGCTGGACCGCACCGCCGAGCGGCTGCGGGCCGCGGAGCTGATGATCCGGCGCCCCGACCTGCCGCTGCGGGCCATCGTCAAGGAGACCGGCCTGTCCCTGGGCACGGCCCACGACGTACGCCAGCGGCTGCTGCGCGGGGAGGCGCCGGCGCCGCAGGGGCGGCGCGAGGCGGCCGCCCGGCGGGCCGCGGCGGCCGCCGCCGCGCGCCTGACCGGGGAGGACGCCCCGGCCGGCACCGAGGACGCCCCCCCGGGGGACCGTCCGGCGCCACCGGCGGCGGTCGGTCCGCGAGGCTCCGGCCCCGCGCCCGCCGGCACCCGGCCCGCGCCCCTGGCCGGCACGGGTCCCGGCGCCGGGGTGAGCCGGACGCGCGGCTCGCTGGAGACCCTGCGGCGGCTGGCCGCCGATCCCTCGCTGCGGCACTCCGACTCCGGCCGGCACTTCCTGCGCTGGCTGCACACCCACTTCGTGGTCGACGAGGCCTGGCGGCAGCAGGCCGACGCCGTACCGCCGCACTGCACCGACACCGTCGCGGAACTGGCCCTCCACTGCTCCAACGCCTGGAAGAGGTTCGCCGACGACCTCGCCCGGCGGCGGCTGACCGATACGGCACCCGCCCCGCCGCGCGGCCCGGCCCCCGAATCCCGGCACGGAGCATGATTCAACGACAGGGAGAAACGGTGACCACCACCGCCATCGAAGCCGCTGTTCTTCGAGTGATCGACGAAATGCATGCGAATCTCGGCCAGGAACTGACCATCGACGACATGGCCCGTACCGCCATGTTCAGCAAGTTCCATTTCACCCGGGTGTTCCGGGACGTCACGGGGGCCTCCCCCGGGCGTTTCCTGTCCGCGCTCAGACTCCAGGAGGCCAAGCGCCTCCTGCTGGAGACGGAATTCAGCGTCGCCGACATCAGCAGCCAGGTCGGATACAGCAGCGTCGGCACCTTCAGCTCGCGCTTCAAGTCCTGTGTCGGCGTCTCGCCGAGCATGTTCCGCGAACTGGACGGATTCGTGCCGGAGATCGCCGAGGGCACGGACCCGGCCGCGCCGGCCCCGCAGGAGGACGCCGCGCACGGCGCGCTGCGCGGCCGGGTGCACCTGCCCGAGGACCGGGCGGCCGGCCACTGCTTCGTCGGGCTGTTCGCCACGCCCGTCCCGCAGGGCCGGCCGGTGCGCTGCGCGGTGCTGGACGGGCCGGGCGCCTTCGAGCTGCGGGACGTGCCGGACGGCACCTGGCACGTGCTGGTGCACTCCGTCCCCTACGGCTACGAGCACCTGCCCTCCGGCACCGGCCGGCAGGACGTGGTCTCGGTCGGCAGCTACGGGCCGGTGACCGTGCACCAGGACACCCTGCTGATGCCCGCCGAGATCACCCTGCGCCCGCTGGACGTGCTGGACCCGCCGATCCTGATGGCCCTGCTGGACCTGCGGACCGGCGCGATGGAGCGCCAGTCCGGCGGCGGCCACCACTCCCGCCCGATCCCGGCGTAGGGCCGGGGGCCCGTCCGACGGCACGCCGAAGGGGCCGGCCACGGTGTGAACCGTGGCCGGCCCCTTCGGCGTGCGTCCCAGGCGGCGCCCAGACGGCACCGTCAGTCAGGGTCTAGGCGGCGCCCGCTCCGGCGGCGGCCGCGCGGGGGGCGGGGAGGCGGTCCGCCGGGCGGACGGTCATCGGGAGGCCGCCGCGCATGCGCAGGGACATCATGGGTTCGGCGATGCCCTGGTGGCCGGGCCGGACGGTGAGGTCCAGGTCGCGGGTGACCAGGGCGGTGACGAAGACGGCCTCCATCATGCCGAGGTTGCTGCCGACGCAGAAGCGGGGGCCCGCGCCGAAGGGGATGTAGGCGTAGCGGGGGCGGTTGGCCACGCGGGAGGGGTCGAAGCGGCCGGGGTCGAAGCGCTCGGGGTCGTCCCACAGGTCGGGGTGGCGGTGCAGGGTGTAGGGGCAGACGAGGACGTCGGCGCCGGCCTTCACCTCGTAGCCGCCGACCTCGTCGGGGCCCTGGGCGACGCGCGGGAGGATCCACACCGGCGGGTAGAGGCGCATGGCCTCCTGGACGACCTGGGTGGTGTACGTGAGGCGGTGCAGGTCCTCGGCCTCGGGCAGGCGGCCTTCGGTGAGGACGGAGCGGGCCTCCTCGCGGACGGTGTCGCGGACGTGCGGATGGCGGGCGAGGAGGAGGAGGGTCCAGCCGAGGGTGGAGGCGGTGGTCTCGTGGCCGGCGAGGAGGAGGGTGACCAGTTCCTCCTGGAGGAGGCGGCGGCCGGTGGCGGGGTCGGGGTGGGCGCGGGCGGCGATGATCATCCGGGCGAAGGCGTCGGTCGCGCCGTCGCCGGCGGTCATGCGGGCGGCCCGGTCGGAGACCAGCGCGTCGACGGTGTCGGTCAGCTCGCGGCGGGCGCGGCGGAAGCGCCGCTGGGTGGCGAGCGGCAGCCAGCTCGGCACCAGGCCCTGGCTGACCATGTCGAACATGGCCTGGTCCTGGACGGCCTCGAAGGCGTGGGCTATGCCGTCGTGGCCGGACAGGGACGTGTCCATGAGGGTGCGGCCGAGGACGCCGAGGGTGAGGCCGGTGACCTCCTGGAGGAGGTCGACCGGGCCCCGGCCGGCACCGCGGCGGAGGTGTTCGACCAGTCGGCCGGCCTCCTCGGCGACGGCGCCGGCCTGGGCGGCGATCCGGCCCGGCTTGAACGCGGGCTGGACGTTGCGGCGCTGGGCGCGCCACAGTTCGCCCTCGCTGGTGAGCAGGCCGTCGCCGAGGACCTTGCGGGACTCCACCAGGCCGATGCCCTTGTGGTAGTTGGCCGCGTTGTCGGCGAGGACGTGCTTGGCGTAGTCGGGCCGGTTGAAGACGTACAGCTTCTTGGGGCCCATGGAGACCAGGACCGCGTCGGAGAGGTCGGCGGCGTCCCGCATCATGGCGAGCCGGTCGACGGCCAGTTTGCGGAGCAGGCCGGGCAGCGCCCTCACGGGCGGGCCGGGCGGGCGGCGCGGGCTCATCGGCGTTCTCCCGACGGGAGGGGGGACAGGCCCTGGAAGGCGCCGCCGTGGAAGACCAGCGGCTCGCGGCCGGGCAGCTCCTCCAGGGCGAGCACCCGGCCGAGGTGGACGGTGTGGTCGCCGCCGTCGTACGCCCGCCAGCGGGCGCACTCGAAGTGGGCGGCGGCGCCGGCGATCAGCGGGGCGCCGGCGACCGGTCCGGGCAGCCAGTCGACGGCGTCGAACTGGGCGGCGCCGGGCGGGCGGGAGCGGGAGGCGAAGTGCCGGGCCACGTCCTCCTGCCCGGCCCCGAGGACGGAGACCGCGAAGGTCTCCGCCTCGGCGAGGACGCCGTTCATCACGGCGTCGTTGCCCACGCAGAACAGGATCAGCGCGGGGTCCAGGGAGACCGAGGTGAAGGAGTTGGCGGTCATGCCGCGGGGTGCGGCCCCGCCGACCGTCACCACGGTCACCCCGGTGGCGAAGGCGCCGAACGCCCGCCGCAGCCGCGCCGGGTCGCCGGTGACGGCGTCCCGGAGCGGTGCGGCGGCCAGCGTGCCGGTGCTCATGCCGCCCGCCCGGTCAGGACCCGGCCCTGGACGGCGTACGGCTCCAGGGCCCGGGCCAGCGCCTCGGGGATGCGGGAGGGCACGGTGTCGGTGTTGGGGCCGCGCATGCAGGCGATGCGCTGCCGGCCGCGCGCGACCAGGACTTCGACGCCGCCGGTCACCTTGACGTAGTCGAAGGTGAACTCCAGTTGTGTCTGGCCCAGTTCGGACAGCCGCATCCGGATGGACAGCTCGTCGAACGCGGTGATCTCGGCGAAGAACTCGCAGTCGACCTTGAGGGTGAACAGCTTGAGGTCGTCCTGCACCTCGGCGAGGACCGCCGGAGCCTTCTGGTAGAGGAACAGCTCGCGGCAACGGCCCTGCCAGCGCAGGTAGTTGACGTAGTAGACGTTGCCGACGAGGTTGGTCTCCTCGAAGCCGACGGTGTGCCGGTACTCGAAGTAGTCTTCCGCCATGGCCTTATGACCGTCCTTCCGCGAGGGGCGTGTCGTGCGTGAGGAACGCGAAGACGGCGGGCTCCAGGGCGTCGCGCAGCGCGGTGACGAAGGTCGCGATGCGCAGGTCCCCGGCGGCGAGCACCACCCAGGCGTCCTTGCGGCGCGGCAGCACCGTGAGCGGCGCGCCCGCCATGATGCCGGCCTTGCGCAGGCACTCCACCGCGCTCCACACCCGGGTGGCGGCGGTGTCGGGGGCCTCGCCGGTCTCCCGGGCGACCAGTTCCGCGACCGGCGCGTGGTCGCCGAGCAGCCCCTGCCACTCGTCGGCCGAGCGCATGCTGACGGCCTCGATGTCGCAGGCCACCTCGGTGGCGGAGACGGCGCTGAGGGTGACTCCCAGGCCGTGCGCCGCGGAGATCGACATGTGCCGGTCCGGGTCGAGTTCGGGCCGTCCGTCGGGGCGGTGCCGCACCGAGACCGGGGTGCCGAGCGCCCGGGCGGCCGCGTCGGCGGTGAAGCCGCGCCGCTGGGCGACGGAGCCGTCCGGGGCGTCGCCGTGCGGTTCGACGGCGACGGCGACCCGGGCGCCGGTGACGTCCTCCAGGGAGCGTTCCAGGTAGGGGCCGAGGAGGGGGGCGACCCAGGGGCCCGATCCGTCGGTCTTGCGTACGGCGTGCAGGGTGAGGCCGTCCCAGCGTTCGACGACGGTGCCGTCCTGGTCGCGCACGGCGATGTCGTAGACGTAGGTGTCGCCGTCCCTGCTGCGCTCCACCGCGGTGTAGCGCAGCAGGCCGGGCACGGTGTCGCCGGCGGCCAGCGGCCGGATGCGTTCGACGCCGGAGGGCAGCAGGGTGGCGTCGGGGACGCAGACCTGGTTGCCGTGCATCAGCGCGTCGCGCATGCCGGGGTCGGCCAGCAGGAGCCGGCCGGGCAGGTAGCCGGCGAACCAGCCCTCGGGGCGGCGCTCGACGGCGACCTCCGCGTCCACGTGGCGGGCGGCGGCCCGGTGGAAGCGGCGCAGCCGCTGGAAGCGGGCGCCCTGGAAGAGCACCCCGCCGTACAGGTCGGCGGCCGGGTCCAGCGGGACGACGGGGGTGTCCTCGGGCACCTGGAGCGGCGGGCCCTCGGGCACCGGCTCGTCGGTGAACAGCAGCCTGGCGCGGAAGTGCTCGGCGACGAAGCCGGTGTCCTCGGCGTGCACGGCGACGTCCACGGCGTCCGGGCCGGTGACGGTGGCGGCGATCCGGATGCGGGTGGAGCCGCCGGGCGGCACCACGATGGGCCGCAGGAACTTCGCCCCCTCGACGACCGGGGCGCCGCAGGTGCGTCCGGTGGCGGCGGCGGCGACCTGGGTCATGGCCTCCATGCCGATGACGGCGGGCAGCAGCAGGTTGCCGTCGAGCAGGTGGTCGGCCAGGTAGGGGTCGGTGCCGGCGTTCAGCTCGACCTCGGTGACCAGCTCCACGCCGTGGTAGCGCACCAGCGGGTTGCCGGTGAAGCGGAGCATGGGCAGGTCGGGCAGGTCGCGGCGGACGGTGTCGATGCCCTCGGTGCGGCCGCTGACGACGGTGACGACCGGGGCGTCCGGGTCCTCGATGAGGCGCAGCAGGATGTCCACGCCCTGGTCGGGGGAGACCGGGACGATGCCCTCGCGGGACAGCGTCTCGACCACCGACAGCTTCTCGCCCATGCCGACGCCGGACCACACCGACCACTCCACGCAGCGGGCGCGCAGGGCGGGGTGGGCGGCGGCGGTGGCCTCGGTGAGGTCGGCCAGCCACTCGTTGGCGGTGGCGTAGTGGGCCTCGCCGCGCAGTCCGGCCCGGCCGATGATGGAGCCGAAGGCGACCAGCAGCTTGAGGCTGCCGGGGCCGACGGCGTCCAGGACGGTGCGCAGTCCCTCCACCTTGGGGGCGAAGGTGCGGTCGAAGTCGTCCGGGGTGAGCGCGGTGAGCGCGCCCGGCTCGTTGCGGCCGGCGCCGTGCAGCAGGCCGGTGATCGGCCCGAGTTCGGCGGCCAGCTCGGCGACCGCGGCGGTGACCTGCTCGGGGGCGGTGACGTCGGCGCGGGCGTAGTGCAGCCGTACGCCGCCGGCCCGCATCCGCTCCAGGTTGTCGGCCAGTTCGCGGTCGGCGGCCGGGTCGGAGCGACCGAGGACGGCGAGCGCCGCGCCGGTGCGCTGGGCCACGGCCAGGGCGCATTCGGCGGAGATGCCCTTGCCGCCGCCGGTGACCAGCAGCACGTCGCCGTCGGTCAGCGGCGCCTCGGTGCGCGCCGGGGCGATGGGCAGGGCCCGCAGGGTGGGTACCCGGCGGGAGCCGTCGGCCGTGTAGTGGACCTCGGTGAACCGGGTGGTGGCGGCGACCTCGGCGACGACCCGTTCGACGACGTCGGCGGTGGCCGGGGTGTGCACGATGGTGGTCCTGAGGTGCGGGGCCTCCTGGTAGAGCGTCTTGGCGAGGCCGGCCGCGCCGCGCCCGTCCTGGACCAGGACGAAGCGGCGGGCCGGTCCGCCGGCCAGCGCGCTGTGCGCGGCGGCCAGCACCCGCTCGACCTCCTGCCGGGGGCAGTCCGGCGCGAGGACGGCGAGGACGCCGGACCCGGCGCCGGCGGCGGCCAGCGCGTCGCGCAGCCTCCCGGCGTACGGGTGGTCGCCGGCGGCGAACAGCTCCCAGTCGCCGTCGCCGTCCGCGGCGGCGGCCTGCGGCCGGGGAAGTTCGTCGAGGTCGACGGCGAACGGGCGGGCCCAGGGGGCGGCGCCGGCGACCACGGGGGCGGCCTGCGTCTCCTGCGCTCCCCCGGTGGTGACCAGGGTGTCCAGCGCCTCGGCCAGTTCGGCGAGGGTGGCGGTGGCGAAGTTGGTGGGCACCTTCGCCGCGGCGATCCCGAGGCGGGACGCCGCCTGGTTGACGATCTGGCCGACGGTGATGGAGCTCATGTGCAGGTCGTCCAGGAGACGGCTGCCGGGGTCCACCAGGTCGGCGGGCAACTCGGCGCGCACGGCCACCAGTTCGCGCAGTACGTCGAGCGCGCTGGCGTCCGTGCCGGCCTCGGCCGGGTCGGCGGCGGCCGGTGCGGGGGCGCTCTGCGCGGCGGGGGCCTCGGCGGACCGCCGGGCGGCGGCCTTGCGCGGCCGGTCGGCGGCCGGCGGGACGTCCCGGGGGGCCTGCTCGCAGGGGCTGGCGAAGAAGGAGAACTCCTGGCCGACCTCCAGCGGCCGGATCAGCCGGTCGCCGAAGAGCCGGTCCAGCGCGATGGGCGCGCCGGCGGTGAAGGCGGCGGCGGCGACCGTCAGCAGGCTGCGCAGCGACTCGTCGTCGGTGTCGAGCGAGACGACGGGGACGCCGGTGGTGGCGCCGGCGAGGGCGCCGAGCACCCGACCGGGGCCGACCTCGACGAACAGGTCGACGCCGCGGGCGGCCTCGGTGACGGCCTGGGTGAAGCGGACGGGGCCGGTGATCTGCTCGGCGAGCACGGCGGCCAGGTCGGCGTCGGGGCCGAGCGGCTGCCCGGTGACGGTGGAGACCACCGTGGCGGCCGGGGCGCCGAGGTCGGCGGTGGCCAGCCAGGCGCCGAAGTCGGCGGCGGAGGCGGCGACCAGCGGGGAGTGGAAGGCGTGCGAGACGCGCAGCCGGGTGCAGCGGATCTCGGCGCGCTCGGCCCTCCGGTGGACCTCCTCGATGTCGGCGACCGGTCCGGCGACGACGGTCTGCTCGGGGCTGTTGTAGCCGGAGACGACGGCGTCGAGTCCGGCGATCAGCTCCTCGGCCCGCTCGGGGGCGGCCCCCAGCGAGGCCATGGCGCCCGAGGCGCTGTGCTCGGCCATGGCGCGGCCGCGCACCCGGGCCGCCTGGAGGAGGGTGGCCTCGTCGAGGGCGCCGGCCCAGTGCAGGGCGGAGAGTTCGCCGAGGCTGTGGCCGACGGCGACGGACGCCTGGAGCCGCAGTGCGTCCAGGACCCGCAGGCCGGCGGCGGAGCCGGTGGCGATACGGGGCTGGGCGACGTCGGTGGCGACCATGTCGCCGGTGGTGGGCAGGCCGGACCGGGCGAAGACCTCGGCGGCCTCGGGGAAGCGGCGGGCGAGCGCGCCGCCGCCGGTGCCGTGGCCGGAGCCCTGACCGGGGAAGAGGAAGCCGATCCGGGCGCGGCCGGTGACCCGGCCGAGGAAGGCGCGGCCGTCGGCGGCGGTGTAGGCGCCGTCGCCGGCCGTCAGCCGGTCGGCGAGGTGGGTGAGCCGGCGTTCGGCGTCCTCGGGGGAGGTGGCGACGACGGCGGCGCGGTGCGGCAGGCCGCGCAGTTCGCGCTGGAGGGTGGCGGCGAGGTCGGCGACCTGGCCGTAGGAGACCTGCCCGGCGAACGCGGCGACCTCGGTGAGCCTGGTGCGCAGGGCTTCGGGGGTGGCGGCGTCGACGGTGAGCAGTTCGGCGTCCTGGAGGCCGCGGGCGAGGGCGGCGGAGCGCCCGCCCGCGGTGGTGCGGCGGCGCCCGGCGGGTTCGTCGAGGACGACGTGGGTGTTGATGCCGCCGAAGCCCATGGCGGTGATCCCGGCGCGGCGGGGCGCGTCGGTGGGCCAGGGTTCGGCGGTGCGCAGGGCGCGCAGGTTGGCCTGCTCGTCGGCGAGCAGCTCGTGGGGGTCGGTGGTGCCGATGGCCGGGGGCAGGGTGTGGTGGTCGACGGCCATGGCGGCCTTGATGAGTCCGGCGACGCCGGCGGCGGCCTTGGTGTGGCCGATCATGCCCTTGATGGAGGTGATGGCGGCGGCGGGGGCGTCGGGGTCGGCGTCGCGGCGGGCGCCCATCAGGGCGGTCAGCTCGGTGGCGTCGCCGACGGCGGTGCCGGTGCCGTGGCCCTCGAAGAGCCGGACGGTCTCGATGCCGAAGCCGGCCCGCTCGTAGGCGCGGCTGAGCGCGAGCTGGTAGCCGTCGACCTCGGGGCGGGTGATGCCGCCCTGGCCGTCGGAGGAGACGCCCCAGCCGGCGATGGTGGCGTAGACGCGGTGGCCGGCGGCGTGCGCGTCCTCCTCGCGCATCAGCACGATCATGCCGCAGCCCTCGCCGGGCCAGAAGCCGTTGGAGCCGCGGTCGTAGAGCTTCATCTCGCCCTTGGCGAGCGCGCCGGTCTTGGCGAAGCCGATGATCTCGAACGGGTCGATGGACAGGTCCACGCCGCCGGCCACGGCCACGTCGATGTCGCCGTTGGCCAGCGAGGTGCCGGCGGTGGTGACGGACAGCAGCGAGGAGGAGCAGGCGCCGTCGACGGTGTAGCCGCCGCCGCCGAGGTCGAAGTGGTTGCAGATGCGGCCGGCGATGGTGTTGGCGAGCCCGCCGGCCAGGGTGTCCTCGTCGATGGCGGGGAACGGCTCCTTGTAGGCCTCCTCCACCTCGTCGAGGAAGTCGGCCACCCGGGCGTCGTCCCAGTCCTGCTGGTTCTTCAGGGCGGCGGCCATCACCCGGCGCACGTAGGGCCAGCGCAGCCGCAGCACGTTGGCGCGGGAGAACTCGCCGGTGAGGGTGTTGCCGACGATGACGCCGGTACGCCGCCGGGGCAGGCCCTCGCCGGCCGGGAAGCCGGCGTCGGCGAGCGCGCGGCCCGCGGTGTCCAGGGCGAGCCAGTGGGTGAGGTCGGTGGAGCGGTAGGTGCTGCCGGCGATGCGGTGGGCGACGCGGTCGAAGCTGTAGCCCTCGATGACGGCGGCGTTGCGGGCGTAGAAGGTGTCGGGGACGGAGGGGTCGGCGTTCCAGTAGTCGTCCAGGTTCATCCGGACGTCGGGCAGGCGGCGGAACGCGCGCCGTCCGGCGACGGCGTTGTCCCACAGCTCGACTGGGCTGGCGGCGTCGGGGTAGCGGCAGGCCATCCCGACGATGGCGATCCTGGTCATGCGGCCACCGGGGTCTTTCGCGTGTCGGCCTCGGCAGACGCCGGGGCGGGGCAGGCGCAGGCGCCGGCCGGGCAGGTGCAGGCAGGGGTGTCGGCGGCGGGGGCGGAGCCCTCGGCCGGGGCGGCCTCGGCGGCCTTGGTCTCGGCGTCGGCGCGGGCGACGGCCTGGGTGACGGCGGCCAGCGCCAGGGCCTCCTCGGCGCGCTTCCTGGAGACGATGTCGGAGGTCCACAGGAAGGCGCCGCGGATGGCGCACACCAGGGCGGTGGCGAAGAACAGGCCGTAGGCGACGCTCATCGCGGTCAGTACGCCGTACAGCGCGGCGACTCCGCCGCCGAAGGCCATCTGGCCCCACTTGGAGGACGGCGTGGTGCCCGGGTCGGTGATCATGTAGTTGGTGAACAGCACGAACGCGACGCCGGTCATCATGGCCAGTCCGGCCGGGATGGAGGTGTCGAAGACCAGCCCGCGGACGACCGCCTGGAGGGCGAAGCCGCCGACCCAGGCGAGGATCAGCCACATGCGCTCGGTGAGCTTGGCGTTGAGCATGGTGCCGAGGCTGATGATGATCGCCGGGACCAGCCAGTCGAAGCCGCCGTCGAGGTACTCGGTGAACTGGTACGGCGGGGCGATGGACGCCCAGGGGAACAGCACCAGGATGACGGCGATGCCGAAGTTCGAGGGGTTCATGAAGTGCCGCATGCGGCCCTTGACCGGGGCGCGCAGCACCCACTTGGTGCCGACGGCGACGATGACGCCGAAGACCATGACCCACACCAGGTCGTTGACGTAGGACAGCATGTTCACCGCGAGGGCGGTGATGTGGGCCGGGAAGAGGAACTCCACCATGCCCTTGACGCCGCCGCCGGCGAAGCGCGGGGCGCGGCCCTCGCTGCGGGCGCCGAGGACCTCGAGCACGATCTCGGTGGCGTAGGCGGTGGCCAGCGCGATGAACGGCCAGGTCCAGGGCTGTTCGAAGCCGAGGACGGTGTAGCCGAAGATGTTGAGCACCGAGATGGAGATGGCGAACCGGCGCAGCGCGGTGGTGACCTTGGGATTGTGCCGCGGGCCGGCCGCGGTCGGGGTCGGGGACATGGTCACTTCTCCTTGGCCTCGGTGCCCAGCTCCAGGCTGTGCCAGCCGGGCTTGAGCTTGAGCTTCTGCTCGTGGACGTCGCCGGCGCGGTCGCGCCAGGTGATCATGGCGGGCAGTTCCTCGTCCCGGACGTCCTTGCCCAGGCCGATGTGGACGTCGGTGCTGCGCTTGCCGGAGTGGCCGCCTCCGCCGTCGAGGCGGGCGATCCGCTGGGTCCCGTCGGGCAGTTCGACGCAGACCTCGGCGCCGACGACCGGGGCGCCGTCCGGGTGGGTGAGCTTCAGGCCGACGTACGCGCCGGGGTTCTTCGCGGTGTTGTGGTAGAAGACCGGCTCGCCCCACTGGCGGGCGACGGCGAGGTCGAGGCGGCCGTCGCCGTCGACGTCGCCGGTGGCCAGGCCGCGGGTGGGGACGGGCTCGCCGAGGCCGAGCTTGACGGAGAGGTTGTGGTAGGCGCCGCTCTCGGGGTCCTTGGCGAAGAACCGCATGCGCTGGCTGCCGGCCAGGTCGTCGCCGTGCTTGACGTTGGGCCACCACAGCGGGTTGGCGGTCAGCGCGTCGTTGGCGGTGGCCAGCTCCTGGAGCTGCGGCCAGCGGTTGTTCTTGCCCTTGACGAAGCCGAGGGCCTGGGTGATCTCCAGGTCGCCGTTGTTGTCGAAGTCGCCCATCTTCACGTCCCAGCCCCAGCCGGACCAGGCCAGGCGCAGGTCGGAGGACTCGTCGCGGTAGGGCGCCACGCCCTGCTTGAAGCGGCCCTGCAACTCGGCCTTGGAGCCCGCCTCGTTGATGAAGGCGAAGTTGGACTCCTGGATGCCGAAGGAGGTGGTGATGTTGGAGACGAACATGTCGAACAGGCCGTCGTGGTTCAGGTCGCCGAAGTCGACGCCCATGCCCTTGAACGAGCTGCGGCCCAGCTCCTTGGACTTCGGGACGGTGCCGCTGTGCTCGGCCTTCACCTCGGAGAAACGTATCTTCCCGGGCTCGGAGACGTTGTGCAGCAGCGCGGAGGTGCCGAAGTCGTGCGCGAGGAACACCTCCGGCAGCCGGTCGCCGTCCAGGTCGGCGGCGGAGACGCCGAGCGACCAGCCGTTGTTCAGGCCCTGCGGGATGACGTCGTCGGTCTTCTCGTAGCCGTCCTTCGTCCAGCGGAAGAAGTGCCCGCCGCCGCCGTTCTGGGCGTGCGACAGGGAGTCGTTCATGGTGACGTCGCCGTCCTTGGACGGGTCGAGCACCGGGCTGTCCGGGAAGTAGTTGCCGATGTAGATGTCGTCGTGGCCGTCGCCGTCGAAGTCGGCGACCGCGGCCGTGTTGGAGTTCCACAGCGGGCCGGTGTAGCGCTTGCCGGACTTGCCGGGCAGCAGCTCGGTGGCGGTGAACGAGGCGCGGGTGAGCGGCGCGCCCTTCTCCCCCTTGTTGAGGAAGATCACCGGGGTGCGGCCCCAGTAGTAGACCAGGACGTCGGTCCTGCCGTCCTCGTCGTAGTCGCCCGGCATGCAGCCCATCGGCGCCATCGTCGTGCTGGCGCCGAGCGGCGCGGGGTCCAGGGCGAACGGCTTGTAGGCGTCTCCCCTGGTCGGCGCCGGGGTGATCACCGCCTGGTCGATCCGCGGGTCGTTGACGCACAGGTCGTTGGGCAGTCCGTCGCCGTCGAGGTCGTTGACGGCGATTCCGGCGCCCACCGAGGAGATCCACGCCTCGATGTGCTGGTACGCCTTGTTGACCTTGCGCACTTCCTTTTTCTCGTATCCGGCGGGCATCGCGATCGACATCGGCTCGAATGCGAAATCATCGGAGAGCCGGTTGATGTCGGCGGCGGACGACTCGGGAAGCCGGACGGCGTAGAAAGTGCCCACCATGAGGGCGAGGGCGACGATTCCCGGTGAATTCCTGCGGATGAAGTTCTTCGTGACCGTCACTGGTCGGCACCTTTCGAGGTGAGCGAGAGGGAGGCGAGTTGGGCCGCGACGTCCCGCCGCCAGGTCTCGTACGCCGGGGAGGCGCCCTGGCCGGCCAGCGCGGCCGGACCGGGCCGCAGCTCGCGGCAGACCTGGGAGGCCCGCCCGGCGGTGGTGCCGCACACGACCCGGGCGGCGAGGTGGGTGTGGTCGATGACGGTGTTCGCCCGGATGCGGGCCTCGACGGCGAACGCCGAGCCCTGCGCGAGGGCCCAGCGGTGCTCGCCGGCCGCCTCGACGAAGCCCGCCAGCTCCTCCTCGCCCACCCCGCCGGCGTAGGTGCAGGCCAGGCCCGCGCCCGCGTACAGGTCGGGGTGGCGGTCCGGCGCGTAGGAGCGGATCAGCCGGGTGACGACCTCGGGGTCGGTCCCGCCGACGAACCACAGCGCGCGGCCGATGCCCTGGTCGACGGCGCTGGCGGTGTAGTGGTTGTGCCCGCCCTTCCAGGAGAACGGGTGGCGGACCTCCGGGGTCCGCACATAGCTCGCGGTCTTGAAGTACGCCTGGTGGAAGCCGTAGCCGTCCAGCGCCAGCCAGCGCAGCAGCGGGTCGGTGGTGCGCAGGTCGGGCCAGAGGAGCTTGGGCAGCCGGGCCATCGCCCAGCCCACTCCGACGTAGATCATGTAGTCGTGCTGCCGGCCGCGCCCGGCCAGCAGCCCGTCCAGCCGGCCGCCGTGCCCCGGCAGCGAGTCGTGCACCGCGGCGCCCATGCCGGCGCCCTCGTAGGCGAAGCCCCGCATGTCCCTCGGGACGGTCTCCAGCATCTCCTCGGCCTCGGCCGGCGAGGAGGCTTCCACCGCGTAGGCGTATCCGCGGAGGAAGACCTCCCCGATGTGCTCCAGCCGCGCCTTTGCTTCCGCGTTCTTCACATGGAATCCGCGGACTTCCATGCTCGTCTCCGAAACAGGAGGCGTGAGCAGCCTCCGTCGAATTGCGCCAAACACACTGGACACGGCAGTTGACCGCCCCTCTCGAATCCCTGGAAATTCCCCAGCGAATCGAATCTAGCCAGCGGGCCCGCGGGGGCGTCTACTCCCGGGTTGCTCAAACGGCGACGGCGGCCAGTTGTTCGCGCACATTGCGCCGCCACACCTCGTACGCCGGTCCGGCGCCGATTTCCGCCCGGTCCGCCGCGGTGTCGTCCGCGAGCCTGGCCACCGCCGCGGTCTCCAGCCCGGTGAACGCGTGCACGGCCGCCGCGCTGTGCTCGGGCACGAAGCCGGCGTGGTGGCGGGCCTTGGCGGCGAAGACCGATCCCTGCGCCAGATGCCCCCGGTGCTCCCCGGCGTCCGCCGCGAGCGCGGCGAGGCCGGCGGGCGTGAAGCCGCCGGCGAAGGTGGCGGCCAGCCCGACCCCGCTCCACAGGTCCGCCTGCCGCCCCTCGGCGAACGCCCGTACGGCGGCGGTGACGTGGGCGGTGTGCCCGCCGTGGATGAACCACAGGGCGCGGCCCACGCCCTGGTCGAAGGCGCGGGCCCAGTACCCCGGGTCGCCGTCCCAGGCGTAGGGGGCGTCCCGGCGCTGCTCCCCCACCCACTTCGCGGTGTCGAAGTACGCCCGGTCGAAGCCGTAGCCGTCCACGCACAGCCAGCTCATCGCCGGGTAGAACTCCGGCTCGGTCAGGTCGGGGACGAGCTTCTTCCACAGCGGGCGGGGCAGCTTGGCCATGGCGAAGCCGATGCCGATGTAGTTCAGGAAGATGTGCGGCCGGCCGCCGCCGCGCAGCAGGTCGCGGGCGCGGTGGCCGCGCGGGCCCATGGTGTCGCGGATGGCGCAGGCCATGGTGGCGCCCTCGTAGGCGAAGCCGCGCTGCTCGGGGTCGACCAGCGCGAGCCGCGCCTCGGTGGTGGCCAGGTCCTTGTCCTCGATGCCCCACTCGAAGCCGGTGACCACGGCCCGGGGCACGGCCTCCAGCCTGCGGGCGCGCTCGCTCGGCTCCACGGCGAATCCCCGGCCGGCGAACGACACCTCGTGCAGCGACGGCGCCATGGCCAGTCTGCGCAGGGCTCCCAGTGCGGGCACGGCCTACCTCCTTGCGGTGCGGCCGCCCGGTCGGCGGCGGGCGGAGCCCATGGTGGGCGTCCGCGCCGGAAGCGGGCATCTTCGCCCGTGCGCAAGGGGTGCGAGGGGCGGGCCGGCCGCGCGGGCGCCGCCGTCCGTGCTCGACGCGGTCGGCGGGCCGGGCCGGCGGGGCGGCTCAGCGGATGCGGCGCACGTCGACTTCCTCGTCGTGCACGGTGCGGCCGCAGCTCGCGCAGCGCAGCTCGACGTGGACGGCGCCGTCGCAGCCGATGTGGTCGGCCCGCCGGGGCGGTCCCAGCTCCTGCGGCAGGTGGCGGTCGCCCCACTGCATCAGGGCGATGACGGCCCGGGTCAGGTCCCGCCCGGTGGGGGTGAGCCGGTACTCGTGGCGCACCGGCTTGTCCTGGTACGGCACCTTCTCCATGATGCCGTGCTCGACCAGCCGGCCCAGCCGGGCGGCCAGCACGTTGCGGGCGATGTCCAGGGTCTCCAGGAACCGGTCGAACCGGGTGGTGCCGAGCAGCGCGGAGCGGATGATCAGCAGCGTCCAGCGCTCGCCGATCACCTCCAGCGACCGGGCGAGGTTGCAGTCCTGGCCCTCGTAGGTGTGTCTCAGCATCCGCTCACTGTAGGGTCCCGCCGGTTGCGTGACGGCACCCGAGTTGGCGAAGCCGTGGCCGGTTTCCGGCCCCGCCCGCCCGGTCCGGCGGGAGCGGTCAGGCGGGCTCGTCGGTGAGCAGGAACGCCGGTGTGGTCCGGTCCCAGCTCGGCACCTTCAGCGCGTTGAGCGCGGAGACGATCCGCTTCTCCTCGTAGGTGAAGTGCGTCTCGATGAGCGCGCCGAGGCTGTCCAGCTCGCGCTGGAACTCGGTGGGGTCGGTGTCCCGGTCCAGTTCGCGCACGAGCGTCTCCAGGCGTTGCAGGGAGTCGTCCACGAGCTGGTGGTCGCGCCGCAGTTCGTCCAGCACCGGGCGCAGTTCCGGGAACTGCTCGGCGACCTTGCCGAACGCGAAGTCGTTCTCGCCGTTGTGGTGCCGGTCCAGTGCCGAGCAGAAGGTGAGGCAGTGGGTCCGCAGCTCGCGGACCTTGCTGCCTCCGGCGAGATAGGCGTCGACGTCCTCACGCAGCGCCGCGAGCTGCTCGCGGAGCCAGAGGTGCACCTCGATCAACTGGTTGCCGAACGCGGTCAGGCGTCCGTGGGAATTCACCAAGGCCGTTCCATGGTCCTGTCGGTCGTGCTGATGGTCTGCCAGTCGGGTCGTCCGGATTCTAGGCCGGTGGGCGGGGGCGGCGGTATCCGGCCGGTCTTTTCTCCGGGCCGTCTCGAGTCGTTCTCCGGCGCGTTCTGTGAGCCTCCGCAGCGATACCGACGACATCACGCACGGGGGCCGGCATGGAGCACAGGACACTCAGTCGCCGGGGGTTCCTCGGCCTCGGCGCGGCGCTCGGCGGCGCGGTGGCGCTCGACGCCGTCGGCGGCACGGCTCGGGCGGCGGCCGGGCCGCGGCGGGACCGGTGGCCCACCACCCTGCGCCTGCCGAACGGCTTCCACCCGGCCGGCATCGCCGTGGGCCGCGCGCCGTACGCCTACTTCGGGTCCCTGCTCGGCGGCGCCGTCCACCGCGTCAGCCTGGCCACCGGCGAGGGCACGGTCCTCCACCCGGGCCTCGGCGAGGGCCACAACGCGGTCGGACTCCAGGTGGACGCGCACGGGCGGCTCTTCGTCGCGGGCGGCTGGGGGCGGGTCGTCACCGTCCTGGACGGCGCGACGGGCGCGGTGCTGCGGACCTACCAGGTGGGCGCCGCCTCCACCGCGGTCAACCACGTGGTCGTCACCGCGCGGGCGGCGTGGTTCACCGACGCCTTCAACGGGCTGCTGTTCGGGGTGCCGTTCGGCCCTCGGGGCGAACTGCCGGCGCAGGACGCGGTCGTCACGCTGCCCCTGTCCGGCGACTGGGTCCAGGGGACGGCGGACCAGATCACGGCCACCGGCATCGCCGAGACCCCGGACCGGCGCGCCCTGCTCGTGGTGAACTCCTCCGCCGACGGGGGCACGCTCTACCGCGTCGACCCGGCCGACGGGACCGCGCGGCGGGTGGCACTGGGCGGGCTGAAGCTGCCGACCACGAACGGCATCGCCGTCCACGGGCGCACGCTGTACGCGCCGCGCCAGTACGACCTGGCGGTGGTGCGCCTGGACCGGGCCGGCGGGCGCGGCAGGCAGGTCGGCGAGGTGGCCGACCCCCGGTTCGACGTGCCGTGCGCGGTCGCGGTGTACCGCGACCGGCTGTATCTGCCGAATTCGCGATTCCCGCTCGACCCGACCCCGGACACGGAATACAACGCGATAGCGATACCGGTTCCCGGAAAAGGAATCCCATCCTGACGAGAGGCGCCACAGGGTCACTTGAACAGTGGTGGAGGCGACGGCTTCCCCCGTCGACGCCGACTGGGGCCACCCTATGATTCCGGTGATCGATTGACGTGGTTTCGCGAGTTCCGCGGGACGAACGGCGGCCGGATTCCCTTCCGGGCGCCGGAAGGGGGAATCGATGACAGGCTTGTCCGCCGTGCAGAGCACTGCCGTGCCCGCCGCCGCCCAGGCGGCGGCGGTGGCTGCGCGTCACGCCGCAGCGGCCGAACAGGCGTGGCGGCCGGCCCCCGAGGCCGTCGAGGCGGTGGTGGCCGCCGGCTTCGTCCGGCACTTCGTGCCGCCGGCCCACGGGGGCGAGGCGGGTTCCTTCAGCGCGCTGAGCCGCGCGGTCGCCGAGCTGGGCGAGTCCTGCCCCGCGACGGCCTGGTGCGCGTCGGTCACCGCCCACCTGGCGCGGATGGCCGCCTATCTGCCGGTGGAGGGCTGCCAGGAGATCTGGCGGGACGGTCCGGACGCGGTGGTGGTCGGCTCGCTGATCCCCGGCGGGCGCGCCGAACCGGCCCCCGGCGGCTGGCGGCTGACCGGGCGGTGGTCGTACGTGAGCGCGGTGGACCACTCGGACTGGGCGCTGCTGTGCGGCATGGTCCCGTCCGAGGAGGGGCCGCGGGCCCGGATGTTCGCGGTGGCGCGCGCGGACTACACGGTGGTCGACAGCTGGTCCGACATCGGCATGCGGGCGACCGGGAGCCATTCGCTGTTCGCGGAGGACGTCTTCGTGCCCGAGCGGCGCGTGATGGACCGCGGCGTCCTGCTGGACGGGCGCTCCGCCGGCTCCCCGGCGCCCTGCCACGGCGTTCCGCTGCGGGCGGTCAACGCGCTGTCCTTCGCCACGCCGGCGCTCGGGGCGGCCCGCGGTCTGCTGGGGCTGTGGCAGGAGGGCGTCGCGGCGAGACTGCGCAGGCCGTCGCCCGGGCCCGGTCCGGCGCGGGGGCTCTACGAGACGGTGCTGGCGCGCGCGGCGGGCGAGATCGACTCGGCTGAGCTGCTGCTGGACCGGGCGGCGCGGACCGCCGACCGGACGGACCCGCTGACCGCGCTGCTGGAGGCGCGCAACCTGCGGGACTGCGCGCTGGCGACGGACCTGCTGGTGAGCGCGGCGGACCGGCTCTTCCGGTCGGCGGGCACCAGTGCCCACTCGGTCGACGCGCCCCTTCAGCGCTACTGGCGCGACATCCACTCGATGGCCTCGCACGTCGTCCTCCAGTTCGACGCGGCGGCGGGCGCCTACGCGAGGGAAGTGTGGGAGCCATCCGAGACGACTCCGGCGCCGGCCGCATGACGAGCGACGAGGAGATGCCCATGTCATCAGCGAGTGCGGTCGACGGTTCACCGGCGCGTGCGGCCGGCGGGTCGTCGGCGCGTGCGGCCGCCGGCGAACCGGTGCTGCGGGAGGTGGCCGACGGCGTCTTCGCCTATGTGCAGCCCGACGGCGGCTGGTGTGTGAACAACGCCGGGCTGGTCGTCTCCGGCGGGGTGTCCGCGCTGGTCGACACCACCGCGACCGAGGCGCGTACGCGCCGGCTGCGCGAGCAGGTGCTCGCGCGGGGGCACGGCGCGCCCGCGATGCTGGTCAACACCCACTCCCACGGCGACCACACGTTCGGCAACTACCTCTTCCCCGAGGCGACGGTGTACGCGCACACCGAGGCGCGGCGGGAGATGGAGCAGGCCGGGCTGCACATGACGCAGCTGTGGCCGGAGGTGGTCTGGGGCGACATCGAGGTGGCCCTGCCGCAGGTGACGTACCAGGACCGGATGACGCTGCACGTGGGCGGTCTCGCGGTCGAGCTGCTGCACCCGGGCCCCGCGCACACCGTCAACGACACGGTGGTCTGGGTGCCGGAGCGCCGGACGCTGTTCACCGGGGACGTCGTGATGTCCGGGGTGACGCCGTTCTGCCCGCTGGGCTCGGTCTCCGGATCCCTCAAGGCCATCGAGCGGCTGCGGGGTCTGGAGCCGCTCGTGGTGGTGACCGGGCACGGACCGGTCGCGGGGCCCGAGGTCCTCGACGTCGCCGAGGACTACCTGCGCTGGGTGCAGGAGCTGGCCCGGCAGGGGCTGGCCGCGGGGCTCGCGCCGAAGGACGCGGCCCGGGAGGCCGACCTGGGGGCGTTCGCCGAGCTGCTCGAACCGGCCCGGCTGATCCCGAACCTGCACCGCGCCTACGCCGAGGAGCGCGACGCGGCGCACGGCGAGGCGCTGGACGTCGGCGCCATGATCCGGGAGATGGGCGCCGTCTTCCAGGAGATGGTCGCCTACAACGGCGGGCCGCTGGCCTGCCACGCGTGAACCGCCCCGGTGCTCGCCNNGGTGCTCGCCGGCCAGCCGCAGCGTGGCCAGGCTGTTGGCGCGCAGCAGTTCCGTGGTCCTCTCCCGGGCCTGCCGCAGCGTGGTGCCCGCGCCGAAGACCTCCTCGACGGCGGCCGGGTCCAGGGCGACCTCGTGGCGCGCCTCCACCTCGACTCCGCCGTCGGCCGGACGCAGCCGCCATTCGCCGCTGTGCGCGCGCAGCGGTCGCGGCACCGCCGTCTGCTTGTAGACGATGCGCTCGCCCTCGAAGCACAGCCGGATGGAGCGGGTGCTGTGGGCGCTGCCGTCCTTGCCGGTGGTCTCCATCGTCATCGTCTGGACCTCGGCCCCGGCGGTCAGCTCCGAGGCGGCGCAGGTGCGCAGGTCGAGCGCGGTCACATGCGGCAGCAGCCGCGGCCACCGGTCGGCGCGGTACAGGGAGTCGTAGACGGCCGGCGCCGGGGCGGCGATGTGGACCGTCTCGCCGAAGCCGAAGACCAGGTCGTCGAAGTCGTCGCCGTACTCGGCCCAGGACCGCACCGCGGCGGTCTCGGCGTCGCTGTTGCGGTCCAGGGCCTCGGTCGCCCACCGCTCCGTCTCCGGGGTGGGGTCGGTGAGCGCCCAGTGGTGCGCGAGGACCAGCTTCGTACCGCCGTCCACCCGCCAGTGCCCGCCCATGGAGGCCAGCGGGGGCCGGCTGTCCTCCTGCTCGAAGTCGACCCGCGGGGCGGCGGCGTCCAGCCGGCGCCGGGAGGTCCAGCTCCGCACGGTGTCCCCGGCGAGCGCCCACAGCCGGATCCGGTCCGCGCCGGGCTCCCGCTGGAGGACCTCGGCGTGCACGCACGGCGCGAACATCAGGGGCCAGCGCGTCACGTCGGAGATCAGCTCGAACGCGCGGGACGGCGGGGCGTGGAACGGGGTGTCGTGTTCCGCGTAGTGGCTTCGCGATTCGGTGGTGGTCATGGTCGCCGAGCCTGCCGGAGGGAACTCGAGGCGACCTCAAGGTCGGACCGAGCGGCCGGGGTCACAGTGGGCCGACTTCCCTGATCCCCTTTGACGCAGTGGAGACCGCGTGCCTATTCCGTCCGCTCCGCAGAACGGTTCCTTCACCGATCTCTACGTGGAGATCCAGCAGTTCTACGCCTGCCAGGTGCAGCACCTCGACGCGCTGCGCGCCGAGGAGTTCGCCGCGACCTTCGCCTCGGACGGCGTGTTCCACCACTCGGTGGACGCGCCGCCGGCGAAGGGGCCGGGGGAGATCGCCGCGGCGATCCGCGCCCACCAGGAGCACCGGTACGGCAGCGATCCCGCGCAGCGCCGGCACTGGTTCAACATGCTCCAGGTGATGCCGCAGGACGACGGGTCGATCGTCACCGAGTACTACGCGCTGGTGCTGGTCACCCGGCCGGGCGACCCGGTGGCGGTGACCGCGCCGGCCTGCTTCGTACGGGACGTCCTGGTGCGGGAGTCCGGGCGGCTGCTGAACCGCGAGCGCACGGTCGTCGCCGACCACACGCGGTGAGCGCCGGGGGCGGCCGCGGGCCGCCCCCCGGCGCGGCTCACGATCCGGCGCCGGACAGCTCCAGTGCCTCGGCCGCCTGCCGCAGGATGCGCAGGCGGCCGGCGGTGTCGGTGTCGTTGGCCGAGACCAGGACGCTGAGGGTGGTGACGCCCGCCTCGGCGAAGGCCGCCATCCGCTCGGCGATCCGCCCGAGCGGGCCGATCAGCGCGGTGGCGTCGATGAACTCCAGCGGGATCGCGGCCGCCGCGCCCGCGCGGTCGCCGGCCAGCAGGCGGTCCCGGAAGACCGCGATCTCCCGGTCGAAGCCCATCGTCCTGGCCAGCGCGCAGTAGAAGTTGTCCGCGGGGTCGCCGACCCCGAGCAGGAGCGCGTAGTGCGCACGGAGCCGGGCGGCGGCGGCCGCGAGGTCCTCCCCCGCCTCGGCGACCTGCACCGGCACGAACGGGACGACCTCGAAGCCGGTCAGGTCCCGGCCGGCGCGCTCGCGGCCGGTGCGGATTTCGGTCACCGACTTCGCCACCTGCTCGGGGGTGGTGAAGCCGCTCAGCCAGCCGTCCGCGATCTCGCCGGCGAGCTGGAGGCTCCTGGGGCCCACGCCGGCCAGGTAGAGCGGGATCTGCCGGCTGGGCCGCTCGGTGAACAGGTGCAGGGGCGCGCCCGGCCGGCCGTGCGCGGGCAGCGTGAAGTGGTCGCCGGTGTAGCGCACGGGACCGCCGTCCAGGGCCTGCCGGACGATGTCCACGTACTCGCGGGTGCGGCCGAGCGGGTGGTCGAACCGCACGCCGTACCAGCCGTCCGAGACATGCGGGTTGGACACTCCGAGGCCGAGCCGGAACCGCCCGCCGCTGAGCGCGTCCAGGGTGGCCGCGGTGAGGGCGGCGGTGCCGGGCGGACGGGCCGGGATCTGCATGATCCCCGAGGCCAGGCCGATGCGCTCGGTCTGGCCGGCGACCAGGCCGAGCACGGTCGCGGCGTCCGAGCGGAAGCCCTCGGAGGCCAGCGCGAGGTCGTAGCCGAGGCGTTCGGCCTCGCGTGCCAGCTCTCCGGCGCACTGGTAGACGAGGTTGACTCCGAGGCGCATGGGAAACCCTTCCTGGGTCGTGGGGAGGTGGTGGGCCGGGCCCTTGGGGGCGGCCGGGCGGCCGGTTCAGACCAGGTGCGCGCCGCCGTCGACGAGCAGCACCTGGCCGGTGGTGTAAGCGGCCCTGATCAGTGACTCGACGGCGTCGGCGACGTCGTCGGTCTGCCCCACCCGGCGCAGCGGGGTGAGCCGCCGGACCTGTTCGGCGATGGGCGTGAAGAAGTCCTTGCCCTGGGTCCAGGGCGTCTCGACCAGGCCGGGCGCGACGGCGTTGACGCGGATGTCCGGGCCGACGGTCTTCGCCAGCAGCCGGGTCATGTGCTCCAGCGCGGCCTTGCTGACCGCGTAGGGGATCGAGCTGCCGGCCGGGCGGGAGCCCGCGATGGAGGAGACGTTGACCACGACGCCGTCGCCGCCGCGGCGCAGGGCGGGGACGGCGGCGACCGTCGTCTGCCAGGTGCCGAAGACGTTGACCGCGAAGATCCGCTGCCATACGGCGAGGTCCGCGGCTTCCAGGTCGCCGTGCGGGATGGGCTGGGAGACCCCGGCGTTGTTGACGAGGATGTCGAGGCGGCCGAAGTGCTCCACGGCAGAGGCCACCAGCCGCCTGGCCTCGTCCTCGACGGCGATGTCGGCCTGGACGTACACCGCGTCGGGCAGGTCGGCGGCCAGCTTCTCGCCGGCCTCGGCGGACCGGGCGGAGTTGACCACGATCCGGATGCCCTGACCGGCGAGCCGTCGGGCCACCTGGGCTCCGATGCCGGACGACGATCCGGTGATCAGGGCGACGCGCTTCTCGCTCACAGCACTCCTCGGGTGTGGGCCGCCACCAGGGACAGCGTGGGTCGGGGGGCAGGAAGTCCTTCGTCCTGCAGGACCCGCAGGAAGCGCTGGACGGCGGCGCGCTCGGCCTCCGGCGGGCCGGGGCGGGCGGGCAGCAGGGCGGTCACCGCGCTGCGTCCGGCCTGGACTTCGGGATGGCGTCGGGCCGGTGTGGCCAGGCCCTGCCCCGGCCCGACGTCGGCCAGCAGGTAGCGGCCGGTGCGCAGCAGCTTGTCCAGGGTCGGCCAGAACAGGACGGGCGCGGCGGGCTGGTCGGCCCACATGGCGGGGTCGGGCGCCGTGACCGGCTCGGTGGTGAAGGCCGACCACAGAGGTATCCGCGGGCGGCCCAGGCGGAAGTCCGGCAGGGGTCGCGGATCGGTGAACAGCGGGGCCAGCACGGGGCTGTGGAACGCGGTGGTGGCGGCCACCCGGCGGACGGTGAACCCGGCCGCGCGCAGATCCCGCTCGGCGGCCTCCAGCGGGCCGTCGAGGCCCGCGAGGGCGATCTGCCGCGGGGCGTTCACCGCGCCCACGGCGACCTGCGGGTGCCGGGCCAGGACGGGCGCGAGGTCGTGTGCGGTCGCGGAGACGGTCAGCATGCCGCCCGGCGGGGTCGCCCGGAGCCGGGCGACGCGGTCGCGCATGAGCGTGACGGCGTCGCCGAGGTCGAACACCCCGGCCAGGGTGGCGGCGACCAGTTCGCCGACGCTGTGGCCGAGCAGCGCGGCCGGCCGGACGCCGCCGTCCAGCAGCATCCGCCCCAGGGCGTAGCCGGTGGTGAACAGCAGCGGCTGTGCCAGGGCCACGTCGTCGACGGGTGTCGAGGGCCGCTCGGACAGCCAGTCGGCGCGCATACGCTCGGCGTCGCCGAACCGCTCCAGCACGTCGTCGACGGTCTCGGTGAACACCGGGTCGTGACGGTAGAGCCCGGCTGCCATGCGGGCGTGCTGGACCCCCTGCCCCGGGAAGAGCAGCACCAGTTCGCGGCTGTCTGATCGCATGCGCCGAGGCTGGCCTGCCCGCTTCGAGGTTCGCTGGAGCGCAGCTCCAGCCGCGTTCCACACCGGACGATCAGCCTGGGCGGTCGGCGAACCCAAGGAGGACCGACGTGCGCTGGGAAGATGTCTATGTCCGTTCCTGTGCGATCTGGCTCCCACCGGTGATGCCGGCCGAGCAGGCGGTCGCCGACGGCCTGGTGGAGCCCGAGATCGTCCGGCGGGCCCAGGTCACCGGTGTGACGGTGGCGGACCGGTCGGCGCCGGACATGGCGGTGGAGGCCGCCCGGGAGGCGATGGCGCGGTCCGGCTGCGGGGCCGGGGACGTCTCGCTGCTGCTGCACGCCTCGTCGTACTACCAGGGACACGACATGTGGGCGCCGGCCTCCTACGTGCAGCGCCGGGCGGTGGGCGGCGACTTCCCGGCCATGGAACTGCGGCAGACCTCGAACGGCGGCATGGCGTCGCTGGAGATGGCGGCGGCCCATCTGGTGGGGACCGGCGGCACGGCGGCGCTGCTCACCACGGCGGACCGGTTCGCGCTGCCCGGCATCGACCGGTGGCGGTCGGACGAGGGCACGGTGCTCGCGGACGGTGCGACGGCGCTGGTGCTGGCCCGCGGTTCGGGGTTCGCGCGGCTGCGCTCCCTGGTGCTGCTGGGCGAGCCGGAGCTGGAGCGGCTGCACCGGGGTGACGACCCGTTCGCTCTCGCGCCGCTGTCGGCGCGCACCCCGCTGAGCGTGGGGGAGACCACCAAGGCGTATCTGGCCAGCCCGGAGGGGCAGCGGTCGGTGGTGCTCATGGCGGCCCGGCAGCGCGAGTCGGTGGCCCGCGCCCTGGCGGAGGCCGAGACGGACCTGGCAGGCGTCGACTGGTTCGTGCTGCCCCACTTCGGGCGGCGGCGGCTGGACGTCAACTACACCCGGCGGATGGGCATCGACCCCGCGCGCACCCTGTGGTCGTGGAGCCGGGGCGTGGGGCACCTGGGGGCCGGCGACCAGTTCGCCGGGCTCACCCGCCTCGTCGAGTCCGGCGCCGTACGCCCGGGTGAGCGCTGTCTGCTGCTCGGCGTGGGCGGCGGTTTCACCTGGTCGGCCGCGGTGGTCGAGATCCTCGACGTGCCCGACTGGCGCGGGTGAGGCCGGCCCGCCCGGAAGGGGGGTGCGGCAGGGGCGGCCGCCCCTGCCGCACCCCCCTTCCGCTTTCTTCCGCCGGAACTCGAGTGGATCTACAGCTGGGTTGAGCAGAGTCGAGACCGATCCACCGCGAGTGGCCTACAGGAACTGAAGGGGAATCCCATGACGATCGACGATCTCCGCAGGATTCTGACCGAGTGCGCCGGAATGGACGAGAGCGTGCATCTGGACGGCGAGACCCTCGACGCGTCCTTCACCGATCTCGGCTACGACTCGCTGGCGCTGATGGAGACCGCGAGCCGGATCAAGGAGGAGTTCGGCATCCGGATCTCCGACGAGGAGATCGCCACGGTCCAGACGCCCCGGCTGCTGCTCGCGGCCGTGGCCGAGGCGGCCCGGTCCCAGGTGGCGCAGGCGGCATGACCCGGCAGCGCACAGGCACCGCGCACGGCGGTGCGGTCTCAGGAAGGAGGGGACGGTCGTGGCACGACGCTCGGTGATCACGGGCATCGGGGTGGTGGCCCCCGGCGGGGACGGCGTCAAGGAGTTCTGGGACCTGCTGACCTCGGGGCGCACCGCGACCCGCAGGATCACCGCCTTCGACGCGGACGCCTTCCGTTCCCAGGTCGCGGCCGAGGTCGACTTCGACCCGGCGGCCCACGGTCTGAGCCACCGCGAGATCCGCCGGATGGACCGGGTCACGCAGTTCGCCGTCACCTGCACGCGCGAGGCGCTGGCCGACAGCGGACTGGACCTCTCCGCGGTGGATCCGGGCCGGCTCGGCGTGAGCGTCGGCAGCGCGGTCGGCGCGGCGACCAGCCTGGAGCGGGAGTACCTGGTGCTGTCCGACACCGGACGGGACTGGGTGGTCGACCACCGCTACGCCTCCCCGCACCTGTTCAACCACCTCACGCCGACCACGATCGCGACCGAGGTCGCGTGGGAGGCGGGCGCGGAGGGCCCGGTGGGGCTGGTGTCCACCGGCTGCACCTCCGGCATCGACTCCGTGGGCCACGCCCACAAGCTGATCTCCGAGGGCAGTGCCGACATCGTGCTGACCGGGGCGAGCGAGGCGGCGGTGTCCCCGCTGGCCGCGGCGTGCTTCGACGCCATCAAGGCGACCACCCCGCGCAACGACGACCCCGAGCACGCCGCCCGCCCCTTCGACCGCACCCGCAACGGCTTCGTGCTGGCCGAGGGCGCGGCCATGCTGGTCGTGGAGGACTACGAGCACGCCCGCCGGCGCGGTGCGCGGATCTACGCGGAGATCGGCGGCTACGCGACGCGCTGCAACGCCTACCACATGACCGGTCTGAAGGTGGACGGCCGGGAGATGGCCGCGGCGATCACCGCGGCGATGGACGAGGCGCGCCTGCCGGCCGACGCGATCGACTACGTCAACGCGCACGGTTCGGGCACCAAGCAGAACGACCGGCACGAGACGGGGGCGTTCAAGCGGGCGCTGGGCGACCACGCCTACCGGACGCCGGTCAGCTCCATCAAGTCCATGATCGGGCACTCGCTCGGCGCGATCGGCTCGATCGAGATCGCGGCCTGCGCGCTCGCCATCGAGCACGGGGTCGTGCCGCCGACGGCCAACCTGCACGAGAAGGACCCGGAGTGCGACCTGGACTACGTGCCGCTGGTCGCCCGTGACCACCGGGTCGACGCCGCGCTCACCGTGGGCAGCGGCTTCGGCGGATTCCAGAGCGCGATGGTCCTGCGCAAGTGGCGAGGAGGGGACGCATGAAGGCGGTCTTCACCGGGCTGGGCGTGATGGCGCCCATCGGGATCGGCGCGGAGGCCTACTGGTCGGCGACCCTGGAGCGGGTCAGCGGCATCACCGAGCTGGAGCGCTTCGACGCCTCCGGCTACCCGGCCCGTCTCGCCGGCCAGTTGCGCGACTTCAAGGCCGAGCAGTACCTGTCGAACCGGCTGCTGCCGCAGACCGACCGGGTCACCCGGCTGGCGCTGGTCGCGGCGGAGCAGGCGCTCGGGGACGCCGACGTGGACCCGGAGTCCTTCGACGACTTCGACATGAGCGTGATCGGCTCCAACGCCACGGGCGGGTTCGAGTTCACCCACCGCGAGATCCAGAAGCTGTGGACGCACGGCCCCGAGCGGGTCAGCGTGTACGAGTCCTTCGCCTGGTTCAACGCGGCCAACACCGGCCAGATCTCCATCCGGCACGGCATGCGCGGCCCGGGCAGCGTGCTGGTGGCCGAGCAGGCCGGCGGCCTGGACGCGGTCGCCCACGCCCGGCGGGTGCTGCGCGAGGGGGTCCCGCTGGCCGTCACCGGCGGCGTCGAGTCCTCCTACGACCCGTGGGGCTGGGTGTCGCACCTGGCCACCGGCCGGATCAGCACGGTGCCGGACCCGCGGCGGGCCTACCTGCCGTTCGACGAGGCGGCGGCCGGCTACGTACCCGGCGAGGGCGGCGCCTACCTGATCCTCGAAGAGGAGCAGGCGGCCCGCCGGCGGGGCGCCGCCCAGGTCTACGGCGAGCTGGCCGGGCACGCCTCCACCTTCGACCCGCGGCCGGGATCGGGGCGCCCGCCGGGGCTGGCCCGGGCCATCCGGCTGGCCCTGGCCGACGCGGGGCTCCAGCCCGGCGAGATCGACGTGGTCTTCGCGGACGCCGCCGGACTCCCGGAGCTGGACCGGGCCGAGGCCGACGCGCTGGCGGAGGTGTTCGGCCCGCACGGCGTCCCGGTCAGCGCGCCCAAGACCCTGGTCGGCCGGCTCTACGCCGGCGGCGGACCGCTCGACCTGGTGTGCGCCCTGCTGTCGCTGCGCGACGGCGTCATCCCGGCCACCGCGCATGTGCGGGACGTCCCCGCGGACTACCGGATCGACCTCGTGCGGGGCGAGCACCGCAGCGCCCGGCTGCGTACCGCGCTGGTGCTGGCGCGCGGGAACGGCGGGTACAACTCGGCGCTGGTCGTGCGTCGATAGCCCGGCCCGAGCACTGCTCGAGTCGACCGTGGGAAACCAGGCATAGCACGTCCACCAGAGACAACGTGAGGGAAGAACCGTGGCTGTTTCCTTGACTGATTCCTCGATCCGGGAGGAGCTGCGAGCGCACCTCGCGGACGTCCTGTACCTGGACACCTCCGAGATCCACGACGAGGCGACCTTCGCCGACCTCAGCCTGGACTCGGTGCTGGGCGTCGAGCTCGTGGCGGTCATCAACACCAGGTACGGGCTGGACGAGAGCGTCGAGGCGGTCTTCGAGCACCCCACGGTGGAGAAGCTCGCCGACTACATCCGCGACCGGGTGGCCTCGCGGACATGACAGCGCCGGTGATCCTGCGGGCGCCGGTGCTCCTGGACGGCAGTCGCCTGAACCGGCGCGTCACGGTCTCCCCGCACATGTGCGGCGGCAGCTCGTCGATCTTCGCGCAACTGGGCGACTGGACCTGGGAGACGGTCTCCGCCGCCTGCGGCACGAACGTCTACGACGCGCGCACCGCGGACGGGCTGCCCGCCTACCTGTCGTTCTACTACTTCCATGTGCGGGGCAGCACCGAGACGCACCCGCACGGGCTGACCTTCGGCGACGAACTGAGCGTCACCTCACGGGTGTTCGACTTCGGCGGCGAGTCCGTGCTCACCCTGCACCGGCTCACCAGGGCCGACGCCGCGCCCGAGGCGCTGGACCCGGTGGAGTTCTACGAGCGGCCGCGCGCCGACAGCCTCTACGTGCAGAACTTCAACCGCTGGATCTCCCGGGGCCGGCCGGACAGCAACGAGGCGCTGGTGCGCTCCTCGCCGCCGGACTTCCGCCACGACCACCTGCCGGTGCTGCCGGAGCGGTACTCCCCGCGCGCGATCGCCTCCCGGGCGCGCAAGAACGCCTCGTTCCATCCCGACGGCATCCCCGGATACGTCGTCGGGGAGGAGCTGACCTGCGACTACGACCTGGACGTCGTGCACGACTTCAACGGGGTGGGCCTGCTGTACTTCGCCTCGTACTTCTCCATCATCGACACCGCGCTGCTGCGCCTGTGGCGTGAACTGGGCCGCGGCGACCGGGAGTTCCTGGCCCGGCGGATCCTGGACCACAAGCTCGGCTACTTCGGCAACGCCGACTTCGGCGCCCGGCTCAGCATCGGCGTGCGGCTCTGGCGCCGCGCCGGCGTGCCCGGGGACGAGATCGCCGACGTGACCGTGCGGGAGGCCCGCTCGGGACGGCTGCTCGCGGTGAGCGCGATCCACCTTCTCAGGGAGCAGGCATGAGCCCTCGCAGCCAGACCGAGCTGACGGTGCGCGCGGTGATCGGGGAGATCCTGCCGGACCTCCCCGCCGCCGACGTCACCCTGGACAAGAACCTGCGCGACCTCGGCGCGGACTCGGTCGACCGGGTGGAGATCATCTCCCTGCTCACCCACCGGCTGGGCAGCAGGGAGCCGATCTCCAGCTTCGCCGACATCCCGGACCTCGCGGCGCTGATCGACCATCTGAGCAGAGGGAGCCAGTGATGCGCCCCATCGGCATCGAAGGGCTGAACGCCTACTGCGGGCTCGCCTATGTGCCCGTGCGCGACCTGTTCGAGGGCCGCGGCCTGGACCCGGACCGCGTCGGCAACCTCATGGCGGACCACCGCTCGGTGCTGCTGCCGTGGGAGGACCCGGTCACCAACGCGGTCAACGCCGCCAAGCCCCTGGTGGACGCGCTCGGCGAGGACGCGGCGCGGATCGAGCTGCTGGTCACCTCCACCGAGTCGGGGGTCGACTTCAGCAAGTCGGTCGCCTCCTACGCCCACCGGTACCTCGGGCTGTCCTCGCGCTGCCGGATCATGGAGGTCAAGGCGGCCTGCTACGGCACCACCGGGATGCTCCAGCTCGCCGCCGGATACCTGGCGGGGCAGGCGGCCCCCGGCGCGAAGGCGCTGGTGATCGGCACCGACATCAGCCCGATGGACGAGCGCGCCCGGTACGCCGAGCCCACCATGGGCAACGGCGCGGTCGCGGTGCTGGTGTCCGACCAGCCGCGGGTGCTGTCGCTGGACGGCCCCTCGGGCCTGCACTCCTTCGAGGTCATGGACACCGCCCGGCCCGCCCCGGACCTGGACTTCGTCAACCCCGACCGGTCGCTGCTGAGCTATCTGGAGTGCCTGACGGCCAGCTACCGGGACTACCTGCGGCAGGCCCCGGAGACGGACTTCACCACCTCCTTCGACCACCTGGTGATGCACACGCCGTTCCCCGGCATGGTGAAGGCGGGGCACCGCAAGCTGATGCGCGACATCGCGCCGGCGGCGCCGGCCGTCGTCGAGGCCGACTTCGCCCGCCGGGTCGTGCCGTCGCTGACCTACGCGCGCACCGTCGGCAACCTGTGCTCCGGGTCGATCTACCTGGCCCTGGCGAGCCTGGTCGACCACGGGTCGGACGTCGAGGGCGCGCGGGTGGGGCTGTACTCCTACGGCTCCGGCTGCGCCTCGGAGTTCTTCAGCGGAACCGTCCCGTCCGGCGCCCGCGATGCGCTGGCCGCGATGGGCATCGGCGAGCGGGTGCGCGCCCGGCGCGAGCTGACCTTCGCGGAGTACGAGAAGCTGCTGCCGGCGGCGGTCTCCTGCCTGGTGCCGCAGCAGTACCGGAGCGTCGACCTGTCCGACTGCGACGCGTTCCTGGAGCCGCTGCGCTCGCACGGGCCGGCGCTGGTGCTGACCGGCGTCGAGGACTTCCACCGGGTGTACGCATGGCGCTGAGCCGCACGGCCGCCGACTGGTCGCGGCCGCCCGTCGTCCGCGTCACCCTCACCGGCGAGGCGACGCGCAACCGGCTGGACGAGGAGACGCTCGCGGAGCTGACCGCCGTGCTGGACGAGGCGGAGGCCGCGCCCGGCGTCCAGGTGCTCGTCCTGGGCGCCGTCGGGGACGCCTTCTGCGCCGGCTGGGCGCTGGACTCCCTGGAGTCGGCGTGGCGGGAGCGCATCGCCGCGGTCGGCGAGCTGCTCACCAGGCTGCGGACGTCGCCGCTGATCACCATCGCGTACGTGGACGGGGCGGCGCTGGGCGGCGGGGTCGGGCTGGCGGCCGCCTGCGACCAGGTCGTCGTCTCGGAGCGCGCCTCGTTCCGGATGACCGAGGTGCTGCTGGGGCTGGTCCCGGCGGCGATCCTCCCGGTGGTCGCCCGCCGGGTGGGCGGCCACCGCGCCTACGGCTGGGCGCTGACCGCGCGGGAGCTGTCCGGCGCGCAGGCCGTGGAGGCCGGTCTGGCGGACCGCCAGGGCGGCCGGGACGGGCTGCGCCGGGTCCTGATCGCCCTGCGGGCCGCCGACCCGGCGGCGCTGGTGGCCCTCAAGCGCTACCACGCCGAACTGGCCCCCGCCCCGGCCCGGTACGAGGAACGGGTCGCCGAGGTCCTCGGCCCGCGGCTCGCGGATCCGCGGACGCACCGCAGACTGGCCGACTTCCGGGAACAGGGGTTGATCGCGTGAGCGCCACCGAAGCAGTCGGCTACGAGGTCGAGGGGCCGCTGGCCACCGTACGGCTCGCCGACGCGGCCGGACACAACCGGCTGTCCGACGACCTGCGCACGGCGATGATCGGCGCGCTGCGCGAGGCGGCGGCCGATCCGCGGGTGCGGGTCGTCGTCCTGGAGGGCCTGCCCGAGATCTTCTGCGCGGGCGGGTCCGTCGAGCAGATGCTCAGGCCCCACGAGCGGCGCATCGTGCCGGTGTGGGAGTTCCTGCGCGCGGTGGTCGACTGCCCGCTGCCGGTGGTCGCCGCCGCTCAGGGCCACGCGCTGGGCGGCGGGTTCCTGCTCGCGCTCTACTGCGACGTCGTGGTCCTGAGCGACCGGTCCCGCTACGCCGCCAACTTCCTCGCCTACGGCTTCACTCCCGTCCTGGGCGCCACCCATCTGCTGCCCGCCAAGCTGGGGGCCGCGCTGGGCGCCGAGATGCTGTACACGGCCCGCAGCTACCGCGGCCGGGAGCTGGCCGACCGGGGCGCCGGCGTGACGGTGACGGCGCACGACAAGGTGTGCGCGGAGGCGCAGCGCACCGCGCTGCGGATCGCCCAGGCGCCGAGGGACGCCCTGGAGAGGCTGAAGGCGCACCTGCGCGCGGAGGCCCTGGAGCGGGCGGAGGCGGCGCTGGCCCGGGAGATCCCGGACCACGAGGCCACCATCGGCTCCGCCGAGGCCCGCCGCCGCATCCGCACCCTGCACGGCGAGCGGATCGGCGCTGCCCGGGTCCGTACCGACGCCTCACCCGTCCCCTCCCGAGTCGGTGGTCCCCGATGACAGACGATGACGACCTCATACCGATCGCGATCATCGGCATGTCCTGCCGCGCGGCGGGCGTCGAGACGCCGGCCGCGCTGTGGGACATGCTGGACAAGGGCGAGCGGCGCTTCTCGCCGGTCCCCGAGGACCGCTGGCACGGGCTGGACCCGGGGATCGACCTGCCCACCCCGCCGGCCGCCTCGCTGCTGGAGCGGATCGACACCTTCGACGCCCGCTTCTTCGGCATCGCCCCCCGGATGGCGGCGTGGCTGGACCCGCAGGCCCGGATGATGCTGGAGCTGGCCCAGCACGCCGTGGAGAACGCCGGCATCGATCCGGACGGCCTGAGCGGCGAGCCGGTCGCGGTGTTCGTGGGCCAGTTCATGTCCGACTACCGCGAGCGGATCAACGCCCGCGGGCTGGCCGACAGCGCCGCCTTCCCGGGCGGGATGACGGCCTTCAGCGCCAACCGGGTCTCCTACCAGTTCGGCTGGACCGGCCCGAGCATGGTGATCGACTCGGCGTGCTCGTCGAGCCTGAGCGCCCTGGGCCTCGCGGTCCAGGGGCTCCAGCACGGCGCGTACCCGATGGCGCTGGTCGGCAGCCCGAGCGTGATCAGCAACGGCTTCTACGCGAACACCGCCTACCGCGGCGGGGCCCTGTCCCCGACCGGCGACTCGGTGCCGTTCGGATCGGGCCGCAACGGCTACGTCCGGGGCGAGGGCGGCGCGTGCGTGCTGCTCAAGAGGCTGGACCGGGCGATCGCCGACGGCGACCCGGTGCACGCGGTCATCCGGGCGGTCGGCAGCGCGCACAACGGGCGGGGCGGCGGGCTGACCGGCACCGACACCGGTTCGCAGGTGGAGCTGCTGCGGCGGACCGCGGCAGCCGCCGGCCGGTCGGTCGGCGACATCGGCTATCTGGAGGCGCACGGCTCGGGCACGCCCAGCGGTGACGCGGTCGAGGTGGCGGCGCTCGCCGAGGCCCTCACCGGACCGGACGGGCGTACGGCGACGCCGGCCGGCCCGGGCGGGAAGGTCTGGGTCGGCTCGCTGAAGGCCAGCATCGGCCACCTCGAAGCCGCGGCCGGGCTGATGGGCCTGGTCAAGGCCGCGCTGGTGCTGCGGCACGGCCGGATCCCGCGCGTGGCGGGTCTGACCGAGGCCGATCCGGAGCTGCCCATCGCGGGCACCGACGTCGCCGTCGCGGTGGACGACGTGGTCTGGCAGCGCGGCGACGTGCCGCGGCTCGCCGGAGTCAACTCCTTCGGCCTCGGCGGCGGGATCTGCCACGTACTGCTGGAGGAGGCCCCGGTGGTCCGGGAGGCCGGGCGGCGCCGCCCGTACGTGCTGCCGCTGTCCGGTCAGGACGAGGAGTGCCTGGCGGAGCTGGCCGGCCGGCTGCTCGTGGAGCTGGACGGGCCCGAGCCGCCGGATCTGGCCGCGGTGGCCCGGTCCCTCCAGGGCGGTCGCCGGGCGCGGGAGCGGCGGGCGGTCGTCGTCGCCGAGGACCTGGACGCCTTCCGCGCCGGCCTGTACGAGCTGCGGGCGGGCCGGGTCCCGGACGGTGGCGAGGACCCGGTGGCGCGGGCGTGGCTGCGCGGTGAGGACGTGGACTGGGAAGCGCTGTGGGAGCCGGGCGAGTCCCGGGCCCGCGCGCATCTGCCGGGCTCGCCGTTCCGCCGGCGGTCGCACTGGTTCGACCGCCGGCCGCCGAGCCCGTCCGCCGGCTGACCAGGCGTCGCGTGCCCGGACCCGGGACGCCGACCCGTACGACCGGAAAGGCGGCCCGTCCCCCGTGCGAGGGGGGCGGGCCGCCTTCCGGTGTCTGCTCAGGCGCCGACGCTTCCGCGTGACGCCAGGTCCGCGGCGATCCGGTCGAACACCGCGGCGGGGCTGGGCTGGCCGGCGATCTCCGCCCGCACCTCGGCCGCCGCGGCCGCGAACACCGGCTCGGTGAGGAGCCGTTCCACCGCCGTGCGGACGGTCTCGACGTCCACCTGGTCGGGCTCGACGGACAGGCCGACCTTGCGGTCCACCACCCGCCGGGCGCACAGCGCGTTGTCCGCGCCGCCCGGGACGATCAGCTGGGGCACTCCGTGGTGCAGCGCGGCGGCGGTGGTGCCCGAACCGCCGTGGTGCACGACCAGCGAGCAGTCCCGCAGGATCCCGGAGAGCGGCACGAAGCCGGCCGGGTGCAGGTTGTCCGGGAGCGCGCCGAACTGGCTCAGGTCCGTCTCGCCGTCGGCCAGCATCACCTCGGCGTCCAGCCCGGCCAGCGCCTCGATCAGCGCGCCGAGCCCGCCGCCGCCGGGAAGGAGCGGCGCGACGGTGCCCAGGGTGAGGCAGATCCGCGGCCGGTCCGGGCGGCGCATGGCCCAGCTCGGCAGCACCGCGCCGCCGTTGAAGGGGACGTAGCGCATGGGGCGCCACGGCACCCCGTCGGAGACGTCCGGCCGCTCCCCCTCCAGGCCGCCCATGCTGGGCGCGCGGGGGTCGATGCGGGCGACCAGGTCGGGCTCGGCCTTCCGCAGTCCGAGCCGTTCGCGCAGCGCCGTCACCACCGGGGCGTCGTCGGGCACGACGCCGGTGCGGGCGTTGTGCTCGCGGCCGTCGCGGAACTCCTCGTCCCGCATGGACCACGACACCCGGTTGCCGACCTCCAGCGCGGGCACGCCCAGCGCGATCGCGGCCAGCCGGCCCGCCATGTGGTCCGAGCAGTAGACGACCAGGTCGGCGCCGAACTCGCGGCCCGCGGTGACGGTGCCCTCGGTCATGGCCAGCGTGAACAGCTCGAACGGCCGTACCTCGCGGACCAGTTCCCAGTAGCCGGGCGGGGTGCCGCCGGTGGCCTGCGCGGTGCCGGCGGCGCCCGCGACCAGGTCCGAGCCGATGTCCCGGGCCGGGAACACGTCGGCGACCGACAGGCCCGACGCGGCGCCGACCTCCTTCATGTGGGCCGTGGTGGCGAGCAGCACCTCGTGCCCGGCGGCGCGGGCGGCCCACGCGAGCGGGACGAGCGGGAGCATCAGTCCGTATCCCGGTGCGGCGGTGAACAGGACGCGCATGTCGGAGCCTTTCGGTGGGGGTGCGGGCGGGCGTCCGGTCACCGGACGCCGATGCTGCGGTAGGCGGCCTCGACGAGGCGGCGGGCGCGGTCGTCGATGCGGCCGATCACCTGGGTGCCGGCGTTCTGGACGTAGGCGAAGGCGAGGTCGTGGTCCGGGTCGGCGAAGGCGAAGTTGCCGTTGGCGCCGCCGAGGCCGAAGGCGCCGCCCAGCCCGGAGGCGGCGGGGAACATCGGCCCGTCGGGCAGCATGACGCCCAGCCCCCAGGTGCTGGGCAGCAGCGTCGTGCGGCAGGTGCCGGTGGAGTGGACGGTGCGGATCTGCTCGGTGGTGCGGGGCGTGGTCAGCCGGAAGCCGTCGATCTCGCCGATGAACGAGGCGTGGAAGCGGGCGAGCGACCGGGCGCTGGCCAGCCCGTCGTACGAGGGGTTCTCGACGACCGGGTCGGGCAGCAGGTCCAGCGACATGCTGCCGAGCACGGCCCGGTGGGTCAGCGAGGCGGGGTCGCCCAGCGCGACCAGCATGGCCATCCCGTCGCCCGGGTCGGCGCCCGCCATCAGCTCCTCGGCCTTGGACTCCAGCATGGTCGCCAGGTGGGCGGCGCCCGGGTCCTTCAGGCCGATGTGGCAGTCCAGGCCCAGCGGGGCGGCGATCTCCTCGGCGAAGAACACGCCGACGGTACGGCCGGTGCGGCGGCGCACCAGTTCGCTGACCAGATGGCCGAAGGTGGTCGCGTGGTAGCCGTGCGCGGTGTCCGGTTCCCATTCGGGGCGGGCGGCGGCGAGGGCCTCGGCGATGGGGTGGTGCGCGCGCAGGTGCTCCTCGGTGATGGGGGCGTGGTCGAGGCAGACCACCCCGGAGCGGTGGCCGAGCACCATGCGCAGGGTGATGCCCGCCTTGCCGTTCGACGCGAACTCGGGCCAGTACGCGGCCACCGGGGTGTCGAGGTCCAGCAGGCCCCGGTCGACCAGCAGCAGGGCCGCGCCGGCGACCAGCGCCTTGGTGGGGGACGCCAGGATGGCCAGGGTGTCGGCCCGCCAGGGGTCGGTGCGGGCCTCGTCGGCGAAGCCGCCCCACACGTCCACCACCGGCCGGCCGCGGTGGTAGACGCAGACGCCGGCCCCGACCTCGGCGCCGGAGGCGAAGTTCCGGCGGAACGCCTCGGCCACGTCGGCGAAGGCGGGATCCGCCGTCCCCTCCTGCGGGAAATCACTCACAGCGTCCGAACCTCCGTGTCGCGGAAAACCGACTCGCCCCTGTCGCCTACTGGCTTATCAGGAGCTTGTGGCCGGGACGCTCGTCGCCCGCTCGAATTCCGCTCAGGCCCCGCTCGCACTACGAAGGGGTACGGCGCGGGGAGGGCAGACCGGACGCGTCGCATCTGGCAGGGTCCTTCCCATGCGGACCCGCCGGCAGGTCAGATGCCCGGAAACCTACGGGAAGCCGATTTCCGTCGCCGGAGGTGACCGAATGTTCTCCGCGATAGCGGATTTCCATGTCTGGTACCGGAATCGGTGCCAGGCCCAGCAGTTCCGCGCGACGAAGATCCCGTTGGAGGAACTCGACGGCTGGGCGGCGGACCCCGACTCGGGGAACCTCGTGCACCGCTCGGGGCGGTTCTTCGCGGTGGAGGGCCTTGATGTGTCCCGCTCCGGGCGGGAGGTGGCCGCCTGGCAGCAGCCGATCATCGTCCAGCCGGAGCAGGGTGTGCTGGGCATCCTGGTGAAGGAGTTCGACGGCGTCCCGCACTGCCTGCTGCAACTCAAGATGGAGCCGGGGAACGTCAACGGATTCCAGTTGTCCCCGACCGTGCAGGCGACCCGCAGCAATTTCACCGGGGTGCACGGCGGAAAGCGGGTCCCCTATCTCGACTACTTCACCGCGCCGCGCGGCGGACGGACCCTTTCCGACGTGCTCCAGTCGGAACAGGCGTCCTGGTTCCTCGCCAAACGCAACCGGAACATGATCGTTCAGGTCGAGGACGACGTACCGGTGCTGGACGACTTCTGCTGGCTGGATCACGCGCAGATATCCGAGCTGCTGCGGGAACCCAATCTGGTCAACATGGACACCCGCACCGTCCTGGCCGGGCTGGCGTCGCGGCGCCACCACGGCGCCGGGGCGCCCGCGGGGGACGGCTTCGCCGCCGCCCTGGCGCGGTCCTGGTCGCCGGGGGGCCGTGCGCTGCACTCCACCGTGGAGCTGCTGAGCTGGTTCACCGAGGCCAAGGGGCGCTGCACGCTGACCCGGCGCGGCATCCCGCTGTCCAAGGTGGACGGCTGGTCGTGGGCCGGCGGCGAGATCACCCACGACCGGGGCCAGCACTTCGCGGTCATCGGGGTGGACGTCGAGGCCAGCAGCCGTGAGGTGTCCGCCTGGCAGCAGCCGATGTTCGAGCCGGCGAGCCAGGGCGTCGTCGCCTTCCTCAGCCGGCGGATCGACGGCGTGCCGCACCTGCTGGTGCAGGCCCGGATCGAGACCGGCGCCCTGGACGGCGTGGAGATGGCGCCGACCGTGCAGTGCCAGCCGGACAACTACCGCCTCCTGCCCGACGGACGGCGGCCGCTGTTCCTGGACGAGGTCCTCGGCGCACCGCCCGGCCGGGTCCGCTTCGACAGCGTCCACTCGGAGGAAGGGGGGCGCTTCTACCACGCGCAGAACCGCTACCTGCTGGTGGAGGCCGCCGACGACTTCCCCCTCGACGTCCCGGAGAACTACGCGTGGGTCACCCCGCACCAGCTCGCCGGGTTCGTGCGCTACGGCAGCCACCTCAACGTCGAGGCCAGGAGCCTGCTGACATTTCTCGGTTTCCACAAGGAGGACGACAGGTGACCACCCACGTCTGGGACTACCTCGCGGAGTACGCGGCGGAGAAGGCGGACATCCTCGATGCGGTGCAGCAGGTCTTCGGCTCCGGCCGACTGGTGCTCGGCGAGAGCGTGCGGGGGTTCGAGGCCGAGTTCGCGGCCTATCTCGGCGCGCCGCACTGCGTCGGCGTGGACAACGGCACCAACGCCGTGAAGCTGGCCCTGGAGGCGGTCGGCGTGGGGCGGGGCGACGAGGTGATCACCGTCTCCAACACGGCCGCCCCCACCGTGGTGGCGATCGACGGGACCGGGGCGACCCCGGTGTTCGTCGACGTCCGGGCCGACGACCACCTCATGGACACCGGGCTGGTCGCCGCGGCGATCACCCCGCGCACCAAGGCGATCGTCCCCGTCCACCTGTACGGGCAGTGCGTGGACATGGCGCCCCTGGAGCGGCTCGCCGCACGGCACGGCCTGGCGGTCGTGGAGGACTGCGCGCAGGCCCACGGGGCCCGCCACCACGGCCGGCTCGCCGGGACGATGGGCCGGGCGGCCGCCTTCTCCTTCTACCCGACCAAGGTCCTCGGCGCCTACGGGGACGGCGGCGCGGTGGTCACCGGCGACCCGGACACCGACCGTGCGCTGCGGCGGCTGCGCTACTACGGCATGGAGGAGGTCTACTACGTCGAGCAGACCCCCGGCCACAACAGCCGCCTGGACGAGGTGCAGGCCGAGATCCTGCGCCGCAAGCTGGGCCGGCTGGACGCCTACGTCGCGCGGCGGCGGGAGATCGCCGACCGCTACGCCGAGGGTCTGGCGGACCTGTGCGGGCCCGGCGGCCTGGCCCTGCCCGCGGTGAGCGCCGGCAACGAGCACGTCTACTACGTCTACGTGGTCCGCCACCCCCGCCGGGACGAGATCATCACGGCGCTCCGGGAGCGCTTCGACATCGCGCTGAACATCAGCTACCCGTGGCCGGTGCACACGATGCGCGGCTTCGCGCACCTCGGCGTCGAGCGGGGCTCGCTGCCGGTCACCGAGGCGCTGGCGGAGCAGATCTTCTCCCTGCCGATGTACCCGTCCCTGTCCGAAGGGCTCCAGGACAAGGTCATCGCCGCCCTGCGCGACACCCTGCGCACCCTGTGAACACCCCAGCGAGGAGGACCCGATGACGACGGGTACGGACACCCTGATCTACCGGCGCGCCGACGTCTACCACGACTTCTACCAGGGCCGCGGCAAGGACTACCGGGGCGAGGCGCGAGCGGTGCTGGCCCTCGTCCGCGAGCGCGCGCCGCGGGCCATGTCGCTGCTCGACGTGGCCTGCGGCACCGGGGCGCACCTGCGCGAGCTGAGCGGCTCCTTCGAGGAGGCGGCCGGCGTCGACCTCTCCCCCGAGATGCTGGCCGTCGCCGCCCGGAACAACCCCGCACTGCCCCTGCACCAGGGGGACATGCGCGACTTCCGGCTGGGGCGCCGCTTCTCCGCGGTCACCTGCATGTTCAGCTCCATCGGCTATCTGGAGACGGCGGCCGACCTGCGGCAGGCGGTGCGCAACCTCGCCGGCCACGTCGAGCCCGGCGGGGTGCTGGTGGTGGAGCCGTGGTGGTTCCCCGACACCTTCCTCACCGGCTGGGTGGGGGCCGACGTGGTGAGCGTGGAGGGCCGGACCATCTCCCGGGTCTCGCACTCGGTGCGCGAGGGCTCCGCGAGCCGGATGGAGGTCCACTACACGGTGGCCGCGCCGGAGACGGGCATCGAGCACTTCACCGACACGCACGTGATGTCGCTGTTCGACCGGGAGACCTACGAGGCCGCGTTCCGCGAGGCGGGTCTGGAGCCGCACTACACCAGGGACGACCCCGCAGGCCCCGGCGTGTTCGTCGCGGTGCGCGAGGGCGCCCCGGCATGAAGGCGCGCGAGCTGAGTATCCCGGGCGCCTACGCGTTCACCCCCGAGGTGTTCCACGACGCGCGCGGCGCGTTCACCTCGCCGTTCCACGAGGACGCCTTCGCCGAGGCGCTCGGCCGGCCGCTGTTCCCGGTGGCGCAGGCCAGCACCAGCCGGTCGCGGCGCGGTGTGGTGCGCGGTGTCCACTTCACGGCGCTGCCGGGCTCGATGGCCAAGTACGTGCACTGCGCGGGCGGCCGCGCGCTGGACGTCGTGGTCGACGTCCGGGCGGGGTCGCCGGCGTTCGGCCGCTGGGAGGCGGTGGAGCTGGCCGCCGACGAGGCGACCGCGCTGTACCTGCCGGCCGGGGTGGGGCACCTCTTCGTGGCGCTGGAGGACGACACGACCATGGTGTACCTGCTGTCGGCGGCGTACCGGGCGGAGAAGGAGCGCGCGGTGCACCCGCTGGACCCGGGGCTGTCCCTGGAGCTGCCGGCCGGTCTGGAGCTCTCGATGTCCGAGCGCGACCGTACGGCGCCGACGCTGGCCGACGCGCTGGCCCGGGGGCTGCTGCCGGAGTACGGCGCCTGCCTGGCGGAGGAGACCGGTGATGGCCGCCGCTGACCGACCGCTCGTCGTCGTGCTCGGGGCCTCGGGGTTCCTGGGCTCCGCCGTGGTCCGGGCGCTGGCGGCGGGGCCGGCGCGGGTGCGCGCGGTCGCCCGCCGGGAGCCGGACGTGCCGGACGGCGTCGAGGTCCACGTGACGGACCTGGCCCGGCCGGGCAGCGTGGCGGAGGCGGTGGCCGGCTGCGACGCGGTGCTGCCCTTCGCCGCGCACATCCGCGGCCCCTCGGGCTGGCGGATCCAGGAGGGCGACGAGACGGCCGAGCGCCTCCACGTCGGCCTGGTCCGCGAGCTGGTCGACGCCCTGCGGGACCGCACCGGCGGCCCGCCGCCGGTGGTGGTGTTCCCCGGCAGCAACACCCAGGTCGGCAGGGTCGCCGCGGAGCGTGTCGACGGCAGCGAGGAGGACCGCCCGGAGGGCGTGTACGACCGGCAGAAGCACACCGCGGAGAAGCTGCTGACGGCGGCGACCGAGGCCGGGCACGTGCGGGCGAGCAGTCTGCGGCTGCCGCCGGTGTTCGGCCCGTCCCCCGCCGGTGCGGCCGACGACCGGGGCGTGGTGTCCACCATGGTCCGCCGGGCGCTGGCCGGCGAACCGCTCACCATGTGGCACGACGGGACCGTGCGCCGCGACCTGCTGTACGTCGAGGACGCGGCCCGCGCCTTCGTCACCGCCCTGGACCACGCCGGCGAACTGGCCGGCCGCCACTGGCTGCTGGGGACCGGCCGGGCGCCGTCCCTGGGCGACGTGTTCCGCGCGGTCGCCGCCGCCGTCGCCCGGCACACCGGGAAGGAGCCGGTGCCGGTGGTCTCGGTGCCCCCGCCCCCGCACGTCGAGGTCTCCGACCTGCGCAGCGTGGAGGTCGACCCGTCGGCGTTCGCGGCGGTCACGGGCTGGAGCTGCCGGGTGCCGCTGGACGAGGCGCTGGCGCGCACGGTGGCCGCGTCGGCCGAGAGATGAGCCGATGGCCCGGTTGAGAATCGCCGTCATGGGGTGCGCGGACATCGCGGCGCGCCGCGTGCTGCCCGCCATCGCCCGCTCCGACAAGCTCGAACTGGTCGCGCTGGCCAGCCGGGACGCGGAGAAGGCCAAGGCCACGGCGCGCCCCTACGGGTGCCGTCCGGTGCACGGGTACCGGGGGCTGCTGGAGGATCCGGACGTGGAGGCGGTCTACCTGCCGCTGCCCTGCGCCCTGCACGCGCACTGGGTGGAGGCGGCCCTGCGGGCGGGCAAGCACGTGCTCGCGGAGAAGCCCCTGACCCCCGAGCCGGAGCGGACGGCGGCGCTGTTCGCCCTGGCGGAGGAGCGCGGGCTGGCGCTGATGGAGAACATCATGTTCCTCCACCACCCCTCGCACGCGACCGTCTCCGGTCTGCTGGCGCAGGGGCTGATCGGCGAACCGCGCGCGTTCCGCGCCGAGTTCACGGTGCCCCGGCGGCCGGCGGGGGACATCCGCTACCAGTCGGCGCTGGGCGGCGGGGCGCTGCTGGACACCGGGGTCTATCCGGTGCGGGCGGCCGTCCACCTGGTCGGCGCGGAGCTGACGACGGTGGCGGCCACCTTGCTGCGCGGTCCCGGCTTCGAGGTCGACACCGGCGGCGCGGCGGTGCTGCGCTCGCCGCAGGGGGTGATCGTGCAGATCGCCTTCGGCCTGGACCACGGCTACCGCTCGGCGTACGAGCTGACCGGCACGCACGGCCGGATCAGTCTGGACCAGGCGTTCACGCCGCCGGCCGGCCACCGGCCGGTGCTGCGTCTGGAGCGGCCGTCGGGCACCGAGGAGCGGCGGCTGCCCGCGCACGACCAGGTCGTCGCGACGCTGGAGTCCTTCGCGCGGGCGGCGGCCGCGGGCAGGTCGCCCGACGTGCGTGCGAGCCTGCGCCTGTCGGCGCTGCTGCACGCCATCCGCGAGCGCGCCGGGGGCCCGTCCTGAGCGGACGGGCCCCGCGGGCCGCGGGTCACTCCCCGCTGTCGGCCCTCAGGCCGTCGCCGCCCCACTCGACGGCCGTCATCTCGTCGTACGTCATCCGGGTGCGGGGGATCCAGGACGGGCTGGGGCCCTCCTGGTTCACGCCCTTGTCGAAGATCGCGAGGCTGCGGTAGAAGTGCGCGCCGGTGAGGGTGCGCGCGGTCTCGTCCGGCTCGACGCCGCCGGCCTCGTGGTCCTCGTGGGCGAGCCCGTCCACCAGCTTCTTCAGGTAGCCCATGCTGGTGGCCGGGTCGTCGCGGCGTACGGAGCTGCCGCCGTACCCCTCCCAGTAGGAGGTCTGGAGGTCCTCCACGACGTACAGCCCGCCGGGGCGCACCAGGGCGAACATGGCGCGGAAGGCGGCGACGACGTCCGGGCAGTAGTGGCTGCCGTCGTCGATGACGATGTCGATCGGCCCGATCTCCTCGCCCAGGGAGGCGAGGAAGGCGGGGTCGGAGAGGTCGCCTCGGACGGTGTGGATCCGCGGTTCGCGCAGCGCCGCCTTGTCGAAGATGTCGACGCCGTGGATGACGGCGCGCGGGAAGTACCGCTTCCACATGCGCAGCGACGCGCCGCCGGCCGCCGGGTCGCCGTATCCGCCGATGCCCAGCTCGACGATGGTCAGCGGGCGGTCCCGCAGCGGGGCGAAGTGCCGCTCGTAGTGCGGCGTGTAGTAGTGCAGGCCCCACTTGTCGGACCCGTTGCGCAGCGACAGCTCCGAGAGGTCGGCCCGGTGGTCGGTGGTGCCGCGGACCAGCCGCTGCACGACGTGGAAGACGTGCATGGAGGAGCTGAGCGCCTCGATGTCCTCGATGTCGTTCCACCGGATGCGCAGGTTCTGGCAGCCCGGCGCGCGCCAGTTGCCGTAGACGGCGCGCAGCAGTTCGAGCAGGCCGACCTCGATGGTGGCGTGGGCGGCCGCGGGGGCGCCCGGGTGGTGCTCGGCGGTCTTGCCCGCGACGGCGTGGTGGACGACGGCGCCGCCGTCGAAGGCGAGCTCGAAGGCGACGGTGATCGGCGTCTGGTCCAGCCCCGGCACCTCGTCGAGGTCGGCCCGGTCGACGAGTTCGCCCACCAGCAGGGCCGCGGTCCGCTCGGCCCCGACCTCGCGTACGGCCTGCTCGGCGTCACCCTCCGCAGCGAGGATGAGCGCCCGGACATCGTGATGCGCGCGATTGGCTGTCATGTCGGCCGATGCTGGTGGGCGCGGCTATAGCCCGCCTGGAGGGGCCGTGGACGGCGGCCCGCCGGCCCGCTCAGTCGCGCCGGGCCAGCACGATGTACACGCTGCCGCCCTTGAAGACCTCCTGCTGCTGGTACTCGACCTGGAAGCCCTTGTCCTTGAGCAGGTCCACGGCGCGGGCGAGCCCGTCGTCGACGTCGTGCACCTCGACGGCGATGTTGCGGATCCTGGGCCAGTTCTCGTCGCCGACGCCGGCCAGCACGGCGAGTTCGGACCGCTCCACGTCGATCTTGAGGAGGTCCACCGTCTCGACGCCGTGCTCGGCGATCAGTTCGGCGACCGTGGTCACCGGCACGGTGTAGCGCTCGACCTCGGCCCGGAAGTTCTCCCAGTAGGCGGCCTGTTCCGCCGCGTCGACGCCGAGGTTGGTGAGCACGGCCTCGATGTTGCGCTGGTCGTCGCCCTCGTCCTCCTGGAGCGTCGCCATCGTCTCGTCGGCCGGGTAGAAGGTGAACTCGGCGGTGCCGGGCCGGTCGGCGACGGCCTTGTTGACGGCGATGCCGCCCGGCAGGTGGTCGGCGAAGTTCCGCGCCAGGCAGGCGTACGTGGCGCGGGCCGGCTCGCAGGCGATGACCCGCACGCCGGGCACCCGGTCGGAGACGAAGAGCGAGCTGAGGCCGAGGTGGGCGCCGATGTCGATGACCGTGTCGCCCGCCCGCAGGTGCTGGAGGTCGGTCAGGTAGATGCTCTCGGAGACCTCGTGCCAGACGATCTTGGTGGTCTCCGCGTTCAGCCCGCTGATCACACGGCCGTCCGGCAGCGTGTGGTTCTCGGCGGGGTCCGGGATGCTCTCCGTCATGGCGGACTCGGCTCCTTCACTCGAATGCACTCGGTACGGCCTCGCCGACCGAGCCTGCGGCCCGGTGCTCGCGGATGGCTCGACCGGGCCTCGCGACCGGCCTCCACACAGGATCCAGCGCCCTTCGAGCAGCGGTGAACATCCTCGGCTGGGTTGACCGATGCGAAGCGGGAGGGTGGCATGTCCGAGCCGACCAAGCGGGTGGCCCTGGTGACCGGCGGTACCAGCGGGATCGGGCTGGAGGTCGCCTCCAGACTCGCCGCGGGCGGGGCCGCCGTCTGGGTCTGCGGCCGCCAGGCGGACGCGGTGAGCGCCACCGTGAAGGAGCTGCGGGACCAGGGCTGGGAGGCGGACGGCTCGACGTGCGACGTGTCCCGGCCCGAGGAGCTGAAGCGGCTCGTCGCCGACGTGGTGGCCCGCTACGGCCGGGTGGACATCCTGGTCAACAACGCCGGGCGGAGCGGCGGCGGCCCCACCGCCGGCATCACCGACGAGCTGTGGCACGACGTCCTGGCGACCAACCTCACCAGTGTCTTCCTGCTGACCAGGGAGGTGCTGACCGCCGGCGGGATGCTGGCGGCCGGACGCGGCCGGATCGTCAGCATCGCGTCGACCGGCGGGAAGCAGGGCGTGGTGTTCGCCGCCCCGTACTCGGCGTCCAAGCACGGCGTCGTGGGCTTCACCAAGGCGCTCGGCCTGGAGCTGGCGCGCACCGGCATCACCGTGAACGCGGTGTGCCCCGGGTTCGTCGAGACGCCGATGGCCGCCAAGGTCCGCGAGGGGTACGCCGAGGTGTGGGGCGTGTCGGTGGACGAGGCCCGCGACCGCATCACCACCAAGGTGCCGATGGGCCGGTACGTGCAGTCCCGGGAGGTGGCCGCCATGGTCGAGTACCTGGTGGGCGAGGACGCCGCCGCGGTCACGGCCCAGGCGCTCAACGTCTGCGGCGGCCTCGGAAACTACTGACCGAAGGAGGAGGAGAGGGCCGTGCATCTGGCTTTCCTCACCCCGAACGCCTACGGGCACGTCACGCCCGCGCTGCCGCTGGTGCGCGAACTCGTACGGCGCGGTCACCGGGTCAGCTTCGCCGTCGGGCCCGATCTGGAGCACCTGGTGCGGCAGACCGGCGCGGAGCCGGTGGTGCTGCCGACGGCCCTTCAGAACCCGCCGATGTTCGAGCACTTCACCACCGAGGACCTCACCGAGGTGCTGCGGCTCGGGCTCGCCGAGCGGCGCACGTCGATGCCGGTGCTGATGGACTTCTACCGCGACGACCGGCCCGACGTGGTGTGCACGGACCAACTGGACTACCACGGCCAACTGCTCGCCGAGGCGCTCTCGACGCCGTACGCCTACCTCGTGCCCACCATGGCCACCGACGAGGAGGACTCGCTCACCGACCTGCTGATGTCGGAGCCGCTGGACTTCACCCACCCCCCGCTGGTGCGGGCGCAGGCGGAGTGCCGCGACTTCTTCGCGGAGTACGGCGTGCACAAGGAGCTGAACGCCGCGGAGCCGGCCGAGCTGAACCTGGTCTTCGTGCCGGAGGAGTTCCAGCCGGGCGCGGACCGCTTCGGCGACGCCTTCCACTTCATCGGTCCCGGCATCGGCGACCGGAGCCAGGAGGGGGAGTACCGGCCGAAGGTCCCAGGCTCCCGGCTGCTGTACATCGCGCTGGGCACCATCTGGAACGACCGGCCGGAGTTCTTCCACCACTGCATGGACGCGTTCGCCGGCACCGACTGGCAGGTGGTGATGGCCGTCGGCGGGAAGGTGGACCTGTCGGGCCGGACGCCGCCGCCGAACTTCGACGTCCACCGGCACCTGCCGCAGCTCGCGGTGCTGCGGCAGGCCGACGTGTTCCTCACCCACAACGGCATGGGCTCCACGATGGGCGCGGTGTACTGCGGGGTGCCGATGGTCTCCGCCGCCCAGGTCCCGGAGCAGATGGCCAACGCCCGGCGGGTGGAGGAGCTGGGGCTCGGCCGCCGGCTCGCCGACACCTCCGCCGAGGGGATCTTCGAGACGGTACGGGCGGTGGCCGACGACGCCGCCATCCGGCGCGAGGTGGCGGCGCTGTGCCGCCGCGTGAACAGCAAGGCCGACGGCGCGGCACTCGGCGCCGACCTCCTGGAGGCGTTCGTGCGATGAAGATGCTCTTCCTGACCGGCGGCAGCCCGGCGACGGTGTTCGCGCCGGCCCCGCTCGCCACCGCGGCCCGGTTGGCGGGCCACGAGGTCCTGGTCGCCTCGCCCGACGAGATGGTCCCCTTCACGTCCGCCGTGGGCCTGCCCACCGTCCCCGTCACGGCCGGCACCATGCGCGGGTTCATGTTCGCCGACCGCGACGGCCGCGCGCTGGACCTCCCGGCGGATCCCGGCGAGCGCCTGCGCTTCAACGGCCGCGGCTTCGGCAGGTTCGCCGCGGCGAGCCTGCCCGCGCTGCGCGCCCTGGCCGCGGACTGGGCCCCCGACCTGGTGGTCGGCGGGTCGCTCTGCTACGCGGCTCCGCTGCTGGCCGCCGAGGTCGGCGTGCCGTTCGTCCGGCACACCTGGGACCTCGGCGAGCCGCCGGGCATCGACGAGGGCGCGGCCGACGAGCTGGCCCCCGAGCTGTCGGCGCTGGGCCTGGACGGGCTGCCCGGGACCGATCTGTGGGTCGACATCTGCCCGCCGAGCCTGCGCGCCGCCGACGCGCCGGGGCCCCGGCAGTCCATGCGCTTCGTCCCGTACAACGAGCAGCGTGCGCTCCAGCCGTGGATGTACCGCGCGCCCGACCGGCCGCGGGTATGCGTCACCGCCGGCAGCCGGGTCTCGCACGAGGACGAACTCGCCTACCTCCAGGACCTGCTGGACAGCGTCGCCGACCTGGACGTGGAGCTGGTGGTCGCCGCGCCGGAGGCGGTCGCGAGGGGCCTCAAGGCCGACCCGGACCGGGTGCGGGCCGGCTGGATCCCGCTGGACGTGCTGCTGACCACCTGCCGGCTGATCGTCCACCACGGCGGCGGGCAGACCTCGCTCACCGCGCTGAACGCGGGGGTGCCGCAGTTGCTGATCCCCAACATCCCGAAGATGCTGCCGCCCTGCGAGCGGATCTCCGCCCGGGGCGCGGCGCTCACCCTGCCGGCGGACCGGCAGTCCCCGGCCGAGCTGCGCGCCGCCGCCGAGGAGATCCTCGGCGCCCCGTCCTACCTGGCCCGGGCCCGCGCGGTCCGCGCGGAGATCGCCCGGCAACCCGGCCCCGCCGAGGTGGTGGCCCGGCTGGAGGACCTCGCCCGTGGATAGCCGGGCCACCGAGCCGTCCGCACCGTCCGTGCGCGACGCCGTCATCAGCGGAGGAAACCCATGAAGGCGCTGGTCTTGGCAGGCGGGACCGGTACCCGCCTGCGCCCCATCACCCACACGTCCGCCAAGCAACTGGTGCCGGTGGCCAACAAACCGGTCCTCTTCTACGGCCTGGAGGCGATCGCGGAGGCCGGCATCACCGAGGTCGGCGTCGTCGTCGGGGAGACCGCGGACGAGATCCGCGCCGCCGTGGGCGACGGCTCCCGGTTCGGCCTCGACGTCACCTACATCCCGCAGGCCGCTCCGCTCGGGCTCGCGCACGCCGTGCTCATCGCCCGGGACTTCCTCGGCGACGACGACTTCGTGATGTACCTCGGCGACAACTTCATCGTCGGCGGGATCTCCGGCCTGGTGGCCGACTTCCGGGCCGAGCGCCCCGACGCGAGCATCCTGCTGACCCGGGTGCCCGACCCCGGCTCGTTCGGGGTGGCGGAGTTGGACGCCGACGGACGGGTCGTCTCGCTGACCGAGAAGCCGGAGTTCCCCAAGAGCGACCTCGCCCTGGTGGGCGTCTACCTGTTCACCCCGGCCGTGCACGAGGCGGTGCGCGCCATCACGCCGTCGCACCGCGGCGAGCTGGAGATCACGCACGCCATCCAGTGGCTGATCGACCAGCGCCGGGACGTCCGGCCGACCACCGTCTCGGGCTACTGGAAGGACACCGGCAACGTCACCGACATGCTGGAGGTCAACCGGTCGGTGCTGGAGGGCATCGAGTCCGGCGTGGAGGGGACGGTCGACGCCGGCACCGAGATCATCGGCCGGGTCCGGATCGAGAAGGGCGCCCGGATCAGCGGCAGCCGCATCGTCGGCCCCGCGGTCATCGGGGCCTCCACGGTGGTCAGCAACTCCTACGTCGGCCCGTTCACCTCCGTCTCGGAGGGCTGCCGCATCGAGGACAGCGAGATCGAGTACTCCATCGTGCTGCGCGACTCCGCGCTGGAGGGCGTCGGCCGGGTCACCGCCTCGCTCATCGGAAGGGGCGTGCGCGTCCGGCCCGCCCCCCGCAACTCCTCCGCCCACCGGCTGGTGCTCGGCGACCACAGCGAGGTGCAGGTCCCGTCATGACGACGCGCATCCTGGTGACCGGCGGCGCCGGCTTCATCGGCTCCCACTACGTCCGTACGCTGCTGGGCCCCGAGGGGCCCGGTGACGTCTCGGTGACCGTGCTGGACAAGCTCACCTACGCGGGGAACACCGCCAACCTGGACGCGGTGCGCGGGCAGGCGGCGTTCGGCTTCGTGCGCGGCGACATCTGCAACGCGCGGCTCGTCGAGAGGCTGATGGCCGACCACGACCAGGTGGTGCACTTCGCGGCCGAGTCCCATGTGGACCGCTCCATCGACGGCGGCGCGGAGTTCGTCCGCACCAACGTGCTGGGCACCCACACCCTGGTCGACGCCGCCCACCGGGCCGGCGCCCGGACCTTCGTGCACATCTCGACCGACGAGGTGTACGGGTCGATCGCCGAGGGCTCGTGGACCGAGGAGGAGCCGCTGCGGCCCAACTCGCCGTACTCGTCCTCGAAGGCGGCGAGCGACCTGGTCGCGCTGTCCTACCACCGTACGCACGGGCTGGACGTCCGGGTGACCCGCTGCTCCAACAACTACGGCCACCACCACTTCCCCGAGAAGCTGATCCCGCGCTTCGTCACCAACCTGCTGGACGGCAGGAAGCTGCCGCTGTACGGCGACGGGGGCAACGTCCGGGACTGGCTCCACGTGGACGACCACGTCCGGGCGATCGAGCTGGTGCGCACCCGGGGCCGCGCGGGCGAGGTCTACAACATCGGCGGCGGCACCGAGCTGGCCAACAAGGAGCTGACCGCCCTGATCCTGGACGCCTGCGGGGCCCGGTGGGAGACCAGCGTGACGTACGTGGAGGACCGCAAGGGCCACGACCAGCGGTACTCCGTCGACTGGACCAAGATCCGCGACGAGCTGGGCTACCGGCCCCGCGTGCCGCTCGCCCAGGGCCTGGCCGAGACCGTGCGGTGGTACCGGGAGCAGCGGGTGTGGTGGGAGCCGCTGCTGGAGCGGGCCGCCCTGTGACGCCCGCCGACGGGCCGGTCTGGCTCGTGACCGGGGCCGACGGGATGCTGGCCCGCGACCTCCTGCCCCGGCTGGGGCGGGCCGGCGTCCGCACGGTGGCGGTCGGCCGCTCCGCCCTGGACGTCACCGACCCCCGCGCCGTGCGCGAGGTCCTGCGGGCCCACCGCCCGGCCCTGGTGGTCAACTGCGCGGCGTGGACGGCGGTGGACGAGGCGGAGGAGAAGGAGGCCGAGGCCCACGCCGTCAACGCGAGGGGCCCCCGCCTGCTGGCCGAGGAGTGCGGCGCCCTGGACGCCGTACTGCTGCACGTCTCGACGGACTACGTCTTCGGCGGCGACGCCGCACAGCCGTACCCCGAGGACGCTCCGCCCGCGCCGCGGACCGCCTACGGCCGCGGCAAGCTGGCCGGGGAGCGCGCCGTCCTCCAGGCGCTTCCGCGCACCGGCCACGTCGTCCGCACCGCGTGGCTGTTCGGGGAGCACGGGCGCAGCTTCGTGCGCACCATGATCGCCCTGGCGCGCGGCGCCGGCCCCGTCGAGGTCGTGGACGACCAGCGGGGCCAGCCCACCTGGACGGGGGACCTCGCCGACCACCTGCTCCTGCTGGGGCGCGCCGCGCTCGCCGGGAGCGCCCCGCCCGGGATCTACCACGGCACCAGCGGCGGCGACGCCACCTGGTTCGAGCTGGCCGCGGAGGTCTTCGCCCTCCTCGGCGCGGACGTCTCGCGGGTGCGCCCCGTCCCCAGTGACCGCTTCCCGCGTCCCGCGGCCCGGCCGGCGTACAGCGTGCTGGGGCACGACCGCTGGCGCGAGGCCGGCATCGAGCCGATGCGCCACTGGCGCGAGGCGCTGGCCGGGGCGTGGCCGGAGATGTGCCGCGCCGCCGCGCCGGCCGCTCCGTCCCGACCGTCGCCCGCCGCGCACGCGCCGTCCTGACCGCCACCGCACTACCGAGGTGCCCACACCCATGCGACCGCTGTCCATCGAGGGCTCGTGGATCCACGAGCCCACCGTCTTCCCCGACGAGCGGGGAAGCGTCCACGAGCTGCTCCAGGGCCGCACCCTGCGGGGCGCCCTGGGCCAGGACCTGAGGCTCGCCCAGGCGAACTGCTCCATCTCCCGGCGCGGCACCCTGCGCGGCATCCACTTCGCGGACGTGCCGCCGGGCCAGGCGAAGTACGTGGCCTGCGTCCGGGGCGCGGTGCTGGACGTCATCGTCGACATCCGGGTCGGTTCGCCGACCTTCGGCCGGTGGGAGGGCGTGCGCCTGGACGACCGGACGCACCGCGCGGTGTACCTCTCCGAGGGCCTGGGGCACGCCTTCCTCGCCCTGAGCGACGACACCACGGTCGTCTACCTGTGCTCGGAGGGCTACAACCCGGGCCGCGAACACGGGATCCACCCGCTCGATCCGGACCTCGCCATCGACTGGCCGGACGACGTGCCGTTCCTGATGTCGCCGAAGGACGAGAAGGCGCCGACCCTCCAGGCGGCCCGGCGCGACGGACTCCTGCCCGCGTACGAGCGCTGTGTGGCGTTCCGCCGGGAGCTGCGCGAGGGCTGACCGCGCCCCTTCCCCCGGCGGCCGCGAGCCGCCCCGAACGGCAGGGGAGCACGGGCGGAACTCCCGCCCGTGCTCCCCTGCCGTCGTGTTCAGCCGCGCTCGGGCGCGGGGCCCATGGCGTTCAGCGCGGTGACGAGTTGGCGTTCCTCCTCGTCGAAGTGCGCTTCGAGCCGGCTCGCGAGGTCTTCCACCTCCGCGCGCAGCCTCACCGGATCGTCCCGGTCGGGAGCGAACTCCTCGACCAGCGCCTTGATCCGGTTCTGGAGTTCGACGACCGTCTTGTGCTCCTCGGCGAACCGGTCCAGCACCGGCGCGAGGGCCGGGAAGCGGTCGCGGAGCACCGGGAAGGCGCCGATGTCCTCGCCGGCGTGGTGGATGTGCAGCGCGTGGCAGAAGTCCAGGCAGTGCGACCGCAGTCGGGCGAGCACACCGCCGTCCCCGGTGTCCGCCGCCGCGGCGACGTCGCCGGCCCGGCCCTCCACCACGTCGTCGATCCGCCGGCGCAGGTCCTTCAGTTCGCCGCGCAGCCAGTCGTGCACCTCGACCAGTTCGTCACCGAGGTGCTTGACGCGGTCGGGTGCGAGGTCGACCGGGTGCAGGACGACGACCGGGATGACGCGGTCGGTGTTCTTCTGGTACTCGCCGTAGCCGGGCTCCTGCGCGACGATCTGCGCGAAGAGCCCGTCGCGCTCCTCGCCCGGCGGGATCGAGGCGATCGCCCGGAAGGTGCGGGAGCCCTTCTCGACCGTCACGATCGGGTTCTTGCGGATGTTGTGGTACCAGGCCGGGTGGGTCGGCGCGCCGCCCGCCGAGGCGACGACCAGGTCCTGTCCGTCGACCTGCATCAGGCCGAGGGGCTGGGTGCGGGGGCGGCCGGTGCGCGCCCCCGTCGTGGTGATGAGGCAGAGCGTGGAGCCTTCGAACATCCCGCCGACCTTGCCGTCGTTGGCGCGGAACTCGTCGATGACGCCCTGCTGGAACGCGAGGAACTCCTCGAACTGCTTCTGGTCCGACGTGTTCTGGTCTGACATGTGGTGCAACCCCTGAAGGTCTGTGCCCGCCCACCGCCCACCCTGCCGGGTGGGCCGCCTGCGGAACACGGTCGGGACGGTATCACCTGCGGGCGGCGGCCGCGGCGGTCACGCCGGCCCCGGCTGCGGCGGCGGCGGCGGGCGCGGCGGCCGGTGCGGCGGCGGCCGGGTCGGGCACGGCGGTCTTCGCCGGGTCGGGCGCGGTGGACGCGGCGAGCGACCAGCGCGGCCGGCCGAACTTCCGCATCAGCGGGCGCTCCAGGCCGACGAACATGGCGAGGCCGACCGCCTGCGTGACCACGAACAGCACGACCACGATCAGCGTCGCGCCCCAGAAGCCGAACTGCTTCGTCTCCCCGGTGAGGTAGCGGGCCAGGCCCAGCAGCGGGAAGTGCACCAGGTACGCCGCGTAGGAGGCGTTGCCAAGCAGCACCATGGGCTTGCTGTCCAGCCACGACGGCTTGTCCGCGAGGTCGCGCGCCGCGATCAGCGGGACCAGCAGGGCGATGCCGAGGGTCAGCAGCCCGCTGCTGCGGAAGGTGGCGGGGAGCACGTCCAGCAGCGCCCACAGGCCCGCGACCAGCAGGCCGATCCACCACACGTTCACCTTGGGCGACCACCGCCCGGTCTGCACGATCCGCGCCAGCAGCACACCCATCAGGAACTCGGGCAGCCGGGTGAGCGGGAAGAAGTAGGTCAGGAACGCCTGCCAGAACGACAGCGGCGCCCAGTAGTCCCACACCGGGCCGGCGAGGAAGAGGTGCGTCGCGGTGGGGATGGCGACCAGCGTGGCGGCCGCCACGCCGAGCCACAGCCACAGCCGCTCCGCGCGGATCCGCAGGATCGGCCGGATCAGCAGGGGCAGCAGCAGGTAGAACGCGATCTCGCAGGACACCGACCAGTTCACGCCGTACACGCTGAAGAGGTACGAGAGGTCGGGTATCCACGCCTGCACCAGGAACAGGTTGGCCACCACCGGGCCGGTGGAGGTCTCGGCGAGCGACCCCATCAGCATCATCGGGCCGATCACCCACAGCATGAGCAGCGTGCCCGCCCAGGTGATCACGTGCCCCGGGTAGATCTTGAGCACCCGGCGCCACCAGAAGTTGCGCACGGTGCTGCGCCACGGCTCACCCCAGGTGAGCACGAAGCCGCTGAGCACGAAGAAGGTGGACAGGGCCGAGGTGCCGTACGGCAGGATCGTGCCGAGCGCGTTGATGTCGGCGTCCGCGTAGAACTGGCCCGCGCCGAGCGTGTGCGTCAGGAACACGGCGACGAACAGGACCGCGCGGTAGCCGGTCAGTGAGGGCAACTGGCGGATCGGTGGTCTGGCAGCGGTCATGGACGCGTGCTCCTGTGATCAGCGGTTTCACCGGGGACGGGCGAGGAGGTCGGTGCGCCGGCGACCGTCCGCCGCGCATCGCGAAGGACGCTAGGCCGGACCGCTTGACTATCGCTGGGACCTGGCCCCGGGCCCCGTCCACCGCATCCGCGTCCACGTCCGCATCGGCGCTCGAGTCGGCCCCCAGCGCCCGCCCGTAGCGTCCCTGCCGACAGCACCGCCCAGCCCGCCGGTACCGCCGGTACCGCCCCTGCCGACACCCGGATTCCCGAGGAGCTCCCGTGACGACGACCCCGGAGCGAGGAACGCCGGAGCAGCCGCTGCCCTACCCCTTCCCCGACGGCCACCGGCTGGACGTGCCGCCGGAGTTCGCCGAGCTGCGCGCCACCTGCCCGGTGCGGCGGGTGCGACTGCCGTACGGCGGGGAGGGCTGGCTGGCGACCCGGCAGGCCGAGATCAAGACCGTGCTCGGCGACCCGCGGTTCTCGCGGGCCGCCACCGTGCAGGCGGACGTCCCCCGCACGCAGGAGTGGCTGAACCCGGGCGGCGACATCCTGTCCCTGGACCCGCCGGAGCACGCCCGGATGCGCAGGCTGATCTCGGGGGCGTTCTCACGCCGGAACGTCGAGGCGTGGCGGCCCCGCATCGAGGAGCTGGTCGGCGAGCTGGTCGCCGGCATGCGGGCCGCCGGTTCGCCGGTGGACCTGGTCGACGCCTTCTCGATGCCGCTGCCGATCACGGTGATCTGCGAGATGCTCGGCGTGCCCGCCGCGGACCAGCACTTCTTCCAGCGCTTCTCCGAGGTGGTGTTCAGCGGCGAGGGCGTCCCGGCCGAGGACGTCGAGGCCGCCTCCGAGGCGCTGATGTCCTACCTCGCCGAGCACGTCGCCCGCCACCGCGCCGAGCCGCGCGACGACCTGCTGTCCGCGCTGATCGCCGCGCGCGACGAGGACGAGGGGCGGCTGTCCGAGGAGGAGCTGGTCACCCTGGGGGTGACCATCCTGGCGGCGGGCCACGAGACCACGGCCAACGCCATCGCCAACTCCGTCCTCACCCTGCTCGTCGACGGCCTGTGGGCGGAGCTGGCGCGGCACCCGGAGCGGCTCGACACGGCGGTCGAGGAACTGCTGCGGTTCATCCCGCTGGGCGGCCAGGAGTCGCTGCCCCGGGTCGCCGCCGAGGACGTGAAGCTGGGCGGCGTGGTCGTGCGCGAGGGGGAGGCGGTGTTCCCCGCGATGGTCTCGGCCAACTTCGACGAGGAGGTGTTCGCCGATCCGCAGGTCCTGGACCTCCGGCGGTCGCACAACCCGCACCTGGCCTTCGGCTTCGGCCCGCACTTCTGCCCCGGCGCCCCGCTGGCCAGGACCGAGATCCGCGTCGCCCTGGCGGCCCTCCTGCGCGAGTTCCCGGACCTGCGCCTGGCCGTCCCCCGTACCGAAGTCCCCTGGCGCGAGAGAACCGCGTTGATCCGCGGCCCGCGCCACCTCCCGGTCGCCTGGCACCCCTAGGGAGGACCGCACCGGACGCGCCGGGGACCCACCAGGTCCCCGGCGCGTCCGCTTCGGCGCTGCCGTCAGGCTGCCGCCAGCAGGCGGTCGCGGTCGCCCGGGGGGAGGGGGCGGGTGGTGAGGCGGTGGTAGGCGTAGGCGGCGGAGACCAGCGTCATGTGGTGGTGCCAGCCGGGGTAGGAGCGGCCCTCGAAGTCGAGGAGGCCGAAGTCGTCGGAGAGTTCGCGGACGGTGTCCTCGGCGGCGGCGGGGAGGCGGGTGAGGCCGAGGAGGGCGTCCATGCGGGTGTGGGTGAGGCTGCTCAGCCAGAGCTGCACCGGTCTGCGGCCGTTCTCGGGGCGGACGGCGAAGAGGCGGTAGGTGCGCTGGGCGCCGTCGCCGGCGCCGGGGGCGGGCAGCCGGACGAAGCTGGACATGACGGTGACGTGCCGGCCGCGGCCGTCCGGTGAGGGCACGCTCTCCATGCGGGTGAGGGTGCCGGCGTCGAAGGCGAACAGGCCGCGGGCGGCGAGCACCATGTTCTGCCCGTCGCCGCCGTGCGGGCGGTGCACCCGCAAGTGGCGGCCGACCATGACCTGGAGGGTGGGCGGCACGGCGACCACGAAGTCCCGGCCGCGCTGGGCGAGTCCGGCGACCAGGGCGCTCACCGCGGCGGGGCTGGTGGAGTCGAGGTCGGCGACCACCGGCAGCGGCGCGGCCCGGCCCGCCTCGGCGAGCGCGTCGACCAGGTCCAGGGCGTGCAGCTCGATGGAGCGGGGGCCGACCTCGTCCGGGATGCGGGTGCGCCGGCGGCGGTCCTCGTCGCGGGCCCAGGAGCCGGGCAGCAGCAGCCGCCAGTCGACGGGGACGGCGCCGGCCGCCGAGGAGAGGAAGAGGCCCACGCCGACCTGGCAGGTGACCGAGCGCCCGGTGGCGGCCATGAAGCGGCGGTGCACCCCGCAGGAGTGCTCGCCCCGCTTGCGCAGCACCGCCTGGTTGATCACCCAGGCCCGCGGGGTCGTCTGCTGCTCGACCCAGCGGGACAGCTCGGCGCGCACCGGGGTCCACTCCCAGGGGCTGGCGTTGACGAACTGGTGCAGGGACTGCGAGGCGGCGGGCGCGGCGGAGACCGCGGCGGCCAGCTTGCGTACCGACTTCTTGCCCGGTGTGGCGAGCAGTCCCTCGACGTAGGTCTGCGCCCAGCGCCGCTGGTCGGCGCGCGGCAGGCCCTCGAAGATCCTCTCGGCGAACACCGGCAGCGAGGCTCGTGCTTCTGTCAAAGCTGGCGCGACCATGGCCCGTTCCCTCCCTCTTCTCGGCCTGCGACTGCCGAGCGCGATAAAATAATAGCGAACACCCTCTTTTTTTTGCGACCTAGGAGAGTCACTGGATGCACTTCGCCAAGTCGGCCCCCGCTGCCCGCCGGCGGGCAGCCGTGCAGCGCGCCCCGTGCACCGGCAACCGGAACGGCGTCCACCGGGTGGTCACCGTGGTTATCCAGCCGAATCGGCCCTATCCGGAACGTCTTGAGCAACTCCGGCTTGTCCCGGGGAGGACGGGAGCGAGACCCTTGGAAACGGATGGATCACCCCGTTCACAGCGGGACGACCCAGCAGCGCGCCGACGGACCCGCGCCCGGGGCCTCGCCCTTCCGGTGGCGGGCAGCACTCTTCGGGAGACGGTGTGGTGAAACAGGAGAGGGCCGTGCGCACGCGCCGGGCCCTGGTCAGAGCGGCGGCCGAGGAGTTCGACCGGTTCGGCTACGACGGGACGTCGCTGTCGCGGATCAGCGCGGTCGCCGGCGGCCTGTCCATCGGGGCGGTGACCTTCCACTTCCCGACCAAGGGGAGCCTGGCGGACGCGGTGCGGGACGAGGGGCGAGCGGTGACGCTGGCCGCGCTGGACCGCCTGGCCGCCGGGCGGAGGTCCGCGCTGCGCACGGTCGTCGACCTCACGCTGGAGCTGGTGCGGCTGATGGAGCGGGAGTCCTCGGTCCGGGCCGCGATCCGGCTCGGGCGGGAGCGCCCGGACACCGGGGCCTGGTCGGACGCGTGGCTGCCCGCCGTGCGCGAGCTGCTGGAACAGGCCCATGAGGACGGGCAGTTGCGCACCGACGCCCGGCCCGCGGACGTCACCACCCTGGTGGAGCACCTGACCAGCGGCGCGGAGGCGTACCTGCGGGCGCGGCTGGGCTCGGGCCTCGACTACGAGAGCGCCGTCGGCCAGCTCAAGCGGGTCTGGCACGTGGCGCTCGCCGGGGTGTCGGCGGAGGGCCATCCGGGTCTGCGGCAGCCGGCGGCGGCCGCGGAGGAGGAGCAGGAGCCCGTCCTGCGCTGACGCCGGCGCGGGACGGTGGCGCACGCGGCCGGGCGGTCCCTCAGCGGGGGGCCGCCCGGTCGGCGAGGAGGGCGCGGTACCAGGGCGCGGCGTCGGCCAGGCGGGTCAGCGGGCCCGGGCCGGGCCGGCAGCGGGCGGCCCGCCACACCGGCCGGCTGTCGTACCAGTAGTCCTGGGCGAAGAGGGAGAGCTGGCGTTCGCCGACCCGTGAGCCGGAGGCGCCGAGGCGGCGTACGCACGTCTCCCAGTCCAGCGCCAGGGCGGGCGCGGCGGGGACGATCCGGTGATGGGCCAGGGTGTCGAGCAGGCGGGCCAGGGAGACCGGCTCGGGGTGGCCGGCGTGCCAGACGCGGCCGGCGGGCGGCGCCTGGCGGGCCAGGCCGAGGCGGGTGATCAGCCGGGCCAGGTCGCCGACCGCCACCAGCGAGAGCATCGCGCGACCGCCGCCCCACGACCCCGGTACGGCCTCCAGCAGTTCGGCGAGCGCCGGCACCACCCAGCGGTCGCCGTCGCCCAGCACCAGGCCGGGCCGCAGCACGGACGCGCCGGCGGCCCGCGCGTACCCCTCGCCGGCGAGCCGGGTCCGGCTGCACGCCGAGACGGGCGCGGGGCGGACCTGGTCCACCGCGAGGTCGCGGTGCGGGCCGGGGCCGTAGACGGCGGCCGTGGAGAGGTGCACGATCCGGCGTACCCCTGCGGCCCGGGCGTCGGCCATCAGGGCGGCCGTGCCCAGCGTGTTGACCGCGGCGCAGCGGACCTCGTCGGTGCCGATCAGCGAGGCCGTGTGGAGCAGGGCGTCCGCGCCCCGGCACACCCCGGCCAGGGTGTCCGGGCGCTCCAGGTCGGCCGGCGTCCACTCGTCGACCAGGGCGGCCGCGGCGCCCTCGGGGGCGCGCCGGCCGACCGCCCGTACGACGAGGGCCGGGCCGCCGTCCGCGGTCCGGTCGCGGTCGGCGCGCCGGCGCAGTTCGGCCAGCACGGCGGAGCCGATGAAGCCGGTGGCGCCGGTGAGCACCACCGTCCGGGGCCGCGCCGGCCCGGGTCTCATGCGGCGAGTCTCTGCGCGTCGACGGGCAGCCGCAGCTCCATCAGCGCCTTGGGGGTGGCGATGGCGGGCAGCAGGTAGCGCCACATCGAGGTGAGGCGGGACTGGAGGTCGGCGCGGCCGGAGGCGATGTTGGAGAAGACCTGGGTGCCGCTGTAGCAGCCGACCAGGACGTTGGCGAACTCCAGCTCGTCGACGTCGGGGAGGAGTTCGCCGCGCTCGCGGGCGGCGCACAGCAGGGCGTGGAACTGGTCCACCCACTCCTGGTACGCGGTGTCGTCCCGCATCCCGAAGTCGCCCTGCTCGACGGCGAGCCGGACGCTGGCCCGGAACAGCACGTTGTTCTGCAACTCGCTGGCCAGGAAGAAGTTGAGGTCGATCAGCCGCTGGAGGCCGGGCGGGCCCTCGGGGATGACCACCGACTCCTGCTGGGCCGCCAAGACGGCCTTGGCCAGCCCGAGCTTGGACTTGAAGTGGAAGTACATCCCGCCCTGGGTGACGTCGGCGCGTTCCATGATCTTGCTGATGCTGGCGCCGCTGTATCCGTAAGCGTCGAAGATCTCGGCGGCGGCGTACAGGATCGTCTCCCGCGTCTTCACCGCCCGCTCCTGCTTCGGCTCAGCCATTTCTGGTGCCCCGGTCTCTATCGACAAAAAAAACGAACGACCTTATTTTACAAGCCGGCCCCCGTGACCGGTAGTGCCGGTCGGGGGCCCACACATACGCACGCCCAGGGGAGAGGCATGCTCATGCTCATCGCATCGGAACGTCCCGCGGTGTCCAGACCGGCCCTGACCACCACGGTGGCCAAGGAGTACGTGCACCGAGCAGCCCTGGCGGAGGTGTTCCTCACCAGCTGGCAGAAGGCGGGCCGGGACGCCTTCACCGTCACCGCCCAGTGGCCCCGCAGCCACAGCTTCTACGGCTCCTCGCACGGAACGTATGACCCGCTCCTGCTGTGCGAAACGGTCCGGCAGACGTTCCCGCTGCTGAGCCACGTCGCCTACGACGTCCCCTTCGGCTACCAGCTGAGCTGGAGCCGCCTTCAGTACGCCGTCCAGCCCCAGGCCCTGCGCATCGACGGCTCCCCCGCGGACCTGGAGATCCACGCGGCGTTCTCCGACATCCGGTACCACCGCTCGCTGCCCGCGATGATGACCATGCACCTCGAGGTGGTGCGCGACGGCTCGCTGGTGGCCATGGTGAGCACCCGCTTCGGGTGCCACTCCCCCGCCGTCTACCGGCGGCTGCGCGGTGAGCGCGCCGACCTCGCGCACGTGTTCGCCAGCGCTCCGCCGCCGCCGGCACCGGTCTCGCGCGGCGTCGTCGGCCGGCTCCGCAAGCAGGACATCGTGCTCTCGCCCACCGAGGAGCGGCGGCGCTGGCAGTTGCGCGTCGACACCAGCCACCCGGTGCTCTTCGACCACGCGCTGGACCACGTGCCGGGGATGCTGCTGCTGGAGTCGGTGCGCCAGGCGGCCTGCGCCTCGCAGGCCACCTGGGACGCGCTGGTGCCCACCTCCATGGACATCTCGTTCAACCGGTACGTCGAGTTCGGCGAGCCGTGCTGGATCGAGGCCGACTCGGCCGACGTGGCCGAGGTGCCGGGCACCCGGCGCACCGTGCGGGTCAACGCCCGCCAGGGCGGTTCCTTCGCGTTCAACGCGACCGCCGAGATGACGGACCCGGCCGCGCTCCTCTGAGCGCCACCGGACCCGCCCCTGCCCGGCGGTCCTACCGGTAGGACACCGGTGCGGCGGGGGGCCGCGGGGTGGAGCGTCCGTGCAGCTTCAGCGCCTGGGCCACGCAGACCACCGCGGCGGTGCACAGCACCGTGCGGACGATGTTCGCGGGCTCCCAGATGTTCTTGAAGTCGTCGACCAGGGAGAGGTCGCCGGCCTTGGCGGGGTCGCCGAGGCCGGCGAGTTCCGTGTTCAGCGGGATGTTGACGGTGACCGTGATGAGCACGGTCACCAGGTAGAGGGCGGCGGCCACGGCCGTCCACACGGCGACCCGGCGGCGGCCGCGGCGGTACTCGACGATCGCCGCCCACACCGGCGCGGCCAGCGCGGCCATGAACAGCATGCCGAACAGCCCGTTGTTGTCGATCAGGTCGTTGAAGCTCTGCATGGCCCGCAGGTAGTCGACGTCGTCGAGGCGGGCCAGGCCCGGCATCACCGACACGTCGAAGGCGAAGAAGAGCCCGGACAGCAGGCCCATCATGGCCGCGGACACCACCAGCAGCCAGCCCGCCGCCCCCGAGGTGCGGGCGGGCGGCGCGGCCGGCGGCGGGGGGACGGGCAGCGGGTGGCCGCCCGGGCTGTGGTGGCTGTGCGGGTAGCTGCCCGGGCGGTACTGGTCGGCCGTCATCGCATACGTCCTCACTC
>NZ_PVLV01000540.1 GCF_002982015.1 Streptomyces solincola
CCCCCGGGCCCCGCCCATCCGCACTCCCCGTCCTCGGTGCCGGACGGGCCGTGCATGATAGGGCGCATGACGAGCAACGGGGGACGTCCCGAGGAGCCGACCAGTTACGGGCTCCAGCCACCCGCACCGCGGCCCGCGCCCGGCGCAGCGCACCCGGCCCAGCCCGGCGCGGCCGGTCCGCTGCCCGCCCCGCGCGAGGCGCCGGGCCCGGCGGCACCGGCAGGGCCGGCCGCCGAACGGCCCGCGACCGGCCCGGACACCGGGGCCGGGCGGCTGGTCGGCGGCCGGTACCGCCTGCTGGAGCGGCTCGGGTCGGGCGGCATGGGCACCGTGTGGCGGGCCCGCGACGAGGTCGTGGACCGGGACGTCGCCGTCAAGGAGCCGCGGGTCCCGGACCACGTCACCGCCGACGAGCGGCGCACCGCCCATCTGCGGATGCAGCGTGAGGCCCGCGCCGCCGCCCGGATCGACCACCCCTCCGTGGTGGCCATCCACGACGTGGTCACCGAGGGCGAGAGCCCCTGGATCGTGATGGAGCTGGTGCGCGGCCAGTCGCTCGCCGAGCTCCTGGAGGAGGGCACCCTCCCCCCGCGGGAGGCGGCCCGGATCGGCGTCGCCGTGCTCGGCGCGCTGGCCGCCGCGCACGAGGCGGGGGTGCTGCACCGGGACGTCAAGCCGGGGAACGTGATGGTCGGCCGGCACGAGCGGGTGGTGCTCACCGACTTCGGCATCGCCCAGATGGAGGGCGAGGAGAAGCTCACCGAGACGGGCGGCTTCGTCGGCTCTCCCGAGTACATCGCCCCGGAGCGGGTGCTCGGCCGGCGTCCCGGCCCCGAGTCGGACCTGTGGTCGCTGGGCGTGCTGCTGTACCAGGCGGTGGAGGGCGTGTCGCCGTTCCGCCGGCAGACCACCCCCTCCACGCTCCAGGCGATCCTGCTGGCCGAGCTCCCGCCGCCGCAGCACGCCGGACCGCTGGCCCCGGCGATCGCCGGGCTGCTCCGCAAGGAGCCGGAGGCCCGGCTCACCGCACCGGCCGCGCTGCTCCCGCTGCGCGCCGCCGCGGCCCCGCCTGCCGCCCCCGAGCGCCCCGGCCACCCGCCCACCGAGGCCGTCGGCCCGGCAGACGCCGCCGGCGGGCCCGGCTCCGGCCCGGGCGCGCGCCGAAAGGGCCGGGCCCGGCTCGCGCTGGCCGCCGGGGCCGCCGTCCTCGCGGCCGCGCTCGTCGTCACGCTGGTCCTCCAACTGCGCGGCGACGACCTGCCGGCCGGATGGAAGCGCTACGAGGAGTACCGGATGGCCGTCGCCGTCGCGGCGCCCGCCGACTGGCGGATCTCCACCGGCGACGACCCGGACGACTCCGACGGCGCCTACCTCGGCACCTGGTACACCTCGCCCAAGGGCGACATGAGCATGCTGGTGGACCGGCAGGCGAACGCCACCGAGACGGCCAGGGCCACCGCCGAGCGCTGGAAGCGGGAGAGCGAGTCGGCCACCCCGCCGGAGGGCGGCGAGCAGGCGGTCGGCGCGGTGCAGGACGCCACCGAGCAGGGCCGGGACGCCGCGCTGCTGACCACCTCGTACAACACCGACGACGACGCCGCCGACCGGCGTCTGCGCAAGACCCTCATCGTGGTCAGCGCCCAGCAGGAGCGGCTGACGATCCGGGTGGACGTGCCGGCCGGGAAACCCGCCGAGAAGACGGCGTCCGACCTGCTGGCGAAGGCCCGCGCCGCCTACCGCATCGACACCCTGCCGCAGCCGTCCGCCCCCTCCACCCCGGCCGCGATTCCCTAGCCGTCCTGCCGGCGTCGGCGGCGACTGCTCAGATCGCCGCCGCCGCGGCGGTGACCGGCCGGCGGGCCGGCTCCGCCGGTCCCGACCCGGCGGAGCCGCCGGGCGGGGCGGCCGGCGGCGGCCGCAGCAGCGCCCCGCCGGCCAGTCCGTGCGCCGTCCGCACCAGCACGGTCAGCCAGGCGGCCACCAGGAACGCGTACAGCCCGGCCGCGAGCCAGTGCGCGGCGGCCAGTCCGGTGTGCCGGGCCAGCGCCATCGCCCCGGTCACACAGGTCCCCACCGGGAAGGTGAACGCCCACCACGCCAGCGTGAAGCCCATGCCGTGCCGCCGGGCGCGCAGCACCAGCGCCCCGGCCAGGGCCAGCCACAGCAGCGCGAAGCCCATCACCGGCGCGCCGTACAGCACCGAGAGCGCCGGCGCGTACGGCAGCCCCGGCGCCGCGTCCGCCAGTGCGCCGGCCGCCGTCGCCGACTGCCCCAGCGGACCGAGGACCAGGAACAGCGTCGGGGCGAGCGCGGCCGGCGGCGGCCCGGCGGTCAGCAACCGCCCGAACACCAGCGGCAGCAGCGCCAGCGCCGCCAGCAGGCTCACCCCGAACATCCCGCAGCAGGCCGCCAGCAGCGTCCGCCGCCCCGGCCCGTCCGCCAGATGCGCCGCCAGCGGCGGGCCGAGCGACGCCGACACCATCGGCGCCACCACCGCCAGCAGCCACACCGGCGACGGCTGCGCGGCCCGGTGGTGCACCGCCATCTGGTACGGCACGACCACGGCGACGGCCAGCCCGAGCAGCGTCCCCGCCGTGTACAGCACGGCGTCCAGGGCGACGGCCGCGGGCAACCCCGTCCACACGCGGCCGGCCGTGAGCGCCCCGCCGCCGACGGCGAGCAGCGCCATCGCCGCGCAGCCGTGGAACGGGGCCACCGCCGGGTCCCGCACCTGGGCCAGCGCCCGGTCCCGGTGGCGGATCCAGTGCCGGGCCCGGGCGGTCAGCATGGCGGCCAGCATCAGCGCCGACAGCGCCCACACAGCGGCCAGCGCGTGCGGCAGCCCCGGCGCCGGCAGCCGCAGCGCCGCCCCCGCGCCCGCCACCATGGCCGTGCCCATGACCGCCGCGTACCAGTTCGGGCCGAGGTGGCGGACCCCCGGGCGGCGGACGGCGATGACGGCGGAGGAGACGGGGGAGGGGCGGTGCATGCCCCCACCCTCGGGCCCGCCGGCTGGTGCCCACCAGGGATGACTCCGCTATGAACCCATAAAATGACCTTATGAGCCTGTCCCACCGCGTTCCCGACCTCGGCGCGCTCGAACTGCTGCTGGCCGTCGCCCGGCACGGCAGTCTCGGCCGGGCGGCCCGCGAGGTCGGCATCACCCAGCCCGCGGCGAGCAGCCGCATCCGCTCCATGGAGCGGATGCTCGGTGTCGCCCTGGTCGACCGCTCCCCGCGCGGCTCCACGCTCACCGCCGCCGGGGCGCTGGTCACCGACTGGGCCCGGCGGGTGGTGGAGGCGGCCGAGGCGTTCGACGCCGGGGCCCAGGCCCTGCGCGACCGGCGCGACTCCCGGCTGCGGGTGGCGGCCTCCATGACCATCGCCGAGTACCTGCTGCCGAGCTGGCTGATCGCGCTGCGCGCCGGCCGCCCGGGCACCGCCGTCTCCCTCCAGGCCGGCAACTCGGCCGCCGTCGCCGAGCAGGTCCTGTCCGGAGACGCCGACCTCGGCTATGTGGAGGGTCTGTCCGTGCCGGACGGCCTGGACAGCGCCGTGGTCGCCCGTGACCGGCTCGTCGTCGTGGCCGCCCCCAGCCATCCCTGGGCCCGCCGCCGCACGCCCGTATCCCCCGCCGAGCTGGCGGCCGCCCCGCTCGTCCTGCGCGAGTACGGATCCGGCACCCGCCAGGTCCTCGACGCGGCCCTCGCCGACCACGGCGGCCTCGCCGAACCGCTGCTCGAACTGGCCTCCACCACCGCCGTGAAGGCCGCCGCGGTGACCGGCGCCGGCCCGGCCGTGCTGAGCGAACTGGCCGTCACCGAGGAGCTTGCCTCCCGCCGCCTGGTCGAGGTCCCGGTCGCCGCCGTCCCCCTCACCCGCGCCCTGCGCGCCGTCTGGCCCCTGTCTCTTATACCCATCTGTCGCGGCCGACGAAGGTTTTGGTTGATACCCTGGAGTTCCACGGCGCAATTAT
>NZ_PVLV01000541.1 GCF_002982015.1 Streptomyces solincola
TGCTGTTCGTGCGCAACCCCACCGGCGTCTCGCACTCCCCGGCCTGGCACGCCGGCCACGACGACGTGCCAGGCCGGGGAGTGCGAGACGCCGGTGGGGTTGCGCACGAACAGCATGGCGGTGGGCACGGCGGCGGAGAGGATGCCGGCGTCGTGTCCCGCGCCGGTGCCGAGGACGGGCAGGCCGGGGCCGAGGATCTTCGCCAGTTCGTCCCTCAGCGCGTGGCCGAACTCCACCACGGGGGTGAAGGACTCGCGGACCACGGTGAGGTCGACCCCCTGGCGGGCGGCGGCCTCCCGGGCGGCGGCCTCCACGGCGGCGACCACGGTGTCCAGGGCGGACTGGTCGGCGGCCCGGGAGTCCAGCCAGCCGCGTACGAGGGAGGGGATGGCGTTGACGCCGTTGGGCTCGACGGCCACCTTGCCGAAGGTGGCGACCGCGCCCGCGAGTTCGGCTTCGCGGCGGGCGGCGAGCACGGTCTCGGCGTACGGCAGCATCGGGTCGCGCCGGTCGGCGAGCCGGGTGGTGCCGGCGTGGTTGCCCTCGCCGGCGAAGTCGTACCGCCAGCGGCCGTGCGGCCAGATCGCGGAGGCGAGGCCGACCGGGTGGCCGGTGAGGTCCAGGGCGCGCCCCTGCTCCACGTGCAGCTCGACGAACGCGCCGATGCGGGCGAGCCGTTCGGGGTCGGGGCCGATGGCGTCGGGGTCGTATCCGGCGTTCTCCATGGCCTGCGGGAGGGAGACGCCGTCGCCGTCGCGGAGTCGGTGCGCGGCCTCCCGGGTGAGCTGCCCCGCGGTCAGCCGGGAGCCGACGCAGGCCAGCCCGAAGCGGGCGCCCTCCTCGTCGCCGAAGTTGGCGATGGCCAGCGGCCGGGTGAGCTCCGCTCCCCGGTGGCGGAGTTCGTCCAGTGCGGCGAAGGAGGAGACCACGCCGAGTGGGCCGTCGAAGGCGCCGCCGTCGGGCACCGAGTCCAGGTGGGAGCCGGTGACGACGGCGTCGGAGCCCAGGGGGTCGCCGAGCCAGGCCCACTGGTTGCCGTTGCGGTCGGTCTCGTAGCGGAGCCCGCGCGCCTCGGCCTGCTCCTGGAACCAGGTGCGGCAGTCGGCGTCGGCGCCGGTCCAGGCGTGCCGGCGGTAGCCGCCGGTGGCCGGGTGGCGGCCGACGGGGGCCAGTTCGGCCCACATCCGGGGGAAGGTGTCGGCGCCGCTCTCCGTGCGGCGCGTCCCGTCGGGTGCGCCGCTCATGAGGCGGCGTCCTGATGGCCGGTCTCGGCGTCCTCGCGCATGGGGACGCGCACGCCGCGTTCGGCGGCGACGTCCTCGGCGATGTCGTAGCCGGCGTCCACGTGCCGGATGACGCCCATGCCGGGGTCGTTGGTCAGCACGCGGCGGATCTTCTCGCCGGCCAGCGGGGTGCCGTCGGCGACGGTGACCTGCCCGGCGTGGATGGAGCGGCCCATGCCGACGCCGCCGCCGTGGTGCAGCGACACCCAGGAGGCGCCGGACGCGACGTTGACCATGGCGTTGAGCAGCGGCCAGTCGGCGATGGCGTCCGAGCCGTCGAGCATGGCCTCGGTCTCCCGGTAGGGGGAGGCGACGGAGCCGCAGTCCAGGTGGTCGCGGCCGATGGCGAGCGGGGCCTGGAGTTCGCCGGAGGCGACCATGTCGTTGAACCGCTCGCCGGCCCGGTCGCGCTCGCCGTAGCCGAGCCAGCAGATCCGGGCGGGCAGGCCCTGGAAGTGGACGCGCTCGCCGGCCATGGTGATCCAGCGGCGCAGCGACTCGTTCTCCGGGAAGAGGTCGAGGATCGCCTTGTCGGTGGCGGCGATGTCCTTGGGGTCGCCGGAGAGCGCGGCCCAGCGGAAGGGGCCCTTGCCCTCGCAGAACAGCGGCCGGATGTAGGCGGGGACGAAGCCGGGGAAGTCGAAGGCCCGCTCGTAGCCGGCGAGCTTGGCCTCGCCCCGGATGGAGTTGCCGTAGTCGAACACCTCGGCCCCGGCGTCCTGGAAGCCCACCATGGCCTCCACGTGCCGGGCCATCGACTCCCGGGCCCGCTGGGTGAAGTCGGCCGGCTTGTCGGCGGCGTGGGAGGCCATGTCGTCGAAGTCGGTGCCGAGCGGCAGGTAGGCGAGCGGGTCGTGCGCCGAGGTCTGGTCGGTGACGATGTCGATGGGCGCGCCCATGGCCAGGAGCTGCGGCACCAGCTCGGCGGCGTTGCCGAGCACGCCGATGGACAGCGGGCGTCGGGCGTCGCGGGCCTCGGTGGCCAGGGCGAGGGCGTGCTCCAGCGAGTCGGCCTTCACGTCGAGGTAGCGGTGCTCGATGCGGCGCTCGATGGCACGCGGGTCGCAGTCGACGCAGATCGCGACGCCGTCGTTCATGGTGACGGCCAGCGGCTGGGCGCCGCCCATGCCGCCGAGCCCGGCGGTGAGCGTGATCGTGCCGGCCAGCGTCCCGCCGAACTTCTTCTGCGCGACGGCGGCGAAGGTCTCGTAGGTGCCCTGGAGGATGCCCTGGGTGCCGATGTAGATCCACGACCCGGCGGTCATCTGCCCGTACATGGTCAGGCCGAGCTGCTCCAGGCGGCGGAACTCCTCCCAGTTGGCCCAGTCGCCGACGAGGTTGGAGTTGGCGATCAGCACGCGCGGCGCCCACTCGTGGGTCTGCATCACGCCGACCGGGCGGCCGGACTGCACCAGCATGGTCTCGTCCTGCTTGAGCGTGCGCAGGGTGCGGGTCATGGCGTCGAAGGAACGCCAGTCGCGGGCCGCCTTGCCGGTGCCGCCGTAGACGACCAGCTTGTCCGGGTGCTCGGCGACCTCGGGGTCCAGGTTGTTGTGGAGCATGCGCAGGGCGGCCTCCTGCTGCCAGCCCAGGGTGGTCAGTTCCGTACCGCGCGGGGCCCGGACGGGGCGGGGACCTGACATGGGATGCCTCCTCGGCGTGTGACGCGACGCTGGACCGGTTATTCGTCGACTATTCACATAGTGGCTTGCTGAATAGTTCCAGTCAACGGGCGCGGCGGACCGGCCGGCACACCGGCCGCGACGGCCCCCGGGCCGGGTACGCCGGTCCCCGGGCCGGGTGCGGCGGTTTCTGCCGCCGGGTGCGACGGTCATTGGGCCGGACGCGACAGTCGCCGGGCCAGGCGCGACGGCCCCCGGGCCGGGCACGACGGCCCCCGGGCCAGGCGCGACGGTCATTGGGCCGGGCGCGACGGCCCCCGGGCCGGGCGCCGGTCATCGGACCGGGTGCGGCGGTCCCCGGGCCGGGTGCGGCGGCTTCTGCCGCCGGGTGCGACGCGCGGCGCAGCCGGCCCGGTCCCGTGCGCCACCGGACCGCCCTGGTTCCCCGCCGCCGCTGATGGTTGGCTGGAGGCATGGCCACCGAACGCCGCGACCGAGCCGTACGAGCCGCGATCGAGCAGGAGCTGCTGACCGAGGAGCACCCGGTCGCCGCCCTCCTGGACACCGACGGCGTGCGGGCGTCCGCCGCCGCGCTGCGGGACGCCTTCGCCGCCGTCACCGGCGCCCCGGTGCTGCACGCCTTCGCCGTCAAGGCCGGACCGCTGGTGCCGGTGCTGCGGCTGCTGTACGCCGAGGGGCTCGGCGCGGAGGTCGCCAGCCCCGGCGAGCTGGCACTGGCCCGGGCCGCCGGGATGCCGCCCGAGCGGATCGTGCTGGACTCGCCCGCCAAGACCCCCGCCGAACTGGCCGGGGCGCTCGCCCTGGGCGTCGCCGTCAACGCCGACAACCCGCAGGAACTCGCCCGGCTGGACGCCCTGGTGGCCGGCGCGCCCACCCGCTCCCCCATCGGCCTGCGGGTCAACCCGCAGATCGGCGGCGGCACCATCGACGCGCTGTCCACCGCCACGCCCACCTCCAAGTTCGGCGTCGCGCTACGCGACCGGGGCGCCCGGGACCAGGTCGTCCGGGCCTTCCTGGACCGCCCCTGGCTGACCCGGCTGCACACCCACACCGGCTCCCAGGGCGTCCCGCTCTCCCTGCTCGCCACCGGCGTGCGGGAGGTCTACGAGCTGGCCGAGGAGATCAACGCCGCCACCGTCCGGGCCACCGGCCGCCGCCAGGTCGACACCCTGGACATCGGCGGCGGGCTCCCCGTCAACTTCACCTCCGACGAGGAGACGCCGACCTTCGCCGCGTACGCCCGGCTGCTCGCCGAGCAGGCGCCCGGACTGTTCGACGGGCGGTACGGCCTGGTCACGGAGTTCGGCCGCTCCCTGCTGGCCAAGCACGGCACGCTGCTGGCCCGGGTCGAGTACACCAAGACCTCCGGCGCGCGGCCCATCGCCGTCACCCACGCCGGCGTGCAGGTGGCCACCCGTACCGTCTACGACCCGGACTCCTGGCCGCTGCGGATCGCCGCGTACGACGCCGAGGGCCGCCCCAAGGACGGCCCGCCCGTCGACCAGGACGTGGCCGGCCCCGCCTGCTTCGCCGGCGACCTGCTCGCCGTCCAGCGCCCGCTGCCGCCGCTGGAACCCGGCGACGTGGTCGCCGCCCTGGACACCGGCGCCTACTACTTCACCGCCCACTACGCGTACAACTCACTGCCCCGCCCCGGCGTCCACGCCTACACCGGGACCGCCGGGGGCGCCCGGCGCCTGGTCACCCTCCGCCCGCCCCAGCAGCTCCCCGAGATCGTCGCCGAAGCCGGCGGCGCCCACCGGGACGCCCTGCTGGAGCGGTGACACCCGCGCCGCCGTTCGCCGCACACCGGCGGGCGGTATTCGGCGCGGCGGCGGGAGTCAGCGGCGTACGCCCGGGCAGTAAGCATCCATGTCCACAACCGCAGAGCCGGCCGGTGGCGAACCGGCACTCAAGAGGGCGATCGGGCCCAAGCTGCTGATCCTCTTCGTCATCGGTGACATCCTCGGCACCGGGATCTACGCCACCACCGGAAACGTGGCCGGCAAGGTCGGCGGCGCCCTCTGGCTGCCGTTCGCGATCGGCTTCGCGGTCGCGCTGCTCACGGCGGCCTCGTACGTCGAGCTGGTCGGCAAGTACCCGAAGGCCGCCGGGGCCGCCCTCTACACCCAGAAGGCGTTCAACGTCCCCTTCCTCACCTTCATCATCGCCTTCATGGTGATGTGCTCCGGCCTGTCCTCGGCGAGCGCCGCCGCCCGCGCGTTCAGCGGCGACTACCTCGGCGAGTTCACCGACGCCGTCCCGCCGACGCTGATCGCGATCCTGTTCATCGTCGCGCTCGCCGCGCTGAACCTGCGCGGCGTCTCGGAGTCGGTGAAGACCAACGTGGTGCTGACGCTCGTCGAGCTGACCGGCCTCGTGGTGATCCTCGCCATCGGCGCGTACGCGGTGTTCTCCGGCGAGGGCGAGCCCGCCCGGCTCGGCGAGTTCCAGGCCGGCGGCACCGGCTACGCGCTGCTCACCAGCGTGCTGGGCGCCACCGCGCTCGGCTTCTTCGCCTTCGTCGGCTTCGAGGACTCGGTCAACATGGCCGAGGAGACCCAGGACCCGGCCCGCACCTTCCCGCGCGCCATCTTCATCGGCGTCGGCGTCACCGGCACCATCTACGTCCTGGTGGCGCTGATCTCCTCACTGCTGGTCGACTACCGGGTGCTAGAGGACTCCAGCGGCCCGCTGCTGGAGGTGGTCAAGGCCGGCGGCCTGGACTTCCCGCCCAAGCTGTTCGCGCTGATCGCCCTGTTCGCGGTCACCAACTCGGCGCTGATCAACATCATGATGGCCTCCCGGCTCTGCTACGGCATGGCCAACGAGCGCATCCTGCCGCGCGCCATGGGCAAGGTGCTGCCCCGCCGCCGCACCCCCGTCGTCGGCATCGTCTTCGTCTCGCTGCTGGCCATCGGGCTCGTGTCCACCGGCGAGATCGAGGGCCTCGGCGACACCACGTCCTTCCTGCTGCTGTGCGTGTTCGCGGTGGTCAACGTCACCGTGCTGGTCCTGCGCAAGGACCGGGTCGACCACCACCACTTCCGCACCCCGACGATCCTGCCGGTACTCGGCGCGATCAGCGCGCTGATCCTGGCCAGCCCGCTCGCCGACCGCTCCTCCGACGTCTACATCCGCGCCGGCGTGCTGGTGCTGCTGGGCGTGGTCCTCTGGGGCGTGAACAAGCTGGTGCTGCGCGCCCGCCGGGAGGACTGACCGGCGCACCGGGCCCCACCGCCCCGGGACACGGCCGCACGGGCAACCGTCGACCGTAGCGCGGGGCGGGCACGTTCCCTTGGAATTTGCCAGAACCCCCCACCCGCGAGCGGGACTTTGCGTAACCTCGCGGTCACTGCTGCTCTTGCACCACGGGGAACTGGGAGGGGATCCGGCGTGCCCGGAATCGACGAGTGCCTGCGCGAAGCGATGAGCCTGCCAGGCGCCCGCGGGGCCGCACTCGTCGACTGGACCAGCGGACTCGCCCTCGGCACCGCGGGCGACTCACCGGTCGGAGACCACGAGACCACCGCCGCCGAGACGGCCGAACTGGCCCGCGCGGCAGCCGAGTACGAGTCCTTCGCGCCCGGCGCGAACGGTCCGCCGGCACTGCCCCCGGGCCCGTCCGCCGGCCGATCGGCCACCCGGCCGGTCGCGGCCGCCCCGCCCGCTC
>NZ_PVLV01000542.1 GCF_002982015.1 Streptomyces solincola
GGGATCAGGCGCCGACGCGTCCGCGAGGGGCCGGGGTTCCCGCGGGCGCCGGGCCTATGCGGCGGGGCCGCGGCTGCCCGGAACGCACCGGCCCGCCGATCATTGTCCGGCCGGTCAGGGGGGGGGCGGAAAGCCGTGGCGGCAGGGGCCGAAGGGGGGCGGGAGGGGCGGGGCGCCGGGGATCGGGGGTGTCCCCCGGCGCCCGCCGTGCCCGTCAGTAACCGGCGTGCTGCGGCCGCTGGTAGGGGTCGTGGTAGCCGGCCGGCGTCGCCATCGGGCGCGGGGCCGCTGCCGGGCGCATCGCCTCGTACCCGCCGGCCACCGGCCGGGCCTGCTGGACCGGCTGCGGATAGCCGTAGCCGCGCGGGGCGGACTGCTGCTGCGGGATGTACGGCGCGGGCGTCTGCTGCAACGGCGCGGGCTGCGGGGCCGGCTGCTGCGGATAGCCGTAGCCGCCGCCGTAGGAGGGCTGCGGGTGCTGGCCGGCCGGGGACGGCAGGGCGGGCAGCGCCGGCAGATAGGAAGCCGGGACGTCATACGCGGCGGGCACTCGGATCGGGGCGATCTGAGGCGTGCCCCGCTCCGCGACCAGGGAGTCGTAGATCGGGGTGTCCGGGAACGGCGGCGCGCTGTAGTACGCGCCACCGTAGGAGGCACGGGGGGAGGTCATGGCTCATAAGGTAAGCGGTGATGTGCCGATTGGGGAGGCCGGTAAGCGGGTTGTTTCACGGGGGTCCCGTGACGGCGGCGCGCCAATGCGAGCGAACACGGGAAAAACGGTCACCGTCCGTGTAAAGGCCAGGCAGCGCAAGGGTTACCGGCGAGTCCCGGATCGCCTCGCGGAGCCGCCCGCCGCACGCGGAAAGGCAGGAAATCACCGCCCGCCGGGTGCTCCCGTCCGATGTGTGAGCGCGGTAAAGGCGGGGAGCGTGAGGCCGCTATAAGGAAACCGCGAAGATCGGGAACGACCGGTGATCTTCCCGGGAATTCCACGGATGATCACCGATCACGCCGAGCGGGTCTTCGAGCCGATTTCCGCCTGCCGGAAATAGCGTGCGTTCCGGCCGACTCCCGTGCCCCGCGGCCAGTATGACCCTACGTCAGGCCGGGTGTTCCGGAGCGGCCGCCTCCGCACGCCGGCCGGCCGGCCCGGCGTCCGGGCGCGGATAGGTGCGGCCCTTCCACTGCGCCCCGCGTCCCCGGTAGTGCCGCACCGCCGAGTCCACCGTCATGCACAGGTACAGCGCCGCCGTCACCGGCAGCGCCGGCGCCTGCCACAGCGACTGCCGGTAGTAGCGCAGCATCGGCGCGTACGAGGCCGCCATCGCCGCCCACGCCGCCGCGCCCAGCGCCCCCGCCGCCGCGTCCCCCGCCAGCAGTCCCGCGGCCACCGCCGCCGGCGGCGCGAGGAACACCAGGCCCAGCCCCGCCACCGCCGCCACCAGCACCAGCGGGTGGTGCCAGAGCTGGGCGTACGCGCAGCGCGCCACCATCGACCACAGGTCCGCCAGCCCCGGGTACGGGCGCACGCTGTCCACCCGGTCGGCGAGCCCCAGCCACAGCCTCCCGCCGGCCCGCCGCACCGCCCGCGCCAGCGAGACGTCGTCGATGACGGCCTGCCGGTACGCCTCCGGCACACCGGCCCGCACCGCCGTGGCGGTCCGCAGCAGGACGCAGCCGCCGGCCGCGGCCGCCGTCCGCGCCCCGGCCCGGTTGACCCACCGGAACGGATAGAGCATCGCGAAGAAGTAGACGAACGCCGGCACGATGCGCCGCTCCCAGCCGCCGGCCGTCCGCAGCCGCGCCATCTGCGAGACCAGGTCGAGCCGGCCGGCGCTCGCCGCGGCCACCAGCCGCCGTACGCTGTCCGGCTCGTGGGCGATGTCCGCGTCCGTCAGCAGCAGGTACTCCGGTCCGCCCTCCCGCGCCGACCGGGCCAGGGCGATGCCGTGCCGCACCGCCCACAGCTTCCCCGTCCAGCCCGGCGCGGGCGCCCCCGGCGAGGAGACGGTCACCCGCCGCCCGCCGTGCCGGGCGGCCAGCTCCCTGGCCAGCGCGCCGGTGCCGTCGGTACTGCCGTCGTCCACCAGGAAGACCGCGAGCCGGCCCGAGTAGTCCTGGGTCAGCAGCGACGGCAGGGTGCGCGGCAGCAGCTCCGCCGCGTCCCGGGCGGGCACCACCACCGCCACCGACGGCCACCGGTCCGCCTCCACCGCCTCCTCGGCCGCCTCCGGCAGCCGCTGGTCGGTACGCCAGTAGAAGCCGCGGCCCAGCAGCAGCCAGCCCCAGGCGACCACCGAAGCCAGGGCGATCCACGCAATGGTGCTCATTCGCCGCAGTCTGCCCCACAACGGAGGGAAGGCAAGGGCCGTCGGCTAGGGTGACCGGGTGAAGATCGCCCTCATGGACTCCGGAATCGGCCTGCTCCCGGCGGCCGCCGCGGTGCGCAGGCTGCGCCCGGACGCCGAGCTGGTGCTCTCCTCCGACCCCGACGGAGTGCCCTGGGGGCCGCGCACCACCGAGGACATCACCGCGCACGCCCTGGCCACCGCCAGGGCCGCCGCCGCCCTCGAGCCGGACGCACTGGTCGTCGCCTGCAACACCGCCTCCGTGCACGCGCTGGCCGCGCTGCGGGCCGAACTGGAGCCGGCGCTCCCGGTCATCGGCACCGTCCCGGCCATCAAGCCGGCCGCCGCGGCCGGCGGCGCGGTCGCCATCTGGGCCACCCCCGCCACCACCGGCAGCCCCTACCAGCGCCGGCTCATCGCCGACTTCGGCGGCGCCGCCCAGGTCACCGAGGTGCCCTGCCCCGGTCTCGCCGACGCCGTCCAGCACGCCGACGAGGACGCCATCGACGCCGCCGTCGCCGCGGCCGCCGCGCTCACCCCCGACGACGTGTCCGCCGTCGTCCTCGGCTGCACCCACTACGAGCTGGTCGCCGAACGCATCCGGGCCGCCGTCCAGACGCCCGCC
>NZ_PVLV01000543.1 GCF_002982015.1 Streptomyces solincola
CCCGCCGCGTACGCGGGCCCGGCGCTCGGCCCCGCCCTGGCCCTGCTCGCCGCCGTCACCGAGGCCCGGGGCGGGGTGCCGCTCCACGCCGACCTCGACGACCGCGACGATCCGGTCCGGCTCGGCGCGGCCTCCGGCGAGCGGCCCCCGGCCCGCTACCTCGGCTCCTCGGCAACGCTGGTCCGGATCTACGCCGCGCGGCCGCTGACCGGCACCCGGTACGAGCTGGCCGGGGCGACGGAGGCCGAACTGGCCCTGTTCGACTGAGGGCTTCCGAGGACTCAGCGGACGCTTCCTCCGTGTCCGCCCGCGTTCGTCCGGCTGCCCGCGCCTCAGCTCTGGCCGTCCACCGCCGCCCGCCAGGTGCGGATCGCCGTGGGGGAGACCGGGGCGGTCCAGCCGGCGGGGCGGGCGGCGCCGCCGATGTGGAAGCCGGTGATCCCGGCGTCCCGCAGCCGGGGGACGTGCTCCAGCCGCAGCCCGCCGCCGACCAGGAGCCGGGTCTCGTAGCCGGGCTCGCCGAAACGCGCGGCCTCGGCCAGCAGCAGGTCCATGCCCTCGTCCACGCCGGCCGGGGAGCCCGCGGTCAGGAAGGTGTCCAGGCCGGGCAGGTCGGCGAGCGTCTTGCGTACCGCGTCCCGGTCGACTGCCCGGTCGATGGCCCGGTGGAAGGTCCAGCGGCAGCCGTCCAGCTCGGCGACCAGGCGCTCCACCGCGACCAGGTCCACATGCCCCTGCTGGTCGAGGAAGCCGAGCACGAACTCCTCGGCGCCCTCCTCGCGCAGCTCGTGCGCGGTGCGCACCAGCGCGTCCATCTCCGCCGGGCCGCCGGCCGCGAAGCCGTCCGCCTGCCGCAGCATCACCCGCAGCGGGATGTCGACGGCGGCGCGGACGCGGGCGTAGGTCTCCCGCGACGGGCTGAGTCCGTCCGCCGCGATGTCGGTGACCAGTTCCAGCCGGTCCGCTCCTCCCGCCTGGGCCGCGATCGCGTCCTCGGCGTCGAGGGCGATCACCTCCAGGACCGCACGGTTGCTCACGGGCACTCCATTCCTACAGGTCTAGTCCAATGGCCAGCGTAATGCGCGAGCGGGCCGGTGCGCAGCTCCGGCGGCCACCTTGGCCGGTCTGCGTCCCCGGCGTACGGGGTCGGGTACCCGCGATCGCGGGGCCGAGGGCTGCCGGGAGGCCGGGGGCGCTTGCGCGGAGATACGGTGGAGGGGTATAGATGAGAAGAGGAAAGGTACCCCTGGGGGGTATGTAGAGTGAGGGTATGAAGCAGCGACGGGAAGAGGAGCGGTCATGAGCACCAGCGGCCAGGCGACGACCACCAGCCCGGACCAGGCCCGGATCGAGCTGACCATCGGCGGGATGACCTGCGCCTCCTGCGCGGCCCGGATCGAGAAGAAGCTCAACCGCATGGACGGCGTCGAGGCCACCGTGAACTACGCCACCGAGAAGGCGCGGGTCTCCCACGCCCCGGAGGTCTCGGTCGCCGACCTCATCGCCACCGTCGAGGCCACCGGCTACACCGCCGAGCCGCCGCCGCCCGTGGCCGAGGAAGCAGACGGCGGGCCGACGGCGGACGACGCGGAGCCGGAGGAGCTGCGGACCCTGCGGTACCGGCTGGTCGCCTCGGTGGTGCTGGCCGTGCCGGTGATCGTCCTCGCGATGGTCCCGGCCTGGCAGTTCACCTACTGGCAGTGGCTCTCGCTGACCCTGGCCGCCCCGGTCGTCACCTGGGCCGCCTGGCCCTTCCACAAGGCGGCCGCGGTCAACGCCCGGCACGGCGCGGCCACCATGGACACGCTCATCTCGGTCGGCGTGAGCGCCGCGTTCCTCTGGTCGCTGTGGGCGCTGTTCCTCGGCCACGCGGGCATGCCCGGGATGACGCACTCCTTCAGCCTCACCGTCTCGCGCGGCGGCGGCGCCGGGAACATCTACCTGGAGGTCGCCGCCGGGGTGACGACCTTCATCCTGGCCGGCCGCTACTTCGAGGCCCGCTCCAAGCGCCGGGCCGGCGCCGCGCTGCGCGCACTGCTGGAGCTGGGCGCCAAGGACGTCACCCTGCTCGGCGCGGACGGGCGGGAGACCACCGTCCCGGCCAGCCGGCTCGCCCCCGGCGACCGGTTCGTCGTCCGCCCGGGCGAGAAGATCGCCACCGACGGGACGGTGCTGGAGGGCTCCTCCGCGGTGGACGCCTCGATGCTGACCGGCGAGTCCGTGCCGGTGGAGGTGCGCCCCGGCGACCCGGTCACCGGCGCCACCGTCAACGCCGGCGGCCGGCTCGTCGTGCGGGCCACCCGGGTCGGCGCGGACACCCAGCTCGCCCGGATGGCGAAGCTGGTCGAGGACGCCCAGAACGGCAAGGCCGCCGCCCAGCGGCTGGCCGACCGGATCTCCGCCGTCTTCGTGCCGGTCGTCATCGGCCTGGCGCTGGCCACCCTCGCGTTCTGGCTGGTCGACGGGGCGGGGCTGACCGCCGCGTTCACCGCCGCGGTCGCCGTGCTGATCATCGCCTGCCCCTGCGCGCTGGGCCTGGCCACCCCCACCGCCCTGCTGGTGGGCACCGGGCGCGGCGCCCAGCTCGGCATCCTGATCAAGGGCCCGGAGGTGCTGGAGACCACCCGGGCCGTCGACACCGTCGTACTGGACAAGACCGGCACCGTCACCACCGGCACCATGACCCTCCGGGCCGTGCACGTCACCGGCGACGACGGCGAGCCGACCGCAGCCGGAGCGCCGACCGAGGGCGAGGCGCCGACCGCAGCCGGGGCGCCGACCGAGGGCGAGGCGCCGACCGAGGCCGACGCGTTCACCGAGGACGACCTGCTGAGGCTGGCCGGCGCGGTCGAGCACGCCTCCGAGCACCCGATCGCCCGCGCCGTCGCCCGCGCCGCCGCCGAGCGGAGCGGCCCGCTGCCCGCTCCCGAGGACTTCGCGAACGTCCCCGGGCTCGGCGTCCAGGGCGTGGTCGAGGGGCACGCGGTCCTCGCCGGCCGGGAGAAGCTGCTCACCGAGTGGTCCATCACCCTGCCGCCCGAGCTGGCCGAGGCCAAGGAGGCGGCGGAGGCGGCCGGCCGCACCGCGATCTGCGTCGCCGTGGACGGCAGGGCCCGCGCGGTCCTGGAGGTCGCCGACGCGGTCAAGGACACCAGCGCCGAGGCCATCGCCCGGCTGCGCGCCCTCGGGCTCACCCCGATCCTGCTGACCGGCGACAACGAGGCCGTCGCCGCCACCGTCGCCCGCGAGGTCGGCATCGAGGAGGTCATCGCCGAGGTCATGCCCGAGGACAAGGTCGACGTCGTCAAGCGGCTCCAGGCCGAGGGCCGGTCGGTGGCGATGGTCGGCGACGGGGTCAACGACGCCGCCGCGCTCGCCCAGGCCGACCTGGGCCTGGCCATGGGCACCGGCACCGACGCCGCCATCGAGGCCGGCGACCTCACCCTGGTCCGCGGCGACCTGCGGGCCGCGCCCGACGCCATCAGGCTGGCCCGCCGCACCCTGTCCACCATCAAGGCCAACCTCTTCTGGGCCTTCGCCTACAACGTCGCCGCGATCCCGCTGGCCGCCTCCGGGCTGCTCAACCCGATGATCGCCGGGGCGGCCATGGCGTTCTCCTCCGTCTTCGTCGTCGGCAACAGCCTGCGGCTGCGCACCTTCAGGCCGACCGGCTAGCCGGCGTCCGCCAACTGCCGCGGCAGCGGGGCGGAGTGGACCACCACCAGACCGGACACCGCACGGGTCAGCGCCACGTACAGCCGGCGCAGGCCCGTGCGCTCGTCCGGTTCGCCGTCCACCACCGCCGCCGGCTCGTCCAGCACCACGTGGTCGTACTCCAGGCCCTTCGCCAGCGACGCCGGCACCAGCGTCAGGCGTACCTCCGCGGTGGTCTCCTCGCCCGGCGCGAGATACCCCAGCCCGGCCGCCGCGAGCGCCGCCGCCAGCGCCGGTACGCGGGCGTCCGCCGCGATCAGCCCGATCGACCCCTCCCGCCGCAGCGACTCCGCGCACGCCGCCACCACCGCCGCGTCCCGCCCGTCCGCCGCCGCCTCCCGCACCGCCAGCGACCCCGGCGCCTCGCGCACCGAGCGCACCCGCGCCAGTCCCGGCGACATGTGCGGCAGCAGCCGGGAGGCGTACGCGATGACCTCCCGCGGTACGCGGAAGCCGGCCGTCAGCTCCTCCACCAGCGCCTCCGGTTTGCCCAGGTGCGCCAGCGCCTCCGCCCAACTGGCCGTCGCCCACGGCGTGGTGCCCTGCGCCAGGTCCCCCAGCACCGTCGCCGAACCGGTGGAGCAGCGCCGCCCCACCGCCCGGTACTGCATCGGGGAGAGGTCCTGGGCCTCGTCCAGCACCACATGGCCCAGCGACGGCGTACGCGCCACCAGATCCGCCACCTCGTCCACCAGCACCGCGTCCGCCGCCGACCACTTCACCGACCGCACCGACCGCGCCGGCTTCTCCCACAGCACCGCCTTCTGCTCCTCGGCGTCCAGCAGCCCCTCCGCGTGCACCGCCAGGAACTCCGGGTCCGACAGCAGCCGCCAGACCAGCCGGGCCGGTTCCACCGCCGGCCACACCGCCTTGACCAGCGCCTTCACCGCCGGATTGCGCGCCACCTGGTCCTGCACCCGGTCGTCCGGGGCCTCGCCGGCCTGCTCCATCCGCACCAGCACCGCGTGCGCCACCCGCTGCGGCAGGGCCTCGCGCGCCGCCCCGTAGCGGATCTCCCGCTCCAGCAGCTCGCGGACCATCTCCTCCAGCTCGTACGCCGGGACGCGCCAGCGCCGCGAACCGCGCACCACCACCAGCGGCTCCGCCGGCATCGCCACATGCGAGCGCAGCGCCCGGCGCAGCACCCGCGCCATCCGGGCGTCGCCCTTGACCACGGCCGCCGCCGCACCGTCCGCGCCGCGCACCTCCACCTTCGCCGACGCCGCGACCAGCTCCTCCACCGTCGCCTGCCCCACCGCCAGCTCGCCGAGGGCCGGCAGCACCTGCTCGATGTAGTGCAGGAACGAGCGGTTCGGGCCGATCACCAGGGTGCCGGTACGGGCCAGCCGCTCCCGGTGCGCGTACAGCAGATACGCCACCCGGTGCAGCCCCACCGCCGTCTTGCCCGTCCCGGGCCCGCCCTGCACGCACACCGTGCCGGCCAGCCCGCTGCGCACGATCTCGTCCTGCTCGGGCTGGATGGTGGCCACGATGTCCCGCATCGGCCCCACGCGCGGCCGCTCGATCTCCGCCTGGAGGAGCCGGGAGACGGCCGGTGCCGCCCCCTCGTCCTCGGACAGCCGCTCGTCCTCGTACGCGGTCAGCTCCCCGCCGGTGTAACCGAACCGCCGCCGCAGCTCCACGCCCTGCGGGTCCTTTCTCGACGCCCGGTAGAACGGCTGCGAGACCGGCGCCCGCCAGTCCACCACCATCGGGTCGCCGTCCCCGTCG
>NZ_PVLV01000544.1 GCF_002982015.1 Streptomyces solincola
TTCGATCCCAGTATCGCCCACCGGACGTTCAGGCCCCGGAGACCGTGTGGTCTCCGGGGCCTGAACGTCCGGTGGGCGATACTGGGATCGAACCAGTGACCCCTTCGGTGTGAACGAAGTGCTCTCCCGCTGAGCTAATCGCCCGGGCGCAGGGCCAACATTACCCCATGTCAGCGGGTGCGCCGACCACCCGTGGCGGCGGTCACTTGCCGATCTCCCAGGGCATGGCGAAGCCGTACTTCCACAGGTAGACGCCGATCAGCGCGCCCATGATGGCGAGGCCGACCGAGGTGAGGATGATGTTGCGCCGCCGCACCTTGGGGTCGAGGGCGCGCTGGGCGGCCTCGGTGACCTTGCGCTTGGTCCAGCGCAGGACGAGCTGCGCCCAGACGAACTCGGTGGCCCAGATCGCCATGCCGGCGAAGATCACCACCCAGCCCGGTCCGGGCAGCACCAGCATGGCGACGCCGGCGGCGACCACCGCGAGGCCGACCACGAACACGCCCACCTGCCAGCTCAGGTGGAGGGTCCGGCGGGCCTGGATGAACGCGGGCGCCCGCGACCCGAGCCCCTGCTCGACGGACGCCGCCTCCTCGGCCGGCCGCTCGCCGGTCGCCGGGGACGGGCCTGGCCGCTCACCGGCCGGCCGCGCCGTCACGTCCCCCGTGGCGGGCGCGGTGGCCACCGGTGCCCCGGCGCCCATCGCCCGCTCGTCACTCTCCGCTTTCATGCGGCCAACTTACCCGACTCACGCGCACCACCGGAATGGCTGCATAACGCCCGGTTGCATACCGCCATCAGAGGTAACCCAAGCCGCACAAAACAGACAGAGGGGTTTACAACGGCACCGTAGGTGGCATGTCGAATTCGCCGACGTGCGAATCCCCGAGCGCACACTGAGCGAAAGGCCCTGGCGCTTATGAACACCACGGTCAGCTGCGAGCTGCACCTGCGCCTCGTTGTATCGAGCGAGTCCTCACTGCCTGTACCGGCGGGCCTGCGGTATGACACGGCCGATCCGTATGCCGTGCACGCCACCTTCCACACCGGAGCCGAGGAGACGGTCGAGTGGGTGTTCGCCCGCGACCTGCTCGCCGAAGGGCTCCACCGCCCCACCGGTACCGGCGACGTCCGGGTATGGCCGTCCCGCAGCCACGGTCAGGGCGTCGTCTGCATCGCACTCAGCTCCCCCGAGGGGGAGGCCCTGCTGGAGGCCCCGGCGCGCGCGCTGGAGTCCTTCCTCAAGCGCACCGACGCCGCCGTGCCCCCCGGCACCGAGCACCGGCACTTCGACCTCGACACGGAGCTCTCCCACATCCTGGCCGAGAACTAGGGCCAGCCGACGCCGCACGGCGCCGTCCGACTCGGGGCGACGGCGCCGCGCGGACAACCTCCCGCGGCCACCGGGCCCGGGTGCGGGACCCACGGGTCCCGTGCCGCGGGCCCGGCCCGGCCGCACCGGGCGACACCTGGGCGCCGCCGCCGCGGACCACCTCCGCGGCGGCGGCGCCCGCGCGCGTCCGGGCGGGCGGGGCGGCCGCCTGCCCGAACGGCCCCCGAGGCGAGCGGCTAGAGTCGGCGCACGATCCGGCGGGCGCCCGCCCGCGGCCGGCCAGGGAGTGAATCGTGCTGATCCCCCACGACACCCGCATCGCGCTCGACACCGTCGTCGACCTGGTGAACACCGCGCCGGAGGGCGGACGGGGCGACGGGCTCGGAGACCTCACGGCGCTCTACGCCTTCGTGCGCGACCACCGGGTCAGCGGCGTGGAGGAGCTGGCCGACCCCGACCTGCGGGCCGTGCGGGCGGTGCGGGAACGCTTCACCGAGGTGTTCGCCGCCCCCGACACCCGGGCCGCGTCCGAGCTGATCAACCAACTGGTGGCCGCGGCCGGCACCACCCCGCAGCTCACCGACCACGACGGCTACGACTGGCACGTGCACTACTTCGCGCCGGGCGCCTCGGTCGCCGACCACCTGGCGGCCGACTGCGGGATGGCGCTGGCCTTCATCGTGGTGGCCGGCGAGCGGGAGCGGCTGCGCCGCTGCGAGGCGCCGGACTGCGGGCGGGCCTTCGTGGACCTCTCCCGCAACCGCTCGCGCCGCTACTGCGACAGCCGCACCTGCGGCAACCGGCTGCACGTGGCCGCCTACCGGGCCCGCCGCAAGGAGGCGGCGACCGGCTGAGCCGGCCCCGGCGCGGCCGCTCATAGGACGAACAGGTCATGGACGGCCGCCATCATCAGCAGGCCGCCGACGACCGAGAGGAAGATCAGCAGCGGCGGCTGGGAGAGGGCGAACAGGCAGCCGCGCGGTTCGTCGGACGCGGCGTCGGCGGTGGCGGGGGCGTTCTCCCGCGAGGTATCGAGCATCTCGGCCGCATCATGGCCCGGCCGGCCGCCCGTCGTTCACCGAAATGGCCTCCTGCGGCCCGCCGTTCATCCCATCTTGTGGTTTGCCGCCGGATTCCGCCCGAGTGGGGCGGGGTCGTCGTGGTAGAAGCCGTCATCGCGTGAATTCCGCGCGGCCGAGGGCGCCGGCTGCTCTCCTGCCTCGCGTCGGACAGGGTGCTTGGTCGGCTCAGATGCCGTGCTTCTTCAGGATCGCCTCGATCTCGCTGAAGTCGTCGCCGCCGCGCGCCGCGTCGGGCTTCCCGGCCGCCGGGCGGCCGCCGGGGCGGGCGGCCGGACCGGTCACCGCGGCCGGGGTGGAGGCGTCCGGCGCGGCCGCGGTCTCGCGGCGCGCGGCCCGGCGCTCCTTGCGGGTGGAGCCGGTCCCGCGCCGCCGCTCGACTCCCCGGGTGACGGCGAACAGCAGCCAGGACAGTCCCAGCACGCCGAAGCCCGCCCAGGCCACCGGGGAGAAGGCGGTCCGGGCCAGCCAGGCCACCGCACCGGTCATCACCAGCCCCAGCGGCACCAGTGCGTAACCGGCGATCCGGGCGGCGGTCAGGAACCGCTTGCGGTAGGCGGTGATCGCGGCGAGCCCCAGCCCGGCCGCGGACACCGCGGAGAGAATCGTCTCGGCAAGCATCCGGTCCTCCAGACGGGCGGCGGGCGTGCGTCCCCTCCATCCTGCACCGCCGGGGGCGGTGCGGGCCATGCCGTCCGGCCGCTCTCAGGGAGATCTCCGGGACGGATCGTCCCTGGGTAGGGCCCCTGCCCCACCGCCCCCGCCGCCGGCCGGCCGTCCGGGGCCCGGTGAGAGACTGGCCCCATGGACCACTCCCCCGCCGTGCTCGACTTCTGGTGCGAGCTCCAGTGCCCCGACTGCCGTACCGCCCTGGCCGACCTGCACGCGCTGCGCGAGCGCTACGGCGACCGGCTGGAGGTGCGGCTGCGCCACTTCCCGCTGGAGAAGCACAAGCACGCCTACGCCGCCGCGCAGGCCGCCGAGGAGGCGTTCACGCAGGGCAGGGGCTGGGCGTACACGGAGGCGGTGCTGGAGACCACCGGCGACCTCGCCGCCCGCGGCGAGCCGTACCTGGTGCGGACCGCCGAGGCGCTGGGGCTGGACGCCGAGGAGTTCGACACCGCGCTGATCGACGGCCGGCACCTGCTGGCCGTCGACGCCGACCAGGCCGAGGGCCGGGCCATCGGCGTCACCGGCACCCCGACCTATGTCATCGGCGGCGAGCGCCTGGACGGCGGGCAGGGGCAGGAGGGGCTGCGGGCCCGGATCGAGGAGATCGCGGACCGGCTGCTGGCCGGCGCCTGACCCGCCCCGCGCGGCGCCCGTCGGCGCGCCTCACACCAGCGGCTTGTGGCAGTGGAGCTGCGTCACCTCGTAGCCCAGCGACTCGTACAGCCGCCGGGCCGGGACGTTGTCGCTGAAGACGTGCAGGCCGATCCGCCGGGCGCCGTCCGCGTGCACGGCCTGCTCGGCCACCCGCATCAGGGACCGCCCCACGCCCCGGCCGCGTGCCCGCTCGGCGACCTCGATGCTCCACACGTACCCGGTCCGCCCCTCCCCCGGCAGGTCGCGCCGGCCGGTCCACAGCCAGCCGATCGCCCGGCCCCGCGCATCCGCGGCCGTGAACAGCCCGGCGCCCTCGGTCGCCAGGCCGTCCGGCAGCAGCTCCCGGTGGCTCTCCTCGGAGCGGGACCGGGCCTGCTCCTCGGGGACGCCCCGGGCCGCCAGGTCGCTCGCGTACCCCTCGACGGCCGTCGGCACGAAGTCCGCGAACTCGGCGTCCGTCATCGGGCGTATCCCGGCGTCGGGGAGGGCGGGCGGCTCCTCGGGCAGCGGCTTGACCATGGAGCGGCCGCGCTCCGCGTACCCGAGGGCCTCGGCCAGTCGGCGGGCCGCGGTGGCGTCGGCGGGCAGGGTGACGTCGACGCGGGCGCAGCGCCAGGCGCGCAGCACCTCCTCCGCGGCGAGCGCGGCGACCGTGCCGCGTCCCCGGCGCCGGTCGGGCTCGGCGATGCACAGGTCGCGGATCTGGCCGACGGAGGGGCCGAAGACGGGCGAGGTGCCCAGTTCGACCGTGCCGACCGGGCGGCTGTTGACGCACACCTCGTAGGGGCGGGTCCTGGTCCCGTCGGCGGTCTGCTGGAGCGGCCCGGCCGGCCGCAGGGTGGTGGTCACCCCCGTGTTCTACCCCCCGGACCGGGCCCCGGTCATCCGGTTGGCGCGCTCACCCTTGGGCGGCGAGCATCCGCTGCGCGCGCTCGGCGAAGACGCGCATCGCCTTGGCGGTCACCGGGCCCGGCGCGCCGGGCAGTTCGCGGCCGTCGATCCGGTGCACCGCCTGCACGTCGCGCAGGGTGGAGGTGAGGAAGACCTCCTCCGCCCGCTCCAGCACGTCCAGCGGCAGGTCGGTCTCCTCCGCACCGGTCCACTCGATGACCAGGTCGCGGGTGATGCCCGCCAGGCAGCCGGAGGCGAGCGGCGGGGTGTGCAGCCGGCCGTCCAGGACGACGAAGACGTTGGAGCCGGTGCCCTCGCAGAGGGCGCCCACCGTGTTGCCGAACAGCGCCTCGGAGGCGCCCTGCCGGTGCGCCCGGGCCAGGGCGACGACGTTCTCCGCGTACGAGGTGGTCTTCAGGCCGGTGAGGACGCCGCGCTCGTTGCGGGTCCAGTCCACGGTGATCACGGCCGTGGTGTCGGGGCGTTCCGCGGCCTCGCCGAGGGCGACGACCAGGGTGGGGCCGGCGTCGCCGCGGTCCGAGCCGAGCGGGGAGGTGCCGCCGGTGTAGGTGATCCGCAGCCGGCCCAGCGGCAGCGGCTCGGCGTCCAGCACGGCGGCGCAGGCCCGGCGCACCTCGTCCAGGTCCGGGTCGGGCAGGCCCAGGCCCCGGGCGGAGCGGACCAGCCGGTCCAGGTGCGGGGTGAGGGCGAAGGCCCGGCCGTGCACGGCCTTGATGGTCTCGAAGACGCCGTCGCCCACGGTCAGGCCGTGGTCCAGCACCGAGACCCGGGCGGTGTCCGCCTCGTGCAGCCCGCCGTCGACCCAGAGTTTCATCTCGCGCTCGTCCTTCCGCTCGCCGCGTACGCCCCCGACGCTACCGCCAGCAGCCGCGACGCCTTCAGCTCGGTCTCCGCCCACTCGCGTTCGGGGTCGGAGTCCCAGGTGATGCCGGCGCCGGTGCCGAAGCGCAGGGCGCCGGCCGGCCGGTCGATCCAGAAGGTGCGTATGCCGACGGCCAGCTCGGCGGTGCGCCGGTCGGCGTCCACCCAGCCGATGCCGCCGCAGTACGGGCCGCGGGGCGCGGTCTCCAGCGCCTCGATGATCGTGAGGGCGCTGGACTTGGGGGCGCCGGTGACCGAGCCGGGCGGGAAGGTGGCCCCCAGCAGCTCGGGCCAGCCCGCCGACGGGGCCAGCCGGCCGCGGACCGTGGAGACCAGGTGCACCAGGCCCGGGTGCGGCTCGACGGCGCACAGCTCGGGGACGGTGACGCTGCCGGTAGCGCAGACCCGGCCCAGGTCGTTGCGGACCAGGTCGACGATCATCACGTTCTCGGCGCGGTCCTTGTCCAGCAGGTCCGCGGCGGTGCGCCCGGTGCCCTTGATCGGTCCGGACTCCACGGTGGTGCCGACCCGGCGCAGGTACAGCTCGGGCGAGGCGGTGGCGATCTCCACGCCGTGCGCCGGCAGGCGGATCGTTCCTGCGTACGGGGCGGGGTTGCCGCGGGCGAGCAGCGCGGTGAGCGCGTCGACGTCGGCGGCGGCCGGGTCGGGCAGCGGCGCGGACAGCACCCGGCAGAGGTTGGCCTGGTAGACCTCGCCGGCCGCGATGTGCTCCCGGATGCGGCGGACGCCGGCGGTGTAGGCGGCGCGGTCCAGCGAGGAGGTCCAGTCGCCGGCGGCCGCCGCATCCGGGAGCACATCGCGGCCGGCGAGG
>NZ_PVLV01000545.1 GCF_002982015.1 Streptomyces solincola
GGGCCCGTCGGCTCAGCTCGCGTGCGGGTGGACCGGCCGGGGCTCGTAGAGGGCGCCGAGGCGCTCGTAGGCCTCGGCGACGACGGCCTCGGCGTCCCGGACCACCGCCGGGGGCCGCGGCGGTTCGGCCGGATGCGCGGGCCGGCGGCGCTGCCACCACGTCTCGGCGAGGGCGTACAACCCGGAGGCGCAGACGATGAGCGGGATCGAGAGGGCAAGCAGGATGCCACCCACGGACGGGCCTCCTTCGCGACGAGCCGGCCGGTACGCCCCCCGTGTACCCGGCGGACGGGCTTTGATGGCGGCCCGTCCGCCGGGGTAACGCCCCGCCCCGGGCGCGGGTGATGGCCGTGGACCCTCTCGAAGGCATGTCCGCCGCCGCGCGGGTTTCCCGCCGGGTCCGCGCGGCCGCCCGGTCGGCGCCCGGCCACCCGCCGCCGCGGGCCGTCGGCCCGGTTACGCCGCATGGCGGGTGCCCGCGGCTCCGTTGCGCCGAAGAACCGGGCAACGCACATCGCGGGGCGGGCGGGCGGAAACACCTGAGAACCGGCAGCTCCCCATCCGAACCGAGGTGATCCCCCGATGCTCCACAGACACGCCGCAGCCGCGTGCGCCGCCCTCACGGCGGCCGGCGCGTTCGCGCTGGCCCAGCCGGCCGGTGCGACGCCGGCCGCCGAACCGTCCCCGCAGCGCGCCGCCGCACCCCAGACCACCGGCGCAGGCGCTGACACCGACGCCGACCGGGCCGCTCCCGCGATGCTCGACGCGCTGCGGCGCGACCTCGGCCTGACGGCGGAACAGGCGAGCGCCCGGCTCCGCAACGAGGCGGAGGCGGGCGCGCGGGCCGGCAGGCTGCGCAACTCCCTCGGCAGCCGGTACGCGGGTGCGTGGGTGAGCGGGCAGACCTCGGGCGCCCTCACCGTCGCCACCACCGACGCCACCGACACCGCCGCCATCAAGGCGGCTGGGGCCGAGGCGAAGGTGGTGCGCCACGGCCTGGCCGCCCTGGAGACCGCCAAGGCGAAGCTGGACCGGCAGTCCGCGCGGACCAAGACCGCCGAGGCCCCCGTCTGGTATGTGGACCCGCGCACCAACACCGTCACCGTGGAGACCATCCGGCCGTCCGCCGCCGAGGTCCTGCTGGAGGCGTCCGGCGTCGACCGGAGCCTGGTGCGGACCGTCGCGGTCGCCGAGCGGCCGCGCGCCCTGCACGACCTGCGCGGCGGCGACGCCTTCCACATCGGCAACGGGCGCTGCTCGGTCGGCTTCTCGGTGGTGACGGGCAGCCGGCAGGGCTTCGTGACCGCCGGGCACTGCGGCGACGCGGGCGACGCCACGACCGGCTTCAACAAGGTCGCCCAGGGCTCCTTCCAGGCGTCCGCCTTCCCCGGCAAGGACATGGCCTGGGTCGAGGCGAACGCGGACTGGAAGGCCACCCCGTACGTCAAGGGGCAGGGCGGCGCGAACGTGGAGGTCGGTGGCTCCACCGAGGCGCTGGTCGGGGCTTCGATCTGCCGGTCGGGCTCCACCACCGGCTGGCACTGCGGCACCGTCGAGCAGCACGACACCAGCGTGTCCTACCTGGAGGGCACGGTGCGCGGGCTGACCCGCACCACGGTGTGCGCGGAGCCCGGCGACTCGGGCGGCTCCTACGTCTCCGGGGCGCAGGCCCAGGGCGTCACCTCCGGCGGCTCCGGCGACTGCACCTCCGGCGGCACCACCTACCACCAGCCGGTCAACCCGATGCTCAAGGAGTTCGGGCTCACCCTGAAGACCAACGCCCCGGACGCCGGCGACACCGGCAAGTCCGGCACCTGGGCGGCCGGCAAGGTGTACGACGCCGGGGACCAGGTCACCTACGACGGGGCCTCCTACCGCTGCCTCCAGCCCCACCAGGCGCAGTCGGGCCGCGGCCCGTCGGCCAGTCCCGCGCTCTGGCAGCGCGCCTGACGGACGCACCGTCAGACGGCGGCCGGTTCGCCCTCGGGGTCGGGGCGCGCCGCCGCCGGGTCCGCCGGCTCGGGGAGCGTGCCCGGGTCCGGCCCGCCGCGGCCGCGAGCCAGCAGCAGCACCCCGCGTCCGGCGGCGGCCGCGGCGGCGCCCGCCACCAGCCAGCCCAGCGGCCCGGCCCGGAAGGTCTCGCCCAGCAGCGCGACGCCGATGACCGCGGCGGCGGCCGGGTTGGCCAGGTTGACCACCGCGAGCGGGGCGGCCATGCCGTCCCGGAAGGCCGCCTGCGACAGCAGCATGCCGCCGGTCGCGAAGACGGCAACCAGGCCGGCCACCGCGGCCGTCAGCCACCAGGGCGCCGCCCGGCCCGGCAGCCCGCCGGTGAGCGCCGCCGTCACCGTCGGCGTCAGCGCCGAGGCCACGCCGGAGGCCGTCCCGGATGCGGTGGCGTACCAGAGCCGCCGCCGCCCGGGGCCGCGCACCAGCGCGGCGACCAGCAGGGCGGTGGCCGCGCCGACGGCCAGCGCCTCGGTCGGTGACAGCGCCTCGCCGGGCGCGGCCGGGCCCACCACCATTACCAGGGCCAGCAGCCCGCCCAGTGTCCACAGCGCGCCCCGCCACTCGGCGCGGCCCACCCGGCGGCGCTCGTAAGCGGCGCCCAGCGGCAGCGCGGCGACCAGGGTCAGCGCGCCCAGCGGCTGGACCAGGGTGAGCGGCCCGTAGTGCAGCGCCGCGGCGTGCAGCAGCGCGGCGGAGGCGTTCAGCCCCACCGCCCACCACCACAGGGTCTGGGTGAGGAGCCCGTCCCGGCCGGAGCGCCCGGCACGGGCGGCGGCCAGCCGGGACTGCGCGACGGCGGCCAGCGCGTACCCGGCGGCGGAGGCCAGCGACAGCACGACCGCGAACACCAGCGCCCTCACGGCAGCACCACCCCCGCGGGCGCGGTGAGCGCCGGAGTCCGGAGCGCGCCCGCTCCGGACGCCCGCAGGAGCAGCAGCGCCCCGCCGAGCAGCACGACGGCGGCCGCGGCGTCCAGCCAGTAGTGGTTGGCCGTGCCGACCACCACCAGCAGGGTGAGCAGCGGGTGCAGCAGCCACAGCCACCGCAGCGGGGTGCGGGTGGCGGCGATCATGCCGACGGCGACCATCAGCGCCCAGCCCACATGGAGCGAGGGCATGGCCGCGAACTGGTTGGCCAGCGAGTCGGACGCCGGGCTGGCGCCGTAGACCGAGGGGCCGTAGCGCTGCGCGGTGTCGACCAGGCCGGTGGAGGCCAGCAGCCGGGGCGGGGCGAGCGGCAGCAGCAGGTGCAGCGCCAGGGCGCCGCCGGTCAGCAGGGCCAGCGCCCGCCGGGCCCACCGGTAGTGGGCGGGCCGTCGCCAGTACAGCCAGAGCAGGAAGGCGGCGGTGGCGGGGAAGTGGACGGCCGCGTAGTAGGTGTTCGCCAGGTGGACGGCGGTCTCGTCCCGCAGCAGCACGTCCTGCACCAGGCCCTCACCGGGCAGCTGCGCGGCTCGTTCCAGGTGCCAGACGGCCTCGGCGTTGCGGTACGCCGGGCCCGGGTGGCCGTTCGCCAGCAGCCGGCCGACCTTGTAGACCGTGAACAGCGCCGCCACCAGCAGCAGCTCGCGGACCGGCGACGGCCGGCGCCCGGCCGCCGGTCCCGTAGGGGAGGCGGCGGTACGGACGCCGGGCGCGGCCGGCGGGGTCGGGGAGGCGGCGGTACGGGGCCGGGA
>NZ_PVLV01000546.1 GCF_002982015.1 Streptomyces solincola
GGGGGCGGCAGGGACCCGGCGGGGCCGGCCGGCGGCACGGCGGGCGGCGGGTTCTCGGCCGCGTTCTGCGTGTACCAGGCGGGCGGGGTGTAGTCGATGGTGAACTCGCCCGTCACCTCGGCAGGATCCGCGTCGGACTCGTCGACGGGAGGACTCCAGCTCCCGTGGATGTCGTCGCGATCGCCGTTCACTTTGCCTCCTGGTGGTCGAGCACCCGCGTCCGGGCCGGCGGGTCTGGTCGACATGGGGCCGGCCCCGCGATCCACCCTAGACGGCGGCCGGGACCGGTCGGCAGCCCCGTACCGTCCACCCGAACCGGCGGAGCGATTCGGGCAGTTCGGGCCGTACGGGGTCACTCCAGGTCGAACTCGCCGTCCCGGGCCCCGAGTACGAACGCCTGCCACTCGGCCTCGGTGTACCGCAGCACCGTGTCATGGTCCAGCGAGGACCGCATGGCCACCGCCCCGCCGGGAAGATGGGCGATCTCCACGCGCTCCTCGTCCGGGCTGGTCCCCGGGGCGCCGATCCACTCCACACCGGAGATGTCCAGGGCGTACAGCTCGTCCTTCTCCTGCGCGCTGCCCATCGGGGCTCCTTCCGTCGCGTCGGACCGGTGCGCCGACGGGCCGGATGCCCGCTCCCGGCGCTTCGTCCCCGCCGACCGGTCGCACCGCGTCACCGACCGCAATCCTAGGTGAGCCGGGCCCGGCGCACGGACGATCCGGCATCCTCCGGACCTGGCCCGCAGCACGCCGTCCGGTCCGTCCGGTTCGGTCCGTCCGACCCTGTCCGCTCGGTCCTGTCCGGGTCCGCTTCGGGAACCGCCTCCGGTCCCGTCCGGGTCCGCCCGGCGCGGAGCCGCCCCCGGTCCTGCCCCGGCCCTCAGTCCATCCGCCGGGGCACGCCCAGCAGTCCGGACTCCGCGTCCGTGGGGGCGGTGACCACCCAGTGGCGCTCCCGGCCCGCGCACCACAGGGTGACCCCGTCCGCCAGCGTCGGCAGCGCCTCGGTCTCCATCCTGGTCAGCCCGAGCACCCGGCCGATCTCCTCGCTCTCCTGCGGCGAGACCCGCTGCACCCCCACCAGGGACGCCGCCCGCATCAACCGCGGCGCCACCGGGCTCAGATACGGCAGCAACGTCAGCACCGACTGCCACGGCGAGGACACCACCCGGCCGCGCGGCGGCCGCATCCCGCAGTCGCGGACCACCACGACCGGACTGCTCACCGTCGCGCCGAGCGGAGGCACCCGGCCCACCTCGTGCAGGGTGATGCACTCCAGGCCCGCACCCGCGGTCTGGGCGAGCGTGGTCCACTCCCGCGCACGGCCCGTCTCCACGGCGACCCGCGCCCCGGTGCCGGCCGCCCGCAGGGCGAGCACCTGCGCCGTCCACAACCCGCCGATCAGCAGCACGTCGTACGGCGTCGCCCGGTGGAAGCCGATCATCTGCGGCCGGCCCTGCCCGTCGTCACCGATCACCACCCCGTCGTCGCCGACCGGCATGGACAGCGCGCTGAGATGGTCCGCCGGCAGGAAGTGCCCGGCGTGCCGGGACCGGAACAGCCCGCGCGCACCGCGCACCGGGCCCGCCGCGCCCGCCGCACCCGTGGCCGTACGTCCCCTCATCGCGCCCCTCCCAGCGGCAGCGTCGCCAGCGCACCCGGCAACTGCTCCCGGTCCAGCCGCAGCAGCCCCACCTTGGCGGAGCGCGCGGCAGCCTCCAGCGCCCGCCGCCCCCCGACCAGTTCGGAGTCCGAACCGCCGGTCACCCGGATGTGCCCGGCCACCTCCACGGTGCCCTGGCGGGCGCCGCGCCGCAGCGTCACGGACAGCGTCGTCGCGTACGCCGGGACGGACGTCAACTGCGACACCAGGGCCGGCAGCGGAGTCGCCGCACGGCCCAACTCCGGCCAGCGGCCCACCGCGTACGTCGTGTGCCAGCGGTCGTCGCAGCGCCACACCCGGGCCGTCTCGGCCGTCCGGCGCTGCGCCGAGCCGTCCGCGCGCTCCGCACGCCCGGCCAGCCGGGGGCTCGCGCAGGCCGCCATCGCCACCGCGGTGTTCAGCTCCTCCTGGTCCAGGACGACGGCCTGGAAACCGACCCCCGACAGCCGGCTGGCCACGTGGTCCGCCAGCCGCACCAGACACCGCTGGGCGCCCGCCAGGCCGCCGCCGCGGGCCGCGATCGCCTCCCGGCACAGCTCGGGGTCGAGCTTCACCGCCACCCAGGTCACCCGCAGCGCGGGCGCGCCGGTGCTCTGTTGGAGCGGGGCGTACGACAGCCGGGCCACCGACTGCTGCGGCAGGTGCGGGGCCGGCGCCGGCCGGACCTGCTGGAGCAGCTGGACCGACTCCGGCCGGATGTCGTCCACTTCCAGCGTCCCGCCCAGCACGGACAGCGGCAGGGCGCGCGAACCGGACGCCGGGCGCAGCGCGCGCCCGCTCGCCTCGATCCGCACCACCGCGGTCAGGAACGCCCCGTCGCCGAGCATGCCCACCGTGCGGCGCTCGCGGTCGACGTACGGGTACGGGCCGAAGCCCGGCAGGCTCTCGGCCACCACGGCCAGCGAGGCGTCGGTGTCCGGCCCGGCCGGGCGCGCGGACCTGCGCCGGGCGCGCAGCGCCGAGGAGGAGGCCAGCCAGTCCGGCAGCAGGCGTCCCCGGCGGCGGATCACCGCGAGCAGGAGCAGCAGGACGGCCACCGTCGCGGCGGCCGCCAGCCAGGGGCCGCCGGCCGCCAGACCCACCGCCACCAGGGCCAGGGCCAGTTCGATCAATACCAACTGCCGCAGCTCGACCGGGCCCAGCTTGCCGGACCCCGGCAGCGGCCGCAGCGCGGTGGACGCCGGGGCTCCGCCCCGGGCGGGCGCAGGGCCGGACCGCTCGCCGGGACCACCGGGCCTTCGGCCGCCGGAACGCCCCTCACGTGTACGCGTCGCCGCCGTGCCCATCGCCGCCTGGCCCCCTCAGCAACCCTCTGCGTCTGTCGAGCCCGCGTGCTCACCGGGCCCCGTCCGCTCATCGGCCGATCACCCTACCTGAGCGCGGTCCCCTGTTCGGCGGCAGGCATAGTAGGGGCGGCACGACGGGCGTCCGGGCCGCGGCGGCACCCGCCGCGGGCCGCCGGACCGCCACACCGCCTCGTGAACTCCCGCGCGTACGCGGGGACATCAGGCCGTCCGACGGGGAGAGGAACAAGGGACACATGGCATCGCGACGCGATGAACTGAACGCCTACACGTTCGCGAAGCGGCGGCTGGTCGCGCAGTTCGTGCAGCCGAACCCCGGCGGCTCCGAGGAGGGCGCGCCCCGCCCGCTGCGCGGCGTGCTGCCCGGCGCCATCGTCGCCATCGTGGTGCTCGCGGTGTTCGCCGCGTGGGGGATGTTCAAGCCGGTCGCCCCGCAGCGGTGGGACGCCCCCGGCGAGAACGTCATCATCGCCAGCAAGTCGACGACCCGGTACGTGGTGCTGCGCACCGGGGACCGCACCCAGCTCCACCCGGTGCTCAACATGTCCTCCGCCAAGCTGCTGCTCAAGCAGAACGGCGGCAAGGTCGTCAACGTCGACGAGTCCGTCCTCGACAGCGGCAGGATCCCGCACGGCGCGACCCTCGGCATCCCCTACGCCCCCGACCGCCTGCCCGACCCCAAGGAGGCCGGCAAGGCCAAGCGGTGGGCCGTGTGCGAGCGGCCCGGCCAGGGGGGCCGGGCCATCCAGAAGGCCGCCTTCGTCTTCGCCCCGCGCGACGAACGCCGCACCGACGACCGCGACCGCCTCACCGGCGGCGAACTCCTCTACGTCCAGGGCCCCGACAAGGTCCGCCGGATCGTCGACGCCGGCGGCACCGCGTACCCCGTCGAACAGGACGAACCGCTCCTGCGCCTGCTCGTCGGCCAGGGCCGCACCCCCCAGCGCGTCTCCGACGACTGGCTCAAGACCCTCCACCAGGGCGACGAGATCGCCTTCCCCACCATCCCCGGCACCCCCGGCGCGGACGCCTCCGTCCCCGGTGGCCTCACCCCGAAGCAGTCGAAGGTCGGGATGGTCCTCACCGCCTCCGACGGCACCCGCCGCCAGTCCTACGTGGTGCTCGCCGACCGCGTCGCCCCCGTCTCCGACTTCACCGCCAAGCTCCTGCTCAACGGCCCCCAGTCCGTCGACGTCGGCCAGGGCGGCCGCGCCGCCGAGGTCAGCGGCTTCGCCATCAAGCCGGAGAAGGCGTTCGACGCCGACCTGCACTGGCCCGACTCGGCCCCCGACCCCGTCAACGAGGCGTCCACCGCCGAGGGCAGCCGCAACACCGTCTGCAACGTCCTGCGCGCGGTGGACCGCGACAACGGCTCCACCACCCTGAGCACCTGGGCCGGCGACGACTTCCCCGCCCCGCTCCAGACCGGCTCCTCCAGCGCCTACGTCACCCCTGGGTCCGGGCAGATGTACCGCCAGTTCACCGGCAAGCGCACCGACGCCGGCTTTCTCTTCCTGGTCACCGACACCGGACTGCGCTACGCCCTGCAGTCCAACGGCGACATGGCCACCGACGACGCCGGCATCGGCGCGCCCAGGTCCGGCGGGGACGAGGAGGCCCAAGCGGCCGAGGCCCAGCAGGCCCAGAACCGCCTCGGCTACAAGGACGTGCAGGCGCTGCCCGTCCCCGCCGCCTGGTCCGCCTTCCTCCCCACCGGCCCCCGGCTGTCCACGGGCGACGCCCGCCAGCCCCAGGGCTCCTGAGGGGGCGCGCGCATGAGG
>NZ_PVLV01000547.1 GCF_002982015.1 Streptomyces solincola
CGGCAGGCCCGCACCGTCCGCTCCAGCCAGGTCCCGCCCGCGCCTGTGCGCCAAGCCGAAGGTACGGGGGGAACCCCGGCTCTGTGCGCTGCCGATGACCAGTCGGCTCACCTACTACTGCGCCGACGGGCCGGAAAACGTCACACCCCGGCGGTGAGCCTGGTGACACCGCTGGTCAGAGCGGGGTCGAGGGGACGCAGGGTGACCGAGGGCCGGGCGCCGGAGCCGCCGTGGCCGCGGCCCGGGGCGCCGTCCCGGCCGCCGCCGTCGTGCCAGGTGCCGCCGCCGGGGCCGGCGTCCTCGCCGTCGCCGTCGTCCTCGCCGCCCGCCGGGCTGTCCAGCAGCCGGTCGCAGAACCGCTCGATGTTGGCGCGGCCGCGGGCGTCGGACTCCAGCAGGGCGGTGCGGTCCGGGTCCAGCTTGCCGGAGCGGTAGTCGCGGCAGGCCCGCACCGTCCGCTCCAGCCAGGTCGCGCCCGCGCCGGCGTCCGGCTGCCCCCGGTCGCGCTCGCCGGGGCCGGCGGTGTCCTCGCCGGGGCCCTCGGACCGCTCGGGGGCCGTACCGTCCTCCGGTCCGCCGGGGGTGGCGGCGGAGGCGCCGGGGCGGCGCGGGTCGGCCTCCGGGTCGCCGGCGCGGGGGCCGGGCGCGGAGTCCTCCGGGGAGGGCGACCCCGGGCCGGGTGCGCCGCCGTCCGAGGGGCGCGGGGAGGGGTCCGTACCGCCGGAGCCGGTGGGCGCGACCGGCGTGGGCGGCTCGGAGGAGGGCGGCGCGGCGGACACCGAGGCCGAGGGCAGCGGTTCGTGCGCCTTGCCCAGGACGGGCAGCACCCCGGTGCCGGCGGCGACGGCGACCCCGCCGACGGCGAGCCCGGCGACGGAGGCGGCCAGTCCCCAGCGCAGCCCGCGCGCCCAGTTCCCGGCCCGCCGGGAGGGAGCGGGCCGGGCGGGGCGCGGCCCCAGTCGTACCGGCCCCAGCTCGTCGCGGGCCTCCTCGCGGGCTTTCCCGGCGGCGGCCGTCGCGTCGCCCGTTGCCGCGGCGCCCTGGGCTTCCCTCTCCCCGGCCGCGGCGCGGAAGGCGGCGAGCGCGGCGGCCTCGCCGGGCAGTTCCCGGCCCGGCGGGGGCTGCGGGGCGTGCGCGGCGCGGACGGCGGCCAGCGCCTGGGACAGCCTGCGGGCCGGGTCGGCGTCGGCGGCGCGGGGGCCGGCGGGGTGGACGGGCTCGCCGCGCAGCAGCTTCTCCGCCGCGTCATGGTCGAGCCATGCGTTCCGCTCGTCGGCCATCACATGTCCTTCTGCGTCCGCGAGCGCCAATGCGTCACACCGGGCCGGGCCATCGACCCCACCCGGTGGCGGCGCTGCGGCGGTACGCCGTCCAGCGGGCCGTCGGGATCGGCTGCGCCGCCGGAGGAGGGCCGTCCGCCCGGGTCCATCAGTTCGGCGAGCCGCTTGAGGCCCCGGTGCGCGGCGGTGCGCACCGCGCCGGGCCGCTTGCCCAGGGTCTCGGCGGCGCTCTTGGCGTCCAGCCCGACGACGACGCGCAGGATGACGGCCTCCGCCTGGTCCTGCGGGAGTTGCGCTATCAGGTCCATGGTGCGGCCGGTGGCCAGCGCCTCCATGGCCTCGTCCGCGGTGTCGGACTCGGCCGGCTTGTCGGTGAGTTCGGTCTCGTCGCCGCCGATGGCCGGCCGCCGGCCCCGCATCCGCAGGTGGTCCAGGGCGCGGTTGCGCGCGATGCGGGCGGCCCAGCCGCGGAAGCGGTCGGCGTCCCCGCTGAAGCCGGCCAGGTCGCGGGCGATCTGAAGCCAGGACTCGGAGGCGACGTCCTCCGCGTCGGCGTCGCCGACCAGCGTGCGTACGTAACCGAGCAGCCGCGGGTGTACGGCGCGGTACACAGCACGGAACGCGTCCTCGTCACCGTCCTGCGCCGCGAGCACCGCGGCGGTCAGCTCCGCGTCGTCCCCCAGCACTTCCCACTACCTGTCCGTACCTGGCGGCGGTCGCCCCGCCGCCGCCTCGCGCGGCGCGCAGCAGCACGCTACGTGGTCACCCGGCATCACGTCCATGTCCGGTAGAACGTGCAACATTCTCCCCCGGGACCCCGCCGCCAGGTACGGACAGGTAGTGGGAAGTGCTGGGGGACGACGCGGAGCTGACCGCCGCGGTG
>NZ_PVLV01000548.1 GCF_002982015.1 Streptomyces solincola
AGATGTGTATAAGAGACAGGGGTGCGGTGGGGTGGCCATGTCGGGGAACCTATCCCCGGCCCGGGGCGGGCACACCTGCGCGCGGGCCGTCAGCGGCGGGATTCGCGGGAGGCGCGCAGGCGGCGCAGCCGGTTGACGGTGACCGGGTCGTGGGCGAGCGCGGCGGGGTCGTCCAGCAGAGCGTTGAGCAGCTGGTAGTAGCGCGTCGGGGAGAGGTCGAGCCGCTCCCGGATGGCCCGCTCCTTGGCTCCGGGCCCGGGCCAGGAGAGCCGCTCCAGCGCGATGACGGCCCGGTCCCGGTCGGTCAGCTCGCGGACCGGGCGCGGGGCCGGAGGCGGCGGCGGGCCGGGCTCGGACGGCGGGGTGGCGGTCATACGACCAGCCTAGTCACCCGGATGCCGGATGCCGGAGCCCGGCGGCGGACCGGAGCGGGGGCGCCGGAGAAGGAGCCGCCGGGCCCGGCGTACCGGAGCGGGGGGGGCCGCCGGCCGGTACCGGAGTGGGGGTGCGCAGGGCCCGGTCGCTCGTCGCCCGAGGTCTACTTCGCGGACGTGGCCGCTTCCGCCGCCTCGGCCTCGGCGGCCTCCTTGGCTATGCCGCTGAGGACGGCCTCGGGGTCGCCGTTCTCGGTGACGGCCTTGCCGATGTTGGCCTTGACGCTCTTGCTGACCTTGGCCCAGGAGGTCTTGCCGACCGGGTACAGCTCGGAGGTGGGCAGCTCCTCCAGGAAGGGCTTGAGCTTGCTGTGCTTGGCGTCGCTCTCCATCTCCGTGCTGGCGGTCACCGTGACGGGGAGGATGTCGTAGGCGTCGGAGAAGGCGAGGACGTTCTCGTCGCGGTAGACGAACTGAAGGAAGCGGCCGATCTCCTCGCGGTGGCCGTTCTGCTTGAAGGCCATCATCCAGTCGGCCACGCCCATCGAGGAGGTGGCCGCGCCGTCGGGGCTGGGCAGCGGCACCATGCCGAAGTCGACGCCGGCCTTCTCGGCGGCCTCCATCAGGGTGGGGTGGCCGTTGAGCATGCCGACCTCGCCCTTGGTGAACGCCTCGAAGGCGGCCTGGCGGTCCAGGTGGCCGGGGGCGGTGGGGCCGGTCAGGCCCGGCTTGACGAGCTTGTCGCGCAGCCAGGTGAAGGTCTCGACGTTGGCCGCGGAGTCGATGTCGTACTCGCTGTTGACGGCGTCGCGGTAGCCCCCGCCGCCGCTGAGCATCCACATCATCGTCTCGGCCTGGGACTCCTCGGTGCCCAGCGGCAGGGCGAAGGGGTAGGTCACCCCGTCGGCCTTGAGCTTCGCCGCGGCGGCGCGGATGTCCTCCCAGGTCTTCGGCGGCTGGAGGCCGGCGTCGGCGAACAGCTTCCTGTTGAAGAACAGCAGCCGGGTGCTGGCGGCGAAGGGCATGCCGTACTGCACGCGGTCGACCTCGCCGGCCTGGTTGAGCAGCGGCAGGAAGTTGGCCTGGGTGGGGATGGGGAGCAGCTCGTCGGTGCGGTAGAGGCGGTCCTCGGCGGCGAAGTCCGCGTAGGCGCCGATCTGCGCCATGTCGGGGGCCTGGTCGTTCGCAACCATCTCGGCGACGTCGCGGTCGACGTCCTTCCAGGAGCGGACGTCCACCTCGACGCTGATGCCGGGGTTCTTCTTCTCGAAGGCGGCGGCCAGGTCGTCCCAGTACTTCTGGGAGGTGTTGGCCTCGCCGCTGCCGTAGTCGGCGGCGACCAGCTTCAGGGTGACATCGTTGCCGGAGCCCGATCCGGCCCCGCAGCCGGTGAGGGTGAAGGCCATGCTCAGCGCGGCGACCGCCGCGAGTGTTCCGTAGTGGCGGCGCTGCACGCTGGTCCCATCGTCGTCGCTGTCGCTGTCGCAGATCCGGAATTCTTCCAGACCGGGGCATGAGGTCTACACCACTGGGGTATCGCTTGCACAACGCTTGATCCGCCTGATTCCGCCCTCGGGGCTCGTACGGCCGCCTGGGCGGGGTTTTGTATGCGATGGCAACAATCTGCGCGAGTGGACTAGACCTTTCCCGGGTGACCGGGGGACACTGTCCGCGTGAGACACGTCATCGCCCTCGATGTGGGCGGCACCGGGATGAAGGCCGCCCTGGTCGGAGCCGACGGGGCCCTGCTGTACGAGACGCGGCGCGCCACCGGACGCGAGCGCGGGGCGGACGCCGTCGTGGAGACGATCCTCGGCTTCGCCGCCGAGCTGTACGCGTACGGGCGGGACACCTACGGCACGGGCGCGGTCGCGGCGGGGGTCGCCGTGCCGGGGATCGTGGACCCGGACAGCGGCACGGCGGTCTACGCGGCGAACCTGGGCTGGCGCGACGTACCCCTGCGGGCGCTGCTGTCCGAGCGGCTCGGCGGACTGCCGGTGGCGCTCGGGCACGACGTACGGGCCGGCGGGCTGGCCGAGGGAAGGGTCGGGGCCGGGCGCGGCGCGGACCGGTTCCTGTTCGTGCCGCTGGGCACCGGGATCGCCGGGGCCATCGGCATCGGCGGCGCCATCGAGGCCGGCGCGCACGGCTACGCGGGCGAGATCGGCCACATCGTGGTGCGCCCCGGCGGCCCGCAGTGCGGCTGCGGCCAGCGCGGCTGCCTGGAGACGCTGGCCTCGGCGTCGGCGGTCAGCCGCGCCTGGGCGGCGGCCAGCGGCGACGCGCAGGCGGACGCGGCGGACTGCGCCAAGGCCGTGGAATCCGGAGATCCGGCCGCGGAACGGGTGTGGCGGGAGGCGGTGGGGGCACTCGCCGACGGACTGGTGACCGCCCTCACCCTGCTGGACCCGCGCACCCTGATCATCGGTGGCGGGCTCGCGGAGGCCGGGGAAACGTTGTTCACACCCCTGCGGGCGGCCGTCGAGGAGCGGGTGACGTTCCAGCGCCTGCCCGCCATCGTGCCGGCGGCCCTCGGGGACACCGCCGGATGCCTGGGCGCGGGCCTCCTCGCCTGGGACCTACTCGCCAGTTCGGAGGTATCCGCCTGATGGCCGATCACAAGGTTCTCGCCGGCGCCCGCGTGGTGCTGCCGACCGGGACCGTCGAGAACGGGCGGGTGGTCGTCGAGGGCTCCCGGATCGCCGACCGCCTCCCGGACGGCGCGGCCGTGCACCAGCACGACCTGCCCGGGCACTGGGTCGTCCCCGGCTTCGTGGACCTGCACAACCACGGCGGCGGCGGGGCGTCCTTCACCTCCGGCACCCTTGAGGAGGTCCTGCGGGGCGTCCACACCCACCGCCTCCACGGCACCACCACCCTGGTGGCCTCCACCGTCACCGGTGAGCTGGACTTCCTCGCCCACCGGGCCGGAGAGCTGGCCGAGCTGGCCGAGCAGGGCGACCTGGCGGGCGTGCACTTCGAGGGGCCGTTCATCTCGCCGTGCCGCAAGGGCGCGCACAGCGAGCAGTTGCTGCGCTACCCGGACCCGGCGGAGGTCCGCAAGCTGGTCGACGCGGCGCGCGGGCACGCCCGGATGGTCACGCTGGCCACCGAGCTGCCGGGCGGCCTGGACTCGGTGCGGATGCTGGCCGAGCTGGGCGTGATCGCGGCGGTCGGGCACACCGACGCGACCTACGAGCAGACCAGGGAGGCGATCGACGCGGGCGCGACGGTCGCCACCCACCTCTTCAACGCGATGCCGGCCCTCGGCCACCGCGCGCCCGGCCCGATCGCGGCGCTGCTGGAGGACGAGCGGGTCACCGTCGAGCTGATCAACGACGGGGTGCACCTGCACCCGGCGGCGCTGGAGCTGGCGTTCCACCGGGCCGGCGCGGACCGGGTCGCCTTCATCACCGACGCGATGGACGCGGCCGGCTTCGGCGACGGGCGCTACCGGCTCGGACCGCTGGAGGTGGAGGTACGCGACGGGGTCGCCCGCCTCGCCGAGGGCGGCTCGATCGCCGGCTCCACCCTGACCCTGGACACCGCCTTCCGCCGCGCGGTCACCGTGGACGGCCTCCCGGTGGAGTCCGTGGTGCGGGCCGTCTCCGCCAACCCGGCCAGGCTGCTCGGCATGGACGACCGGATCGGCTCCCTGGAGCCGGGCAAGGACGCCGACCTGGTGGTCCTGGACGCCGACTTCACCCTGGTCGGCGTGATGCGCAAGGGCGAGTGGGTGGTCGCGCCGCCGCAGGCCGCCGCGGTGCGCGAGCGCGAGCAGGAGGCCGCGGGGGTCTGAGGCCCCCGCCACCGGTGCCGGACGCCGGTTCGGGCGGTCCGAGCGGTCCTAACGCGGTCCGGGCGGTCCGAACCCGGTCCGGGCGGTCCGAACGCGGTCCGGGCGACCCGAGGGCGGTCCGGGGGCGGTCCTCGCGGTCCAGAGGCGGTCCGGGGGCGCCGGTCGGCGGCCGTGGGGTGGGCGGGACGGCTCCGGTTTGGCATGATCAGAACCGGATACGGAAGCCAGCGCGCACGTCTCGGGTCGTCGCGCACGTCTCGGGGGTGCACCGGTGATCCTCACGGTCACGCTCAACACCGCGCTCGACGTCACCTACACGGTCGGCTCCCTGGTGCCGCACGCCTCGCACCGGGTGCGGGAGGTGGCCGAGCGGCCGGGCGGCAAGGGCGTCAACGTCGCCCGGGTGCTGGCCGCGCTCGGCCACGAGGCGGTGGTCACCGGCTTCGCCGGCGGGCCCGCCGGGGAGGCGCTGCGCGGGCTGCTCGCCCCGCTGCCGGTGCGCGACGCGCTGGTGCCGGTCGCCGGTGCCACCCGGCGCACCGTCGCCGTCGTGGACTCCGCGAGCGGGGACACCACCCAGTTCAACGAGCCAGGACCGCACGTCTCGCCCGCCGAGTGGGCCGCGCTGCTCTCCGCGTACGAGGAGCTGCTGGCCGGCGCGGACGCGGTGGCGCTGTGCGGAAGCCTGCCGCCGGGCGTGCACGTCGGGGCGTACGCGGACCTGGTGCGCCGCGCCCGGACGGCCGGCGTCCCCGTCCTGCTGGACACCAGCGGCGAACCGCTGCGCCGGGGGGTCGCGGCCCGCCCCGACCTGGTCAAACCCAACGCCGAGGAGCTGGCCGCGCTCACCGGCGCCCGCGAGCCGCTGCGTGCGACCCGGGACGCCCGCCGCCGCGGCGCCCGCGCGGTGGTCGCCTCGCTCGGTCCGGACGGGCTGCTCGCCCTCACCCCGGACGGCGCCTGGCGGGCGGCCCCGCCGCGCCCGGTGCGGGGCAACCCCACCGGGGCGGGCGACTCCGCGGTGGCCGGTCTGCTGTCCGGCCTGGTCGAGGGGTTGGACTGGCCCGGCCGGCTGGTCCGCGCGGTCGCCCTGTCCGCCGCCACCGTCCTGGCCCCCGTCGCCGGCGAGTTCGACCACGGCGCGTACGCGGAGCTGCTGGCGGCGGTCACCGTGTCGGAGGACACGGCGGCGGCGTGAGGGCGTGAGGCCGGGGCCGCGGCTACTCGACGCGGCCCTTCACCAGCCACACCTGGTCCATGTAGGCGTCGCAGGTGTCGCCCTGTTCGCAGGACATCTTGAGGTTGTTGTCGCCCTGCTTGAGGTTCACGTACGAGTACGTGCGGGTCCAGCCCTTCTCCCAGTCGCCTTCCTTGGCGTGGGCGAAGTTCTTCATGTTGATGCCGCGCGGCTGCTCGTCGTTGACGGTCAGCGAGGTCTTCGCGTCCTTGCCGGGCACCGAGTAGGTGATGTACAGCGTGTACTCGCCGTCCTCGGGGACCTTCGCCGACCAGCTGGCCGAGCCGCCGGGGCCGTTGAACATCACATACGCGCCGTTGACGCCCTGCGCGCCCTTGACGTCCGTGCCGAGCTGGGCCGGCGCGCCGAGCTGGAGGGTGGCGGCGTCCTGCTTGGGGAGCTCGGCCGGCTCCTCGGACGCGGAGCCGGAGGGGGAGGGCTCGGCGCTCGGCGACGTGTCGCCGGGCTTCTCGGGGGCGGTGGATTCGGCGGCGGCCTGGTCGGACTTGTCCTTGTCCGAGCCGTTGGTGAGCAGGGCCACGGTGATGCCCGCCACCACGACCGCGACCACGGCGATCGCGCCGATCAGCAGTCCCCTGGTGTTGGGGCCGCCGCGGCCGCCGCGCTGGGGCGGCCGGGAGTTCGGCGGCGGGCCGGCGGGGG
>NZ_PVLV01000549.1 GCF_002982015.1 Streptomyces solincola
GCCCACCCCCCGCTCACCCCGCTGCGCTGACCCGGGCCCCGGGGCCGCGGGGCCCCGGGACGCCGGACGGCGTCAGAACACCGGCACGCCCTCCCGCGTCAGCCGCCAGCCCACCGACGCGAACGCGCCCGGATCCACCGTCCCCTTCGCCTGCACCCACTGGATGATCGTGTTCCGGATCTCCTCCGAGTTCGACCACACCTGCTGCGCCGCCGCCACATGCGGGAACGCCCCGCCACCCGACGCCCGGTAGTTGTTCACCGCCAGCACGAACCGCGCCGCCGGATCCACCGGCTGCCCCTCGAAGGAAAGCTTCGCGATCCGCTCACCCGCCGGCTTCGCCACGTCCACCTCGTACGTCACACCCGACACCGCGTCGTAGTTGTAGTCCGGGATGCCGTCCGCGTTCGTCAGCTTCGCGGTGTCCACCGGCCCACCCGCCGGCGTCCGCACGTAGTACCGCGCCGAGAACTCCAGATAGTCCTTGAGCTGCGCGCCGGTCAGCACCCGCGCCTCCAGCGTGTTCTCGAACGGGTACAACCCCGCCGCGTCCTTGATCGTCACCTGCCCGGCCGGGATGCGCGCCGTCCGCGAGAAGCACGACGCCTGCGACAGCACCGGCAGCGCGGCGAACTCCCCACCCGCCAGCGCCGCCTTCACCGTCTCCGCCTGCACATGGTTGATCAGGTCGATGATCGGCTCGTCCTTCCACGGCGCGTCCACCGTCGACATCGCCGCCGTCGACGTACCGATCACCTGGTTCACATACGCCACCACCTTGCGGTGCTCGTCCCCCAGCAGCCGCACGATCGCCGGGTCCTCCTCCACCGTGTTGGAGTTCAGCACCTCGGCCGCCACCTTCTCCACCGTCCACCGGCCCCGCGACCACACCAGGTCCACGTCGAACAGCGTCAGCCGCTGCCCCCACTTCAGCGGCTCCGACAGCACCACCTCACGGCCCGTCTCCTCGTTCGCCACCCGGTACTCCGGGATCTCGGTGTGCGCGTGACCCACCAGGATCGCGTCGATCCCCGGCACCTGCCGGGCCACCAGCGCCGCCGCGTTCTCCACGTACGGCAACTGGTCCCCGTACGACGACGTCCCGCTCGACCCCGAGTGCGCCGACACGAAGACCACGTCCGCGCCCATGGAGCGCAGCCGCGGCACCCACTTCGCCGCCTGCTCCTCCAGCCCCGGGAACACCATCCTCCCGGCCACGTTCGCCTTGTCCCAGATCGCGATCCCCGGGTTCGTCAGCCCCAGCACCGCCACCCGCACGTCCCGTCCGCACGGCGTCCGCAACCGGTGCATGCTGTACGGCGCGAACGCCGGCCGCAGCGACTTCGCGTCCAGCGCGTTCGCCCCCAGCAGCGGGAAATCGCACTGCTCCTCGAACTTCCGCAGCACCGGAATCCCGTAATTGAACTCGTGGTTCCCCAGCGCCGCCGCGTCATAGCCGATCGCGTTCATCGCCTGCGCCATCGGATGCACCGGACCACGCCGCGCGGTGATCGGATCCACCTTCGCGTAGTAGTACGACAACTGGGTGCCCTGAATGGTGTCACCCGCGTCGATCAGCAGCGTGTTCCGCCGCCCCCGCTCGCGTCGCACCCGCTTCACCAGCGTCGAGATCTTCGCCAGACCCACATCGTTGCGGGCCTTGTCGTCGAACTCCCGATCCGTGAAATAGTCCCAGTTGAAGACATTGCCGTGCAGATCGGTGGTGCCCATCACGGTGAACGCGTACCTCCGCTCCCGCCCCGGCCGCCCCGTGCGCTCCGCCGGCGCCGCGGCAGCCGCCTCCCCGCTCACCGCGCCGCCCGCCAGCGCCACCCCTGCGCCGGCCGCCGCCGACCTTCCCAGAAACGCCCTGCGGTCAAGCCCCATCGCCGATCCCCTTCACGCGCGAACACACGGACAACCTGAAGACAACGCGCGTAGATTCTGACGCGGACACGCCACCCGCGACACCCCCGCGCCACCACCTCCACAGG
>NZ_PVLV01000054.1 GCF_002982015.1 Streptomyces solincola
CGCCCGCACCCTCCGTGCAGCGCCCGGCGGCCGCCCCCGCCGCGGCCCCCGCACCCGTACCGGCTCCGGCTCCCGGGTACGCACCCGCGCCGGCGCCGCCCCACCCCGTACCGCGGCAGCCGGAGCACGGGCCCGTCCCGCGGCCCGCCGTCCCGCCCGGTTCGGTGCCGCAGCGGTCGGCCGCGCCCTGGGTGCGCTACGACCCGTGGGGCGCCCCGGGCGCGGCGGCGCGGGAGCCGCTCACGCACCCGGGCGGCCCCGGGGCACCGGGCGGCCCCGGCGCACCGGGCGGCCCCCGGCGGCGGCGGGTGGCGTGGATCGCCGCGGCGGTGGCGCTCGCCGCGCTCACCGGGGTGGTCGGCGGCGCGGTCGGCGCGTACCTGGAGCGCACCGGCGGGATCACCGCCGTCGAGCTGCCACAGGCGGCCCCCGGGGACACCGGCCGCGCGCCGGACAGCGTCGCCGGCATCGCGGCCGGCGCGCTGCCCGGCGTCGTCACCATCCACGTCAGCGGCGACGGCGATCAGGGCACCGGCACCGGCTTCGTCCTCGACCGGCGCGGCCACATCCTGACCAACCACCATGTGGTCGACCCCTCCGGCAGCTCCGGGCAGATCACCGTCACCTTCAGCGGCGGCGAGAGCGCCACCGCCGAGTTGGTCGGCAAGGACGCCGGCTACGACCTGGCCGTGATCCGGGTGAAGGGCGTGTCCGGGCTGAAGCCGCTGCCGCTGGGCAACAGCGACGACGTCCGGGTCGGCGACCCGGTGGTCGCCATCGGCGCCCCCTTCGACCTCCAGAACACCGTGACCTCCGGGATCATCAGCGCCAAGGGCCGGCCGATCACCGCGGGCGGCGAGGAGGAGGACGGCAGCGACGTCTCCTATGTGGACGCGCTTCAGACCGACGCCCCGATCAACCCGGGCAACTCCGGCGGCCCGCTGGTCGACTCCGGCGGCCGGGTCATCGGCATCAACAGCGCCATCCGGGCCGCCGACGGCGGCCCGGGGACCGAGCGCAGCCCGGCCGGGTCGATAGGTCTCGGCTTCGCCATCCCCGTCAACCAGGGCCGGCGGGTCGCCGAGGAGCTGATCAACACCGGCAAGGCCACCCACCCGGTGATCGGCGTCAGCCTGGACATGAAGTTCACCGGTGACGGCGCGCGGGTCGGCGAGAAGGGCCAGGACGGCGCGGCGTCGGTGGTGCCCGGCGGCCCCGCCGCCAAGGCCGGCGTCCGCCCGGGAGACGTGATCACCCAGGTGGACGGCGAGCGGGTGCACAGCGGCGAGGAGCTGATCGTCAAGATCCGCGCCCACCGTCCCGGCGACAGGCTGCGCCTCACCGTGGAGCGGAACGGCCGTGAGGAGACCCGGACCCTGACCCTGGGCTCCGCCACCGACTGACCCCCGGCGCCGACTGACCCCCGGCGCCGGCTGACCCCCGGCGCCGGCTGACCCCCGGCGCCGGCTGACCCCGGGCCGCCGACTGACCTCGGGAGTCCGGACCCCCGGAGTCCCGGGCCCTGGGACCCCGGGCCCCTCGGCCGGTACCGCCGCGGCGGCCCGGGCAGGTACCGTGGACCGGGCCGGCGTGCCCCGGAACCGGACCGGGGCGGCCCCGGCGGACCTTCGTGGAGGAGCGGCACGGTGTTCAACGACATAGGCGCGCTGGAGCTGGTGGTGCTCGTGGTCCTCGCCGTGCTCATCTTCGGCCCGGACAAGCTGCCCAAGGTCATCCAGGACGTCGCCGGATTCGTCCGCAAGGTGCGCAACTTCTCGGAGAACGCCAAGCACGACATCCGCAGCGAGCTGGGCCCCGAGTTCAAGGACTTCGAGTTCGAGGACCTCAACCCCAAGGCGTTCATCCGCAAGCAGCTCTCCGAGAACGAGGACCTCAAGGACGTCCGCAGCAGCTTCGACCTGCGCAAGGAGATCGGCGACGTCGCCGACGCGGTCAACGGCCTCCCCGCCTCCGAGCCGTCCGTCCCGGCCGCCGTCAACGGCAGCTCCGGCGCTCCCGACCTGCGCAAGCGCACCGACCCGCCGGCCGGCGGCGACCGCCCGCCGTTCGACTCCGACGCCACCTAGGGCCCGCCGCGGGCGCGGCCCGGGACAGGCCCGCAGCCCGGCCTTCCGGTATCCGCCCGCCCCGGGTGGCTATCCTCTCCATCTGTCCGGTTGCGAGTCCCCCCGTGGGACGGTCCGCGCCGGACTCCACGGAACGAGGAGGCGGCCGGGCAGATGGAGACGACGAGTCGGGTGGGGACCGCGGGCCCCGCGCCCGGACCCACCCCCAGCCCCGAACCAGCCGCGTCCGCCGGGGTCGAGGCCGCCCGCCGGCAGGTGGCCGACGGCTTCGTGCGGGCCGCCTTCCCCTGGTACGGCCTGGACGCGGCGTTCACCGGCCCGCGCTGGCTGATGCAGGTCGGCGTCTCCGCCGACGGCACGGTGCAGCACGGCACCACCGGCCACGGCGAGGAGCCGGCGATAAGGCCGGACGGTTCGGGACCGGACGACGAGCGGTTCGCCGCCGTGGTCACCGTCGCCGCCAGCCCGGTGCGCCGCACCGGCGACGGCACCGGCGTGCTGGACGCCACCAGCGTCTCCTCGGCCGCCTGGCTGGCCGGCTCGGGCCTGCTGGCCTACACCTGGCCGCCGCAGCTCGACCACGCGCTGCGCGACGACTGGCTGGAGCAGCAGACCGAGGCCGCGTTCGCCCTGGCCGACGACCTCGGCGGCCCAGAGTGGACCACCCTGACGCTGCCGGTCGACGGGGTCCCGGTGCCCTTCCACTACCGCGAGTCGGAGTTCGGCTGGGTGCTGGCCGGCACCACCGCCGGCGGCGCGCACCTCGGCGCGTACGGCCGGGGCATGAGCGCCTACGGCCTGGGCTTCGCCGTGGTCGAGGACCTCGCCGCGTACACCTGAGCCGGCAGGGCGAGCGAAAGGGGGCGGTCCCGTCGCACGGGACCGCCCCTTCGCCGTGACCGGGTCAGAACTTGTTGCGCGGGGTGATGCCCAGCGACATGCCGGACAGGCCGCGCTGGCGGCCGCCGAGCTTGCCCGCGATGGAGCGCAGCGCCGCGCCGGCCGGGGAGTCCGGGTCGGACAGCACCACCGGGCGGCCCTCGTCGCCGCCCTCGCGCAGCCGTACGTCGATGGGGATCTGCCCCAGCACCGGCACGGTCGCGCCGGTGGTGCGGGTCAGCCCGTCGGCGACCACCTGGCCGCCGCCGGTGCCGAAGACGTCCACCATCTCGTCGCAGTGCGGGCAGGGCAGGCCCGACATGTTCTCCACCACGCCGACGATCTTCTGGTGCGTCTGCACCGCGATCGAGCCGGCCCGCTCGGCGACCTCGGCGGCCGCCTGCTGCGGGGTGGTGACGACCAGGATCTCGGCGTTCGGCACGAGCTGGGCGACCGAGATGGCGATGTCGCCGGTGCCCGGCGGCAGGTCCAGCAGCAGCACGTCCAGGTCGCCCCAGTACACGTCCGCCAGGAACTGCTGGAGCGCCCGGTGCAGCATCGGGCCGCGCCACACCACGGGCGCGTTGCCCGGGGTGAACATGCCGATGGAGATCACCTTCACGCCGTTCGCCGACGGCGGCATGATCATGTTCTCGACCTGGGTGGGCCGGCCGTCCGCGCCCAGCATCCGCGGCACGCTGTGGCCGTAGATGTCGGCGTCCACCACGCCGACCTTCAGCCCGTCGGCGGCCATCGCCGCCGCGAGGTTGACCGTCACGGACGACTTGCCGACGCCGCCCTTGCCGGACGCCACCGCGTACACCCGGGTCAGCGAGCCGGGCTTGGCGAACGGCACCTCCCGCTCGGCGGTGGTGCCGCGCAGCGCCGCCGCCAGCTCCTTGCGCTGCTCGTCGCTCATCACGTCGAGCTCGACCGCCACCGTGGTGACGCCCTCGACGCGGGAGACCGCCTCGGTCACCCGCGCGGTGATGGTATCGCGCATCGGGCAGCCGGAGACCGTCAGGTAGACCGCGACCGCGACCGCCCCGTCCGCGCCGATCTCCACCGACTTGACCATGCCCAGCTCGGTGATAGGCCGGTTGATCTCAGGGTCGTTCACCGTCGCCAGCGCTTCGCGCACCGCGTCTTCCGTAGCCATGGGCAAATGGTACGGCGCTGCGGCCCTCCGCCGGAAAGCCCGTCAGCGGTCGCCTTCGTCACTCGCCCGGGAACGACCCGACGGGAATACCCCGCGCCGCTCGTCGGCGGCGCGATCGAGATCCTTGAGGTCCTTGTACTCCTTGAGGTCCTCCAGTTCGCGCAGGTCGCGCACCAGGTCCTCCAGCTCGGAGCGGATCCAGTCCCGGGTGGCCACCTCGCCCAGACCCATCCGCAGCGCGGCGATCTCCCGGGTCAGGTACTCGGTGTCGGCGATCGAGCGCTCGTTCTGCTTGCGGTCCTGCTCCAGGTTGACCCGGTCCCGGTCGTCCTGGCGGTTCTGCGCCAGCAGGATCAGCGGCGCCGCGTAGGACGCCTGGAGGGACAGCATCAGGGTGAGGAAGATGAACGGGTAGTTGTCGAACCGCAGGTGCGCGGGCGCGGAGACGTTCCACACCACCCACAGGATGATCACCACCGTCATCCAGACGATGAACCGCCCGGTGCCCAGGAAGCGGGCGATCCGCTCCGACAGCCGCCCGAACGCCTCCGGGTCGTACGTCGGCAGCAGCCGGGGCCGCCGCTCGCGCGGCTGGTCCAGCCGGATCCGCGGCCCGGGCCGCTCCTGCGGGGTGCGCTCAGCGGCCACGGGCCACCTCCGGTGACGGGGCTGATCCGGCGGGGTCCGGCCGGCCTCCCGCGGACGGCAGACCGGGGCCGAAGCCCGGCCCGTCCTCCTCCTGGGCGTGGAACTCCGTCTCCCGCCAGTCGTCCGGCAGCAGGTGGTCCAGCACGTCGTCCACGGTGACCGCGCCCAGCAGCGAGCCGCTGTCGTCCACCACCGGGGCGGCGACCAGGTTGTACGCGGCCAGGTGCGAGGTCACCACCGGCAGCGGGGTGTCCGGGGCCAGCGGCCCCAGGTCGGTGTCGACGATCGCCGACACCAGGGTGAACGGCGGGTCGCGCAGCAGCCGCTGGAAGTGCACCGTGCCCAGGTACTTGCCGGTCGGCGTCTCCTCCGGCGGCCGGCACACGTACACCTGCGCCGCCAGCGCGGGGGAGAGGTCCTGGCGGCGCACCCGGGCCAGCGCGTCGGCCACCGTGGCGTCGGGGCGCAGCACGATCGGCTCGGTGGTCATCAGACCGCCCGCGGTGCGCTCCTCGTACGACAGCAGCCGCCGCACGTCGGCGGCGTCGTCCGGGCGCATCAGGGTGAGCAGCCGCTCCTTGTCGTCCTCGGGCAGCTCGGAGAGCAGGTCGGCCGCGTCGTCCGGGTCCATCGCCTCCAGCACGTCGGCGGCCCGCTCCTCCTTCAGCTTGCCGAGGATCTCGATCTGGTCGTCCTCCGGCAGCTCCTCCAGCACGTCGGCCAGCCGGTCGTCGTCCAGCGCGGCGGCCACCTCGGCGCGCCGCTTGGGGGAGAGGTGGTGCAGCACGTTGGCCAGGTCGGCCGGGCGCATCCGCTCGAAGGTGGCGACCAGGTTCTCCGCGCCCTGGCCCTCCTCCTCCAGGGTGAAGCCGGTCACCGCGGACCACTCCACGGTCAGCGTCTCGCCCCGGCGGCGCAGCGCCCCGCCGCCGCCCCGGCGCACGAAGACCTTGTCGATCTCCCAGTCGCGGCGGGCCGGCAACTGCTGGATGGCCACGTCCAGCACGGTGACCTCGGCGTCGTCCTCGACCAGCTTCACCCGGCGGTCCAGCAGCTCGCCCAGCACCAGCCGCTCGGTCGGCCGCTGCTCGAAGCGGCGCACGTTGAGCACCCCGGTGGTGATGACCTGGCCGGACTCCACGCCGGTCACCCGGGTCATCGGCAGGAAGATCCGCCGCCGGCCGATCACCTCGACCACCAGGCCCAGCAGCCGCGGCGGCCGGCGGCCCACCCGCAGCATCGCGACCAGGTCGCGCACCCGGCCCACCTGGTCGCCGTTGGGATCAAACACCGGTACGCCGGCCAGGTGCGACACGAAGATCCGAGGAGCGCCCGCGGCCATGCTCCGCGCCTCCCTCCGTGTCGGGCGCGTCCTTCGCCGGGAGTACCGACGCACGCCGTTGAAACCCACAGGTCCGTGCGGTTCAGGCTAGCCCTTGGGGCTGCGGGCCGCCCAGGCGGGGCGTCCGTACGGCCCCCGGCGGCGCGCCGCCGCGGCACCGGTACGCTGCGGTCTGCCGCCCCTCGTGGCAGCCCCCGCGCGGGGCCGTGCCCTGGTGGCGGCGCCCGGCCGGGCCTCCCCGCGTGCCCGGTGTCCGTGACGAGAGGCAGAGTGTTGACGACCCTCCCCCCGGTTCCGCGCGCCCGCCGGGCCGCGCTGCCCGTGGCGCTGTGCGCCGGGCTCGCGGCGGTCCTCACCGCCTGCGCGGAGGAGCCGCCGCCGGACCCGGACGCCGGCACCAACGGGGTGGGCCGGCTGACCGCCGGGCAGATCGAGACCAAGGCCCGCACCGCGGTGGGCGGCGCGCGGGCGGTCCGGCTGGCCGGCAGCCTGGTCAGCAAGGGCGGCACCTACAAGCTGGACATGCGGCTCAAGGAGGCCGGCGCGGCCGGGTCGGTGGCCACCGCCAACACCACCCTGGAACTGCTGCGGGTCGGCGACGTGATGTACCTGAAGGCGGACGCCGACTTCTGGACGCACGGCGAGGACGGGACCGGCAGCCCCTCGCAGACCGACCGGGAGGCGGCCGAGAAGCTCGGCGGCAAGTACGTGAAGGTGCCCGAGGACGACCCCTCGTACAAGCAGCTCCGCGGCTTCACCGAGATGAACACCCTGCTGGGCGGATTGCTGGAGCTCCACGGCGACCTGCACAAGGGCGACCGGGACAGCATCGGCGGCGTGCGCACCATCAAGGTCGCCGGCGGAGCGGGCGGCGAGGGCGGCACCCTGGACGTCTCCCTGGAGGGCAAGCCGTACCCGCTCAAGCTGGTGCGCGGCGGCAAGGCCGGGGTGGTCACGCTCTCCGACTGGAACACCGACTTCCCGCTGGAGGAGCCGGGCGAGGACGAGTCCGTCGACTACGGCCGCCAGCTCCCGCGCACCACGGGCTGACCGCGTACCTACGGCCTCCTCCGCTTGCGGAACAGCAGCCGGGGCAGGGCCGGCGGGACCGGCCGGCGGGTGGTGGCCGGGGACGGCAGCGGTACGGCGGCCCGCGAGCCGTCCGGCGGCGCGGCGGAGACGGCACGCGGGGCCAGCCGCAGCACCCGGCACTCGCGCGCCCACCGCTCGGTCATCGTCTCGGCGTCCGGGGCGTTGAGCCGCTTCCCCTTCAGCTCGCCCACCGCCGCCTGCCAGCCCTCAGAGCCGGGCGGCTGCTCGCTCACCTCGGCCGTCCAGCCGACGATCCGGCCGCCCGTGTCCTTGCTGCGCACCGTGACCTCGGCGGTCGAGCCGTCCGCCAGTCCGGGCAGCGGCTGCTCGCCGGGCCCGTCGCCGACCACGTACGCCGCACCCTCGTGCCAGACGTGCCACAGCGCCCGCGCGGGACCCGAGCCGCGCACCCAGATCAGCCCGGACTTCCTGGTGGCCTCCTCGGCCAGGGCCCGGTCGAGCAGCTCGGGCGAGGGGGTGGGCGTCGGCGTGTCCGTCATGCCCGGCAGCCTATCCCCGGGCCCTTCCCGCCCGTCGGCTCACAGCCAGCCGTTGCGCTTGAGCGTGCGGTGGATGGCCAGGCAGACGCCGATGATCCCGACCAGCACCATCGGATAGCCGTAGCGCCAGTGCAGCTCCGGCATGTGGTCGAAGTTCATCCCGTACACGCCGCAGACCGCCGTCGGCACGGCGACGATCGCCGCCCAGGAGGTGATCTTGCGCATGTCCTCGTTCTGCGCGACGGTCGCCTGCGCCAGGTTGGCCTGGAGGATGGAGTTCAGCAGCTCGTCGAAGCCGACGACCTGCTCCTGCACCCGGGCCAGGTGGTCGGCCACGTCCCGGAAGTACTTCTGGATGTCGGGGTCCACCAGCCGCATCGGCCGCTCGCTGAGCAACTGCATGGGCCGCAGCAGCGGGGTGACGGCCCGCTTGAACTCCAGCATCTCGCGCTTCATCTGGTAGATGCGCCCGGTGTCCGCGCCGCGGGTGCTGCCCTTGGCGGGCGGCGAGAAGACGTCGATCTCGATCTGGTCGATGTCGGTCTGCACGGCGTCGGCGACCGCGATGTAACCGTCCACCACATGGTCGGCGATGGCGTGCAGCACGGCGGACGGGCCCTTGGCCAGCAGCTCCGGCTCGCCCTCCATCCGGTGGCGCAGGCTGCGCAGCGAGCCCTGCCCGCCGTGCCGGACGGTGATCACGAAGTCCTGGCCGGTGAAGCACATCACCTCGCCGGTCTCCACGACCTCGCTGGTCGCGGTCAGCTCGGCGTGCTCCACGTAGTGGATGGTCTTGAAGACGGTGAACAGCGTGTCGTCGTACCGCTCCAGCTTGGGCCGCTGGTGGGCGTGCACGGCGTCCTCGACGGCCAGCGGGTGCAGCCCGAACTCGGCCGCGATCCCGGCGAACTCCTTCTCCGTCGGCTCGTGCAGCCCGATCCACACGAATCCGCCGTCGTCGCGCACCCGGCGCATCGCCTCGCGGGGGGTCAGGCACTTCTCCCCGGGCTGCCGCCGCCCGTCGCGGTAGGCGGCGCAGTCCACGACCGCAGTGGAGGCCGAGGGGTCGCGGGTGGCGTCGTAGGAGTTGTACCCGTTGTACGGGCCCTGGCCGCTCCGGCGCAGGGAGGGGCGCACGACTGCGCGCAGGTCGCGGATCATCGACATGGCGGGCTCCTTCACGAAAGGGGCCGTCGGCGGGGCGTGGCACAGCCCGGAACGAGGGCGTCCGATCCCTGACCACCGGTCACGACGGGCAGATCACTGACGTCCGCAAAGCGGGCGGCACCGCGGGTCTCGCATGACGGCGTTCGCTACAGACGTTCGCTACAGCAGGCATCTGCTGCGACTGGCGAAAACCGGTCCGGCGGGTGTGCGGGGCCGGTGTGCTGCTCTTCCGTCGTGCGCGCCTCGCACGGTGTACGCGGCGGGGTGCCGCGTGAGCGCGAGACCCGGGACGCGTGCGCCTCGTACGCCGTCAGCCGTACAGCTCTGTACGGGGCGGGTCACGTGGTGCGCGGGCCCGGAAGCCCGGACCCGGCGGGGTCAGGACTCGTCTTCCCCGAGCGGGGCGGGGAATTCCCCGGTCCGCGGCCCCCCCCGGTCCGCGATTCCCGTCCGCGGCTCCCCGATCCCTCGGCGGGACCGGATCTGGGATCAGGGGCTACGGAGCAGGGTCTGCGGACCAGAGTCTGCGGGGCTGGGTCAGCGAAAGCGGACCCGGGCGGAAGAGCCGCTGGTACTGCACGATCGACTTCGACCCATCGCAGCCCCACCTCCTCCGGCCGGTCCCCCGTGAGGGACGTCTTCACTCGTCGGGACCGGAGGGCGTGCCCGGCATGCCGTCCCGACCAGACCGCCAGGGTAGCAGCCGATCAAGGCCCAATCCCGTTGCCTGCCCGTTCCTTACGCGTTCTATGCTCGCCGCATGGCAGAAGTTCTGGAGTTGGTCGAGGCCAGACTGCGCGAAGCCCTCGGCGAGCCGGACGCCCGCGCCTCGGTGACCTTCCTGGGAACCGACCGCGTCGAAGTCCTGCGCTTCCCGGCGGTGGACACCGACGCGGACGGCGGCGGCAGCGGCGGCGCGCTGGTGCGCTACGCCACCCTCGGCATGTCCGCCCAACCCATGACCGACCCGACCGCCGCGCTCGCCGACCCGGTCCGCGGCCCGCGCGCCGAACTGCTCCTCACCCTGCGCGCCGGCCGCGCCGACACCGACCAGGTGCTCCGCCCCCTGGCTGTCCTCGCCGCCTCCCCCCAGGTCGAGGGCGTCGTGGTCGCCCCCGGCGCGTCCCTGGACACCGGCGAGCCGCTGTGGCCGTCCGCCCCCTTCACCTCCGTCCTGGTCGGCGAACCGGGGGCTCTGGTGGCCGACCTGGCCTTGGCCGACCCCATGGACCCCGTCCACTTCCTGCCCCTCCTCCCGATGACCCCGAACGAGGCCGCGTGGAAGCGCGTGCACGGTGCGTCGGCGCTGGAGGAGCGCTGGCTGACCGGGGGCACGGACCTGAGGGACCCGGTGCGGGGCGCGGTCCGGCTGGACTGAGCGCGGATCACTCCGGCTTGAGCGCGTCATGCAGGCCGCGCGCCCACTCGCGCAGGTCGTCGTCGCCGTCGTGGGCGGCGCGGTCGGCGAGCAGGGCGAGGGTCGCGGAGTCGTCGGGGGCGTGGCGGACGGCCGCGAGGAGGGCGGTGCGGCGGACGGTGGGGTGGGGGTCGTGGGCGGCCCGGTCGGTGAGCAGGGTGTCGCAGTCCGGGTACCCGATGAGGGCCTCGACCGCTGCGGTGCGCACGGCCTCGGACGCGTCTTCGCGGGCCAGCCGGACCAACAGGCGTGCTGTGGGGGCGTCGATGACGTCCAGTGCGGCCACAGCCGCCGCCCGGACCTCGGGAGCGGTGTGTCGGGCGGCATGGTCGATGAGGAGTGCCCTTCCTCCGTCCGCGTAGGTGTCCCAGCCCGGGTCCGCCATCCACATCGAGAGCATATGGATGGCCCGGGCCAGGGCTCCGGGCTCGGACTCTTGGCGGATGCGTTCGATGACGAACGGACATTGGTCGAAGTCGCCGCCGGAGGCGAAGTAGAGATCGCCCAGGGCCGAGCTCCGCACCTCGGCTGCCGGGTCGTGCACCGCGCGGTTCCGGAAGAACTCGACGGCCGCGGGGCGATCCATCAGCAAGTAGGGCCCGGAGAGTGCTTCAAGGGCGGCGACGCGGACCTCCGGCTCCTGGTCCGCAACGGCGCGCTCGCGCACGAACTCCGCGATCCGCGCATTGGTCCACCGGGAGTTCGGCTCATCCCACAAGGCGATGGCGCAGCGAGCCAAATCATGCAGGGCCGCACGCCGGACCTCGACGGACTCGCTGTGCCGAGCGAAGATCGCGATCTGGTCGACCGCCTCCACATCGTGGTCCTTCAGCAGGGCCAGGGCGGCCAGTCGTGTCTCGTCTGAGCCCTCCTGCGTCCGAGACCGCAGGAACGTGAGCGCCGCGGTTTGGTCGGGGCCCGTCACGCTGGTGGACACCAGCACATGCAGCGCCGCCTGGCGGACTGCCGCGGACTCGTCGTCTTCGGCCCGGCCGCGCAGCAGGGGAAGGGTTTCTGGTGGCAGGGGGACCGCGGGCAAGCGCACGGCCAGCAACTCCAAGACGAAGGAGCGCATCTCCGGGACCGGGTCGTCTTGTGCCAGGCGTAGCGCAAGAGCTTGGAACCGGTCGCGCGACTGACTGCCGGCCCGGGCGAGTAGCGAGGTCATGGCCCGACGGCGGGTGTCGAGGGAGTTCGCGTTCCCTGCCAGGTCGATGAGTGACGCCTCCGCATGGCCCTCGTCGTCGTTGCACAGTGCCACCGCTACGCTGGCTGCCATCGCGCCGAGGCCGTACTTTTCGTCGAACCTGTGCTGTGCTTCCTGGTGCCAGTCGAGGAAGAGCCGCCGTCCGGCCCAGTGCGGGCCGAGGGACCGCAACGCCGGGCCTGTGCGGACCAGGAGGCCGTTGGCGGCGTACCAGTGAGCGCCACAGCTTCTGTGTACCTCCATCGTCTTGATGAGCAGGGTCACCAGACGAATCGCCTGCTGCTGCACCAATCCCGGCTTGCGCACCTCCGCCAGACACTCGGCGGCGAAGAGGGTCTCGGCGAAACTGCTGTCATTGCCGGCCACCGCCCGCGCCCCGAAGGGCCGCGCCGTCAGGACCCGGTCGATCGCGCGGCCCGCGAACCGCTCATCCAGCAGCCCGGTGAGCAGCAGCAGGATCTCGTGCCAGGCCGGGTCCTGCCAGTGGGCTTCGTACGCCTCGTACAACTCCTCCTCACTCAGGCTGCGTTCGCTCTGGAAGCGGTGGGCGAGGTCCGTCGCCGTCAGGTACTCCAGGAACGTGCGGTGCACAAAGCCGTACACCTCGCCGCCGAACCGGCTCAGGATGAAGTTGCGGTACCGGAACTGGTCCACCATGATCCGCGCGGCCGTCGCCGCCCGGTCGGGCGGGAGCGCGTACCGGTCGCTCAGGTACCCCTCGAAGGCGGCGATCAGGTCCAAGCCCGCGATGTGGTTGCCGGCGATCCCCGCCTCGCCCTCCTGCATCCGCCTGGCCACCAGCCGCAGCAGCTCCAGCTTGTCCTCCGTGCCGAGGTACGGCAGATGCTCCTCGACCCGGCTGTCCTTGAGGAACTTGTCCAGGTCCCAGTGCTCGACCAGGACCGCCACCGCGTGCTCGTACACCGTCTTGCGGTCGCGCGGCAGTTCGCGGCGACGGCCGATGATGGCCAGGATGGTGAGGATCAGCGGGTTGCCCGCCAGGGAGCGCACGGAGGCGGAGCCGTCGACCGCCGTCAGCACCCGCTGTTCCAGCTTCCGGGCGTTCGCGTGGTCGTCCGGGCAGGCCAGGGTGAACCACCGCCGGGTGAACGCCCCGATCTGCTCCCGGTCCAGGTCCTGGAGCAGGAAGTCGGCGAAGCCCGCGCCGTCCAGCACCGCCCGCTGGTAGCCGACGCGGCGAGAGGTGACGACGATCCGGGTCGCCGGGTACTTCGCGGCGAACCCGGCGATACGGCGGGCGACCGCGTCCCGTATCCCCTTCTCGAACAGCTCGTCCAGGCCGTCGAAGACCACCAGCACCTGGCGCGGTCCGGTCCCGGCCAGGCAGTCGGCCAGCATGCGGGGCGGCAGGCCCAGCCCTTCGTCCTCGTGGAGGTGGCCGAGGAAGTCCTCGAAGGAGCGGTCCCGCCAGGCCGCTTCCGCGTAGATCCGCAGCTCCACCACGAGCGGCAGCCGGCCGTGCAGCGCCTCCAGGCCCGCCACCGGCCCGCCCTCCGCCGTGAGCGCCAGCGCCAGGTAGCGGGCCAGGGTCGACTTGCCCGCGCCCGGGTCGCCCAGCACCACGATCCGGTCGTGCTCCGGGTCGGCCACGACCTCCAGCACGGGGCGGGCCGGACGCTGCTCGTACGCCTGGCGGACGCGATCGACCGCCTCACGGTCGATCCCCGGCGGCAGCGCCAGTGCGTCCGCCGCCGCGCCCGCGTCCGCCAGCCGCTGGAGCAGTTCGCGCGGCAGCTCGACGGGCGGCGGATCCGCTCGTACCGACTGCGGTACGAAGACCTCCCGCAGCTCCACCACCGGGTGCTCGCCCTGCTCGTTGAGCGGTGTCAGGACTTCCAGGTCCAGCCGCCCGTACCGCTCGCGCAGGCGCTTGGCGTAGGCGGTGTACGCGGCCTGGTATTCGTCGTCGGTCGGGTCCGGGGGCCGCTGTTCGGGCAGGACCACCGTCCCGATGTCGCTGAACTGGTAGAGATCACGCCCGACCCGCGCATGGGACGCGTCCTGCCCCGCGGGCTTCCGCCACCACCGGCTGAAGAAGCCCATCACGGCGCTCCCGCCCCCGTCCCCGAACCGTCCTCGCCGATGCGGGCCGAACCGCCCACGCCGTCCACCTGGTTGATGGAACCGCCGGCCCGCGCGCCCCGGGCGGAC
>NZ_PVLV01000550.1 GCF_002982015.1 Streptomyces solincola
GGTGATCAGTTTCGAGTTGGGGGTGGAGGATCTCGCGGACACCCGGTTCGCGCTGTCCCCGCTGGCGGAGGCGGTGCTGAGCCTGCGGGTGCTGCGCGATCCGGGGCTGTCGGCGCTGCACCTGCCGTGGCGGCGGGAGGCGTTGCGGACGCTGGAGGGGCCCGGCGGTCTGGACGGCGCGGACCGGGAGCTGCTGGCGGCGCTGGTCGCCCGGCGGTTCACCCTGCCGGACTTCCTCACGCCCCGGCCGGAGGTCTTCGCGCCGGCCTTCGAGGAGGAGCTGGCCGTGGTGGCCCGCACCCCGCCGGGGGAGGTGCGGCGCGACCTGCTGGCGGCGCACGCGCCCGACCCGGCGCCGGCGGCCCTCGCCGCGGCCGCCGACGGCGACGACACGGCCGTGGCCCGGCTGCGGGACCGGATCCGCGCGGTGCTGGCGGCGTACTGGGAGCTGGTGATCGAGCCGGGCTGGCCGCGGATGCGGCTGGTGCTGGAGGCGGACATGACCTACCGGGCCCGCCAGCTGGCCGTCGGCGGAGCGCGGTCGCTGTTCGCCGGTATGCACCCGGATCTGCGCTGGCGGGACGGTGTGCTGCACATCGACCGGATGATCGGCCGGTTCCACGCCGCCGCGTCCGGCCGGGGGCTGCTGCTGGTGCCGTCGGTCTTCGCCCACAAGCCGGCCCCGCCGGTCGATCCGGGCGCGCCCCCGTCGCTGCTCTACCCGAGCCGCGGGGTGGCCACCCTGTGGGCGCCCGTGCCGGGGCCGGACCGGGCCGCGCTGGCCTCGCTGCTCGGCGCTCCGCGCGCCAGGCTGCTCGCGCTGCTGGAGGAGCCGCGCCCCACGGTGGAGCTGGCCCGCAGGCTGGGGGTGACGCCGAGCGCGGTGTCCCAGCACCTGCGGGTGCTGTACGGAGCGGGCCTGGTCGCCCGGGCCCGGGACGGGCGTCTGGTGCTCTACCGCCGCAGCGACCTGGGCGACCGCCTCCTGGGCGACGGACGGGCCGGCGGGTAGCCGGCCGGGTCGGTCCGCCCGGGCACGGGGGCGGTCGGTCCGCCGGAGGACCGGGGCGGTCAGTCCGTCCGAGAACGGGGCGAGTCGGTCCGCCCGGGGACCGGGCGGGTCAGTCCGCCCGCAGGAAGGCGGAGGTGGACGCCCGGCCGAGCAGGGTCAGGCGGGAGCCCCCGGCCAGGTGGGCGTCGGCGGCCTGCTGGACGCCGGGCCACTTGCCGTCGCCGTAGTCGTCGAGGACCACCACCGCGCCGGGGGCGGCGATCTCCTCGACCCATTCCAGGTCCGCGGCCACCCCGTCGGCCGAGTGGTCGCCGTCCACGACGACCACGCCGTAGGCGCGGTCGGCGACCGCCTTGCGGACCTCCGGGTCGGAGGAGAAGCCCCGCTGGATGCGGGAGGTGTACGCGCCGGGGCTGCCGGCCAGGGTGAGGTTGGCCCGCACCACGTCCTCCCGGACCGGCGTCCCGGTGGGGTCGGCGTGGCCCGCCGTGCCGGGCTGGAGCTGGGAGCCGGCCAGCGGGTCGACGATCGTCAGCTCCGGCTCGAGGCCGGCGCGGTGCACCATCCGCAGCAGCGCGGCGGCGAACTGGCCGTGCAGGGTGCCGATCTCCAGGATGCTGCCGTTGGGCGGGGCGAGCAGCGGGATGGCGGCGAGCTTGCCGCAGATGTTGGAGGTGGAGCCGGCCAGCCGGCCGACGCCCAGGGCCTCCTGGGCGACCAGGGTGCGGAAGGCGGTGACCACGGCCCGGCGGGCGTGCTCGGGGCGGCCGCTGACCGCGCCGACCTGGCGGACCAGGGCGTCGATCACCTGGGGCGTCGGCATCCGGTGGGTGCCGCGGCCGGTCGAGTCGACCAGCAGGCTGAGCGCGTACTGCCGCTCGCGCAGTTCCGCGACCTCCGCGGTGAGCGCCGCGAGATCGGTGCGCAGCGGGCGGGCCGCGCGCTCGGCGCCCTTCCGGAGGGTCGGTTCGGCGAGCCGGAGCGCCGCCCGGGCCGCCGGTCGCAGGAGCCGCCGGGCCATGCGGGAGGAGCCAGAGGAGTTGACAGCCATGCCCGGAACCTACGGGCGGCGGGCGCGGGTTGCCCACCACGGGCCCATGCTCGGCCGGTGAACAGTGGGTGTCCCCCCGGCCAACGGCGACGGGGGCCCGGTACGCACCTGAGCCGGGCGGGCCGCCCCCTCCTGCGGTCCGCCCGGCTCGGGTCCGGGGTGGTGCGGCGGCCGTGCGGGGCCGCCTTCGGCGTCAGCGCCGGGGTGTCAGAGCTTCAGCTCCCACTGGTTGGCCTCGTGCGAGATGCCGGGGCTCAGCTCGACGGTGAGGCTCTCGGCGCCCTTGGGGGCGTCGAAGGCGTACTTCACGGTGGCCTTCTTGCCGGGCAGGATGGTGCCGCTGAAGCCGTTGCCGTAGGTGTCGCCGTCGAAGATCTCCTCGGCCGCGGTCCCCTCGGCGCCGGCGCGGGCGTCGGCGGTGACCAGGCCGGCGTCGAACTTCTCCGTGCCGGCGTTCTCGATGACGACGATCACCTCGTAGGGCTGGTTGCCCTGGGTGTGGCCGATGGCGAACTCACTGGCCGAGGTCTTCTTCGGCTCGGAGACGGTGACCTTGAGGTCGTCGTCGTAGATGACGGTGTCGCCGCCGGCCAGGGTCTCGTCCTTCTTCTTGCCGGCCTCGTCCTCGGCGGCCGGCTCGGCGCCGTCACCGCCCTTGTCGGCGGCCGGGGCCGGGGTCTTCGGCGCGCTGCTGGCGATCGCCTTGTCGACCTCCTTGTTGATCTCGTCCACCGCGTCGTCCACCGCGTTGACCACGATGACCACGCCGACGACGGCGAGGATCAGCGACACCAGGCCGAGCACGGCGCCGGTGGTGGCCACGCCCTTGTTGGTGGCCTCGCCGCGCTTGGCGCGGCCGCGTCCCACCAGGCCGAAGATCAGGGCCAGCAGGCCGAGCAGGCCGGCCAGCCAGAAGAGGAAGGGCACCACACCGGAGACGGCGCCGATGATGCCGCAGACCAGCGCCGCGACGCCGAGCCCGTTGCGGGCCTGGGCGGGGCCGCCGTAGCCGGACTCGGGGGCCGGGTAGGCGCCGCCGGGAGCGCCCGGGTACCCGCCCGGCGCCTCGCCCGGGTAACCGCCCTGCTGCGGGGCGGGGTAGCCGTAGCCACCCGGCTGCTGAGGCGCCCCGTACTGCGGCTGCTGCGTCGAATCGGACATGACTGTTGCCCCTCCCGGAACTGCGTGGAATGCGTGTCGTGACCGCTGGGCTTCCCCAAGCTCTCGCGGTGACGGATCAACTACAGCAGAGCTTGTGAACCGAGTCAACAACAATTTATCTGGTCGTTATGGCTCACGGTGTGAAGTGGTCAGGTGTGCAAGTGCCGCTAGGATCGGCGCCACATCAGGGGCGCGTGCACATCAGCGGGTGAGCCGCATCAGGGGACGAGGGGAGACACCGGGTGTCGGAGACCGCAGCCGAGGTGACCGCGGCCGGGATCGCCCGCCTGGCGGGAGTGGGCCGGGCCGCCGTGAGCAACTGGCGCCGTCGCCATGCCGACTTCCCCGCCCCGGTCGGCGGCACCGAGACCAGCCCCTCCTTCGCGCTCGCCGACGTCGAGCGGTGGCTGCGCGCCCAGGGCAAGCTCGCCGAGGTGCCGCTGCGCGAACGCGTCTGGCAGGAGGTCGCGGGCCACCCGGCCGGCGCGGTCACCGCCCTCGTCCACGCCGGCTGCGCCCTGCTGCTGGTCCGCGAACGCCACGCCGACTGGCTGGAGCTGGCCGCCGTCTCGGACGACCGGATGGCCGCCCTGCTGCCCGCACGACTCGCCGACGTCCTCGACCGGCGCTTCGCCGAGCCCCGCGCCGTACCGCCCCTGTGCACCGGCGAACTCCGGCCTTCCGTAGCGCTGTTGCGGGGCGCGGCCGGGCTGGCCGCCTCCACCAGCGCCCGCCAGGCGTTCGAGTTCCTGCTCGGCCGCCACCTGGACGCCAACCCCCGCCAGTACACCCTCACCCCGCCCGGCACCGCCGCCCTGATGGCCGAACTCGCCGGGCCCGCCGCCACCGTGCTCGACCCGGCCTGCGGCACCGGCGCCCTGCTGCGCGCCGCCCAGCGCGCCACCACCCTGCACGGCCAGGACGCCGACCGGGACCTGGCCGCGCTCACCGCCCTGCGGTTGGCCCTGCACAGCGGCGCGGACGTGCGCGTCCAGGCCGGGGACGCGCTGCGCGCCGACGCCCACCCCGTACTGGCCGCCGACGCCGTGCTCTGCCACCCGCCGTTCAACGAACGCAACTGGGGGCACGAGGAACTGGCCTACGACCCGCGCTGGGAGTACGGCTTCCCGGCCCGCACCGAGTCCGAACTGGCGTGGGTCCAGCACGCCCTGGCGCGGCTGCGGCCCGGCGGCACCGCCGTGCTGCTGATGCCGCCGGCCGCCGCGTCCCGCCGCTCCGGCCGCCGCATCCGCGCCGACCTGCTGCGCCGCGGCGCGCTGCGCGCGGTCGTCGCGCTGCCCGCCGGGGCCGCGCCCCCCTACGGCGTACCGCTGCACCTGTGGGTGCTGCGCCGGCCCGACGCCGGCGGGCCGGCCGCGCCCGAGCTGCTCGTCGTGGACACCGCGCCCGAGCCGGCCGCCGGCGCCGGCCGCGACCGGCCCGACTGGGAGGCGGTGCGCACCGCGGTCCTGGAGGCCTGGCTGCCGTTCGACAAGCACGGCACCGCCCCCGCCGTCCCCGGCACCAGCCGCTCGGTGCCCGTCATCGAACTGCTCGACGACGACGTGGACCTGGCCCCCGCGCGGCACCTGCCGCCCCCGGCCACCGTCGGCGGCGCGGCCGAACTCAACAGCGTACGCGACCGGTTGACCGCCGTGCTGCGCCGCACCGGCGACCTCACCCCGCCGCCGCCCGCCACCTGTCTCTTATACACATCTCCGAGCCCAC
>NZ_PVLV01000551.1 GCF_002982015.1 Streptomyces solincola
CCCCCTCGCCACCGCGGCCGCACCCGCACCGCCCGGCGGCTCTCGACCGGTCGACGAGGAGTCGCTGTGATCCGCCATCTGGTCCTCTTCAAGCTCAACGACGGCGTCAGCCGTGACGAGCCCCGTGTGGTCGCCGCCGCCAAGGCGTTCGAGGAGCTCGGCGGCATCGTTCCGGAGGCGGAGTTCTGGGAGTGCGCCTGGAACATCACCGACCGTCCGATCGCGTACGACTTCGCCATCAACTCCGCGGTCGCCGACAAGGACGCCCTGGTCCGCTACCTGGAGCACCCGGCCCACCAGGCGGCCGCCGGGCAGTGGCGCGAGTTCGCCACCTGGGTGATCGCCGACTACGAGTTCTGAGCCTGCCGCCCGCCCCGCCGCGGGCCGGTCGGCCCCGAGCCCCGCACCTCTCCCGGTGCGGGGCTCTTCCCATGCCCGCCCCGCATCGTGGCAACACGGCGTCATCGGGTGCTTGCACACGGTGGACATGTCTTGTGATGCTATGACCGCTTTTGACGGATGAGTTGACCGTTATTGACCGCGTAGCGCGACAGCAGAGAGCGACCACGTAAAGCGACCACGAAGGGGTGGCGAGAACGTGCCGGCCAGTACGACATCTCAGGTGCCGCCCCAGAACGAGCCGGCCGGGTCGACGCCCCGGTCCCGGTCGCAGAGCCGGGCCGCCGACACCCGGGCGCTCACGCAGGTGCTGTTCGGGCAGTTGAAGACGATGGAGCCGGGCACCCCCGAGCACCACCGGGTCCGCGGGGCGCTGATCGAGGCCAACCTCCCGCTGGTGCGGTACGCCGCCGCCCGCTTCCGCTCGCGCAACGAGCCCATGGAGGACGTCGTCCAGGTCGGCACCATCGGTCTGATCAACGCCATCGACCGGTTCGACCCGGACCGGGGCGTGCAGTTCCCCACCTTCGCGATGCCCACCGTCGTCGGCGAGATCAAGCGGTACTTCCGCGACAACGTCCGCACCGTGCACGTGCCCCGGCGCCTGCACGAGCTGTGGGTGCAGGTCAACGGGGCCACCGAGGACCTGACCACCGCCCATGGCCGCTCCCCCACGACCGCCGAGATCGCCGAGCGGCTGAAGATCTCCGAGGAGGAGGTCCTGTCCTGCATCGAGGCGGGCCGGTCGTACCACGCCACCTCCCTGGAGGCGGCCCAGGAGGGCGACGGACTGCCCGGACTGCTGGACCGGCTCGGCTACGAGGACCCCGCCCTGGCCGGTGTGGAGCACCGGGACCTCGTGCGGCACCTGCTCGTCCAGTTGCCGGAGCGCGAGCAGCGGATCCTGATGCTCCGCTACTACAGCAACCTCACCCAGTCCCAGATCAGCCAGGAGCTGGGCGTCTCGCAGATGCACGTCTCCCGGCTGCTCGCCCGGAGCTTCGCCCGACTCAGATCCGCAAACAGGATCGACGCCTGACCCGATCGGGTAGACCCTTGCAGGGCCCGGCCCGTCGACGGCCCGTCAAAAAGCCGCAGCAGAGGGCTTATCCGCGCATAGACACCCCTTCCATGTCGACAAGTCACTACAGCGCGTTGCCGACATGTGACATTCTGCTGGAACCGCGTTTGCCGCAGTCTCGGCTCCGGTATTCAGGTGGAGGCTGCGTTCCTCCGATGGTCGCGGCCCGCGACCGTCCGCGACCTCAAGGGGGTGGCATGTCCGCAGAACAGGGCAGCCCGAAGGTGCTCACGCTCACGCCCGACCACGCGCCGGCTCCCGTGCGACTCGACCGGCTGGACCGGCTCGGCCAGGCGGCCCAGGACCCGGCCGTGCTGCCGGAGGGCCCCGCACCCGCGACCGACGCCGCCCCCGCCCTGACCGCCGACGTCGCCGCCTCCACGCTGACGGCCGACGCCGCCGCCCCCGCCCTGACGGCCGACGACGCCGCTCCCACGCTGACGACCGTCGGTGCCGCTCCCGTGGTGGCGCTGCCCGCGCAGGCCGCGGGCAGCGGCGAGACCACGGGGGCACTCCCGCAGCCGGTCGCGGCGGCCGCCACCGAGGCGATCGACACCCGTACGCTGTCCCGCTCCCTGTTCCTGCGGCTCGCCGCCCTCGACGCGCGAGGCGCCGACGGCCCCGAGCGCGCGTACGTCCGGGACACCCTGATCGAGCTGAACCTGCCGCTGGTGCGGTACGCCGCCGCCCGGTTCCGCTCGCGCAACGAGCCGATGGAGGACATCGTCCAGGTCGGCACCATCGGCCTGATCAAGGCGATCGACCGGTTCGACTGCGAGCGGGGCGTGGAGTTCCCGACCTTCGCGATGCCGACCGTGGTCGGCGAGATCAAGCGGTTCTTCCGGGACACCTCATGGTCGGTGCGGGTGCCGCGCCGGCTCCAGGAGCTGCGCCTGGCGCTGACCAAGGCGGGCGACGAGCTGGCCCAGAAGCTCGACCGCTCCCCGACCGTCGCCGAGCTGGCCGCCGTGCTGGGCGTCTCGGAGGAGGACGTCGTCGACGGGCTCGCGGTCGGCAACGCGTACACCGCGTCCTCGCTCGACTCGCCGTCCCCGGAGGACGACGGCGGCGAGGGCTCGCTCGCCGACCGGCTCGGCTACGAGGACACCGCGCTGGAAGGCGTCGAGTACCGCGAGTCGCTGAAGCCGCTGCTGGCCAAGCTGCCGCCGCGGGAACGGCAGATCATCATGCTGCGGTTCTTCGGCAACATGACCCAGTCGCAGATCGGCGAGGAGGTCGGCATCTCCCAGATGCACGTCTCCCGGCTGCTCACCCGCACCCTGTCGCAACTGCGCGAGGGCCTCATCTCGGACTGAGCACCCGCCCGGCCGTGTACGCCGCCCGCACCGCGTACGCAGACCGCTGGTCGGAGTCGCACCGCTGACGCCTCCCGGCACCCGCGCCGACGCCCTGCGCCGGTGCCGAGCCCGACTGCTGGAGAGTTTCGCCCCGCGGGGGCGGCGGCTGACCGCCGCCGTCCCCCAAGGGCGCGCTCGACTCCGTGACGGGCTGCGGTCGGCCGCCACCAGCCTCGTATGCCGCGGTCAGCCGAGGGCGAGCCAGGCGACCGCAGCCACGACGACGAGCGCCAGGACGACGCCGGCGATGAGGCCGACGCGGGGGCCCGAGCGGGCCGGCGGCTCCTGCCGCCGCCGGGGTGCGCCGTCGTCGACGAAGGCGCGGAACATCTGGGTGCTGCCCGCGGGGTCGTAGTTGCCCTCGGGGCCCGGGGTGTTGTGTGCCATGGGGCAGGACCCTAGCGAACCCGCCCGTCCGGCCCAACCCGCCGCCGCCCGCCGACCCTTCGCCAGCAGCGGTCCGCCGCGCCCCTGCAC
>NZ_PVLV01000552.1 GCF_002982015.1 Streptomyces solincola
GGTGCCGGGGGCGGACGGGGCGCCGGTGGTCGCGGTGTACCTGATCCCGTTCCACCGGGCGGAGTTGTCGCTGGCGGGGCAGGTGCGCCGGCTGCTGCGGGCGGACGGGGACCGGATGCCGGGCTTCCGGGAGGTGGACTGGGGGCGGGCGCTGGCCTGGCTGAAGGGGCGGACCGGGGCGGAGCTGGCGCCGGAGCAGGAGCAGGCGGTGAGGCTCGCGCTGACCGAGAAGGTCGCGGTGCTGACCGGCGGCCCGGGGTGCGGCAAGTCGTTCACGGTCCGGTCGATCGTGGAGCTGGCGCGGGCCAAGGGCGCGAAGGTGGTGCTGGCGGCGCCGACCGGGCGGGCCGCCAAGCGGCTGGCGGAGCTGACCGGGACGGAGGCGTCCACCGTGCACCGGCTGCTGGAGCTGAAGCCCGGCGGGGACGCCGCCTACGACCGGGACCGCCCGCTGGACGCCGACCTGGTGGTCGTGGACGAGGCGTCGATGCTGGACCTGCTGCTGGCGAACAAGCTGGTCAAGGCGGTGGGGCCGGGGGCGCACCTGCTGCTGGTGGGGGACGTGGACCAGTTGCCGAGTGTGGGCGCGGGGGAGGTGCTGAGCGATCTGCTGGCTCCCGGCGGCCCGGTCCCCTCGGTGCGGCTGACGCGGATCTTCCGGCAGGCCCGGCAGTCGGGGGTGGTGACCAACGCCCACCGGATCAACGAGGGCTTGCAGCCGGTCACCCAGGGGCTCGACGACTTCTTCCTGTTCGTGGCGGACGAGACGGAGGAGGCCGGCCGCCTCGCGGTGGACGTCGCCGCCCGCCGCGTGCCCGCGAAGTTCGGCCTCGACCCGCGCCGGGACGTGCAGGTGCTCACCCCCATGCACCGCGGCCCGGCCGGGGCCGGCACCCTCAACGGCCTGCTCCAGCAGGCCGTCACCCCGGCCCGCCCGGACCTGCCGGAGAAGCGCTTCGGCGGCCGGGTCTTCCGGGTCGGCGACAAGGTCACCCAGATCAGGAACAACTATGACAAGGGCGCCAACGGGGTTTTCAACGGCACCGTCGGCGTGGTCACCGCGCTGGACGCGGTCGAGCAGCGGCTCACCGTGCTGACCGACGAGGACGAGGAGGTCGGCTACGACTTCGACGAGCTGGACGAGCTGGCGCACGCCTACGCGGTGACCATCCACCGCTCCCAGGGCAGCGAGTACCCGGCGGTGGTCATCCCGGTGACCACCGGCGCGTGGATGATGCTCCAGCGCAACCTGCTCTACACGGCCGTCACCCGGGCCCGGAAGCTGGTGGTGCTGGTGGGTTCGCGCAAGGCCATCGCCCAGGCGGTGCGCACGGTCTCCGCCGGCCGCCGGCACACCGCCCTCGCCCACCGGCTGGCCGGCGGCCGCCCGGCCGCCGGGACCGGGAGCGGTACCGGGACCGGGGCCGGTGCCGGTGCAGGCGGCGTGGATGATCGATCAGCGGTGGGATACATCACCTGACGGCCCCCACGACCGGGCGGGACTTTCGCAACCGGGGCGAAGGGGGCAGGATGAGCAGGTTGACGGCACTGAGTGCCGCCAAAAGGCCGAAAGGCCGACCCCGAGTGCACTCTGCTGGGCCAAGTGGGGGATGGTAGAGACAGTCAGGGCACCTCGAAGAAGAGGCACTACGTCGGTGAGGGATGACGTGAGCGACAACTCTGTAGTACTGCGGTACGCGGACGGTGAGTACACCTACCCGGTGGTCGAGAGCACCGTCGGCGACAAGGGCTTCGACATCGGGAAGCTCCGAGCCCAGACCGGTCTGGTGACCCTGGACAGCGGTTACGGCAACACCGCCGCGTACAAATCCGCGGTCACCTACCTGGACGGTGAGCAGGGCATCCTGCGCTACCGCGGCTACCCCATCGAGCAGCTCGCCGAGCGCTCCACCTTCCTTGAGGTCGCGTACCTGCTGATCAACGGCGAGCTGCCGAAGGTCGACGAGCTCGCCGGCTTCAAGAACGAGATCACCCAGCACACGCTGCTGCACGAGGACGTCAAGCGGTTCTTCGACGGCTTCCCGCGCGACGCCCACCCGATGGCCATGCTGTCCTCCGTGGTCAGCGCGCTGTCCACGTTCTACCAGGACAGCCACAACCCGTTCGACGAGAAGCAGCGCCACCTCTCCACGATCCGGCTGCTGGCGAAGCTGCCGACGATCGCGGCGTACGCGTACAAGAAGTCGATCGGCCACCCGTTCGTCTACCCGCGCAACGACCTCTCGTACGTCGAGAACTTCCTGCGGATGACCTTCTCCGTCCCCGCCCAGGAGTACGAGCTCGACCCGGTCGTGGTCGCCGCCCTCGACAAGCTGCTGATCCTGCACGCGGACCACGAGCAGAACTGCTCCACCTCCACCGTGCGCCTGGTCGGTTCCTCGCAGGCGAACATGTTCGCCTCGATCTCGGCCGGCATCTCCGCCCTGTGGGGCCCCCTGCACGGCGGCGCCAACCAGTCGGTGCTGGAGATGCTCCAGGGCATCCAGTCCGCCGGCGGCGACGTGGACTCCTTCATCCGCAAGGTGAAGAACAAGGAGGACGGCGTCCGCCTGATGGGCTTCGGCCACCGCGTCTACAAGAACTTCGACCCCCGGGCGAAGATCATCAAGGCGGCCGCCCACGACGTGCTCTCGGCCCTCGGCAAGTCCGACGAGCTGCTGGACATCGCGCTGAAGCTGGAGGAGCACGCGCTCGCCGACGACTACTTCGTCTCGCGGAACCTCTACCCGAACGTCGACTTCTACACCGGCCTGATCTACCGGGCCATGGGCTTCCCGACCGAGATGTTCACGGTCCTGTTCGCCCTCGGCCGGCTGCCGGGCTGGATCGCCCAGTGGCACGAGATGATCAAGGAGCCGGGCTCTCGCATCGGCCGCCCGCGCCAGATCTACACCGGCGAGGTCCTGCGCGACTTCGTCCCGGTCGAGGGCCGCTGAGCCGAGGCCCCGAGCCTTTCCGGTCCGGCCCCGGGCGTCCGCCGCCGCGGCGCATGCAGAAGCGCCCCGCCGCCGATCCCCCCACGGGTCGGCGAGCGGGGCGCTTCCCATATCCCCGGAACGGATTCCCCCCACGGGATCCGGGTCCGGGCGTCTGCCGGATTACAGCAGAGGCTCGCGGTGCGATCTGCCGGGGTACGTACGTACGGGAGGGCCGCTCAAAGCTCCCCGGTGCACGTGCCCCGGCCAACGCTTGCCATGTACGGGACGTCCCCCAAGACATCCCGATGAACGTCCCCCAAGACGTTCTGGCATCAACCATTCAGACTCGCGAGCCACCCGAATGGTTACCCCCCAATATCTGTGATCTAGGTCTCCTTGTGAAGGTCTTGTGAGTCACGTGAAGGTGAAATCACGCAACCGCAGTCACAGGGGAACCCGCGGTGACCGTCCGGACGGTCGGACGGTCCGCCGTGTCCGGGGCGTCCGGCTCAGGCGGCCGGGCCGGTCAGCTCGTACCCCGCCTCGTCGACCGCCTCGCGCACCGCGGCCTCGTCCAGTGCGGACTCCGAGACGACGGTGACGCGGCCACTCGCGGCCTCGGCGGTCACCGAGGTGACGCCGGGGAGCGCGGAGAGCTCCTTGCTGACGGCGCCCTCGCAGTGCCCGCAGGTCATGCCCGCGACCTGGTAGACCGAGGTGACCCCGACGGGCCGGCCCGCCCCGGCGGCGGCGCCGTCGTGGCAGGAGTCGCTGGGGGAGCAGCAGGAGCCGGTGGCCTGGGGCAGCTCGGTCTGGGGCTCGGCGGAGGTCATGGGTTCTCCTCGTCGTGCGTCGTGCGTCGATGGCGCGCCAGGGCGCCCGTACCGCGGTCACTGTATACCCCCAGGGGGTACTAATCCAGTTGAGGGCCCGGTGCGGCCGCCGGCCCCGTTCCGGAGGGGTACGGGGCCGGCGGTGCGACGGACGGGGGCGCCTCAGGTCTTCCGGCCCCGGTTCCCGGGGCGGTTCGCCACCCACGTACGGATCGTGTCCGCGTACCAGTAGGGCTTGCCCGACTCGACGTGGTCGGGCGGCGGAAGCAGCCCGTGCTTGCGGTACGACCGGACGGTGTCCGGCTGCACCCGGATGTGCGCGGCGATCTCCTTGTACGACCAGAGCCTTCTGTCCGTCATCTGGGGCACCTCCTCGCGGGCGCCGCGGAGGCGGCCCGGGAGGGCCGCCGGGGGAGCCGCGGCGGTGCTGACGATCACTGAGCCTGTGCCCGGAGAACGACGGAGAGTGAGGGGCATGGGTGTCTGTCGCGCGCCTGTGACGGAAGACCCGCGTAACGGAGACCTCGGTGACGCGCGGGTGACCACTGTGACCGAACCGGTGCGGTTACACGCCCCTGAGGTGCAGAAACGGTCCGCCAAGTATGCGCGCGGGCGCTCACACCCCGCAGGAGCGAAGGAAGCGCCGGGTCCGCTCGGCGATCGGGTACGGGCGGTCCGGCGGGCACGGGTACATGTCCTGCTCGACGATGGCGAAGAGGTCCACCTCCAGTCTCCGCGCGGCGGCCAGCACCGGTTCCAGGGCGGGCGCCCCGGACGGCGGCTCGCACATCACGCCCCGCGCGACGGCCGGCCCGAACGGCGTGCCCCGCGCCACGACCTCCGCGAGCACCCGCGGGTCCACCTGCTTCAGGTGCAGATAGCCGATCCGCTCCCCGTAGGTCTCGATCAGCTGGACGCTGTCCCCGCCGCAGTACGCGTAGTGGCCCGTGTCCAGGCAGAGCGCGACCAGGTCGGGGTCGGTGGCGTCGAGGAAACGGGCCACGTTCTCCTCCCCGTCGATATGCGTGTCGGCGTGCGGGTGGACCACGATCCGCAGCCCGAAGCGGTCCCGCACCTCCCGCCCGAGCCGCTCGGTCAGCCTCGTCAGGTCCCGCCACTGCGCGGGGGTCAGCTCGCGGTCCTCCAGCACCTCGCCGGTCCGGTCGTCCCGCCAGAAGGCGGGGATGACGACCAGGTGCTCGGCGCCCACGGCCCGGGCCAGCGCCGCGTTGTCGGCGACCTGCGCCCAGGTGCGCTCCCACACCTCCGGCCCGTGGTGCAGCCCGGTGAAGACGGTGCCGGCGGAGACCCGGAGTCCCCGCCGCCCGGTCTCCTCGGCGAGCCGGTCGGGATCGGTGGGCAGATAGCCGTACGGGCCCAGCTCGATCCACTCGTAGCCGGCCGCCGCCACCTCGTCCAGGAAGCGCTGCCAGGGCACCTGGCGCGCATCGTCCGGGAACCACACCCCCCAGGAGTCCGGGGCGGACCCGACCCGGATGCGGGAGAGCGGGGGGGACCCCGGAAGCGGCGCCGCGGACGGCGAGGACGGCGGCGGCTGCGGCGGACGGGTCATGCCGGCCAGCTTGACCACGCCCCGGACGGAGCGTCAAGGACACCCGGCCGCCCCGGCGGCCAGGTGAGAACGGCGTACCGCCACATGGCCGGAGGCGCCCCGGGTACGGATCACGGCCACAGGGACGCAGACCGTGAGGAGTCGTGCATGCGGGAGGAGCGGGGCCGCCCGGCCGCGTACGCCGGTACGGAGAGTCGGGCGGAGACGAGGGCGGCGACGGAGGCAGGGACGGGGG
>NZ_PVLV01000553.1 GCF_002982015.1 Streptomyces solincola
GGGGGGCGCTGCTCATGGGGGCGGAGGTTCCTCGGTGAGCTCGGTGCGGGGGACGCGCCCGGCCGCCGATCGGGCGGGTGGCGCGGGAGGAGAGGCGTGACGGCCCGGGAATCGCCGGGTCAGGCACGGAAAACGCGAGCGCCGCCGTGCGGTGGGCGGCGCGGGGCGGAAGCCGGACTGCTCTCGGGCGTCAGCCCGTGAGCGTCAACAGCTCGCGCAGAGACAGCGACAGCGACCGTGGCGCTGCGCACGGGGCGCAGCCGCGCGGCGGACAGCGCTGCGGAACCCGGTCATGGAGTCACCCATGGGGTCCGCGGAGAGCACTGAGGTCGCTGGCATGCCATCAAAGGTGCCGGGGACGGTTCCCTTCTGTCAACCCTATGACCGGTTTGGGGGTAATGATTCACCTTTTCCGGTTACCTCGACGGGAGAAAGGTTTGTGCGTGCGGTAGGCGGGACACATGGCGCAGCAACCACCCGCGCAAACATCGTCGCGCCCTCGTGACCTGACTGTGATCCGAGTCGCTTCCCCACCCGGACCGCAACACGAACGAAGTCGTACACGTCCTCCCGGAGAGAGGTTCGAAAGGAGGAGTGCGGGCGGGCTGGTGGGCAAGTGTCTCAATTTTGGCGATGTGAACACTTTCCGCATAGCCTTGGTTCCGCAGAGTGAATACCGGGTCGGATTGCCAATCCCGGCTTGAGCCCGGAGCACCGTACTTGTAATTTCGCCCGTGTCGTTCGGCCGAATTCCAGAAACGACCGTTCACGGGGACGCAAAGACGACGAGGGGCGCACATGACCGAGTTGTTCGAAGAACTGCTGGTCGAGGACGCGGATGAGGAACTCGGTTGGCAGGAGCGCGCGTTGTGCGCCCAGACCGACCCAGAGTCCTTCTTCCCCGAGAAGGGCGGATCGACACGTGAGGCGAAGAAGGTCTGCCTCGCGTGCGAGGTCCGTTCGGAATGCCTCGAGTACGCCCTGGCCAATGACGAGAGATTCGGAATCTGGGGCGGCCTTTCCGAGCGCGAGCGCCGCCGCCTGAAGAAAGCCGCCGTCTGATTCCGGGTGCCCGCCGCCCGGCCTGAAGCCGCGGTCCGCCGCACCGGGCGTCGCCGCGACCCGTTCCGCGCCGCCCACCGCCGAGGCCGACCACCAGGGCCGAGGCCGACCACCTCGGGCCGAGCCGGCCACTTCGGCTGAGCCGGCCGTTCGGGCCGAGGCCGATCACTCGGGCCGAGGCCGACCACCTGAGCCGAGGCCGACCACCTGAGCCGAGCCGACCGCCTCCGAGCGCAGGCCGTCGCCCGCGGCGCCCGCGTCCTTCGGGCCCCGCCGCCCCACGGCGTACGCCCGACGCACCGCCGGCCCTCCCGGCATCGCCCGCACGCACCCCCGGCCC
>NZ_PVLV01000554.1 GCF_002982015.1 Streptomyces solincola
CTCCTCGGCGGCGTTCCCGTACCGGCACCGCCCGTTCCCCCGGTACGGGAACGCCGCCGAGGAGACCGCCATGGAGCTCACCCGACCGACCACCGCCTCCCCCGAGCGGGCCCGCGCCCGACGCCGGTTCGACGCCGACGGCATGGCCGTCGCGGCGTTCGTACTGGGCCTGGTGGGACTGCTGGTGATGAACATCGTGCTCGGCCCCGTCGCCGTCGTGCTCGCCGTCCTCGCCCTCCGCCGCGGCACCGCCCGCCGCGCCCGCGCGCTGCTCGGCCTCGGGCTCGGCGTCGCCGACCTGGTGGTACTGGCCGTGGTCATGAGCACCTCCGGTGGATCGGCCTGGTCCATCGCCTGATCGCCTGATCGCCTGATCGCCTGATCGCTTGATCGCCTGATCCGAGGGACGCGGCCGGCCCTGGTCCCAGACCCGGCCCTGGTGTCGGTCCCGGTCCCGGTCCCGGCGTGGTTCCTCCTGTCGGTCATCACGTCGATCCCTGGCGCGGTTCCGGATGCCTGTCCGGATCCCGGATGGCGGGCGTCGTCCGCCGCCCGACGCCTCGTAGAATCGGGGCACCATGGCCTACCTCGACCACGCCGCGACCACTCCGATGCTGCCGGAGGCGATCGAGGCGATGACCGCCCAGCTCGCCGTCACGGGCAACGCGTCCTCGCTGCACGCCGCCGGCCGCCGGGCCCGCCGTACCGTCGAGGAGGCGCGGGAGAGCCTCGCCGAGGCGTTCGGGGCGCGCCCCAGCGAGGTGGTGTTCACCTCCGGCGGCACCGAGTCCGACAACCTCGCCGTCAAGGGCCTGTACTGGGCCCGCCGGGACGCCGACCCGCGCCGCACCCGGGTGCTCACCACCCCCGTCGAGCACCACGCCGTCCTGGACGCGGTGCACTGGCTGGGCGAGCACGAGGGCGCCGCCGTCGAGTACCTGCCGGTGAACGGCTACGGCCGGCTCCACCCGGACGTGCTGCGCGACGCCCTCGCCCAGGACCCGGACACCGTCGCCCTGGTCACCGCCATGTGGGCCAACAACGAGATCGGCACCATCTCCCCGGTGGCCGAACTGGCCGCTGTCGCGCGCGAGTTCGACGTCCCGATGCACTCCGACGCGGTCCAGGCCGCGGGCCAGCTCCCGGTGTCCTTCGCCGACTCCGGACTCGCCGCCATGACCGTCTCCGGTCACAAGATCGGCGGCCCCTACGGCATCGGCGCGCTGCTCCTCGGCCGCGACCACAGCCCCGTCCCGGTCCTGCACGGCGGCGGCCAGGAGCGCCAGGTGCGCTCCGGGACGCTGGACGTGCCGGCCGTCGCCGCCTTCGCCGTCGCCGCCCGCCTCGCCGGCGAGCGCCGGTCCGAGTTCGCGGCTGCCGTCGGCGCACTCCGCGACGAGCTCGTCCAGGCGATACGCGACGCCGTCCCGGACGCCGTCCTCGGCGGCGACCCCGACCCGGCCGGCCGGCTCCCCGCCAACGCCCACTTCTCCTTCCCCGGCTGCGAGGGCGACTCCCTGCTCCTCCTCCTGGACGCCCAGGGCATCGAGTGCTCCACCGGCTCCGCCTGCACCGCCGGCATCGCCCAGCCCAGTCACGTCCTGCTGGCCACCGGCAGTGATCCGGACCTGGCCCGCGGCACCCTGCGCTTCAGCCTCGGCCACACCACCACCCGCGCCGACGTCGAGGCCCTGGCCAAGGCGATCGGCCCGGCCGTGGAGCGGGCCCGCACCGCCGGGCTGAGCTGACCGCCCCCGTCGGCCCGCCGGCCCGCCATGGGGTGCGTAACCGGGATCATCGGGGCAACCTGGGAGGTATGACCGATCCCCTGGTACCGCCCGGAGAGACCCCGCCTGTCGAGGGCTCGACCGCCGAGGCCCACGAGGAACGCGCCGACGGCGGCCCCTGGGAGCACCCGGGGCTGTGGGTATGGCTGGTGATCATCGTCGCCCTGGCGGTAGCCGCGTTCTTCGTGGCCCGCTTCGCGTCCCTCATCTGACCCCCGACTGTGACCCGACGCCGGGTCTACCGCGACCCAGACGCCTCGTCGGTCGTGTCGTTCCGGGCGTCGGTCGAGGCCGTCCGCACCAGCCTCAGATAGCGGGACCAGTCCCAGTGCGGCCCGGGATCGGTGTGGTCGGTGCCCGGCACCTCCACATGGCCGATGATGTGCTCGCGGTCCACCGGTATCCCGTAGCGGGCGCATATCCCCGCCGTCAGCCGCGCCGACGCCGCGTACATCGCCGCGGTGAAGTCCTGCGGCCGGTCCACGAACCCCTCGTGCTCGATGCCGATGCTGCGCTCGTTCATCGAGCGGTTCCCCGCGTGGTAGGCCACGTCCAGCTCGCGGATCATCTGCGCGACGTGCCCGTCCTTGCGCACCACGTAGTGGGTGGCCGCCTGATGGGCCGGGTCCTTGAACACCCGCAGCGCCGACGCGAAACTGCCCTGCACCACATGGATCACCACCCGGTCCACGGTGTAGTCGTCCGGCCGGTCCGCCCGCCGCCAGTTCGCCTCCGACGCGGCCGTCCACTGCGCCCCCGGATGGTCCAGCTCGCCCGGCACCCGGGCCTTCTCCACCCCCGGCACCCGGTACCAGGCGCCGCGCAGCTCGTCCCGCGCCAGCACGGCCGCGCCGCCCAGCAGGGCCGCCCCGCCGCCGATCAGCACGGTGCGCCTGTCCACGCCGTGCCCGCCGCGTCTCCCGCGTCCGCCGCGCTTGTTCTCGCCCATGTGATCGTCAACGCATATCCCCAGGAGTGTGGTTCCCGGGCACCCGTACCCTGGTAGGGCTATGACACAGACTTCCCAGCGCCCCCTGCGCGTGCTCGCCGCCATGTCGGGCGGCGTGGACTCCGCCGTCGCCGCCGCCCGCGCCGCCGAGGCCGGCCACGACGTCACCGGAGTGCACCTCGCGCTCTCGGCGAACCCGCAGTCCTTCCGTACCGGCGCGCGCGGCTGCTGCACGATCGAGGACTCCCGCGACGCCCGCCGCGCGGCCGACGTCATCGGCATCCCGTTCTATGTCTGGGACCTGGCGGAACGGTTCCGCGAGGACGTCGTGGACGACTTCGTCGCCGAGTACGAGGCAGGCCGCACCCCCAACCCGTGCCTGCGCTGCAACGAGAAGATCAAGTTCGCCGCCCTGCTGGACAAGGCGCTCGCTCTCGGCTTCGACGCGGTCTGCACCGGCCACTACGCGACCGTGGTGGCGGCCGAGGACGGCAGCCGCGAGCTGCACCGCGCAAGTGACATGGCCAAGGACCAGTCGTACGTCCTCGGTGTGCTGGACGAGAAGCAGCTCGCGCACGCGATGTTCCCGCTCGGCGACACCCTCACCACCAAGGACGAGATCCGCGCCGAGGCCGAGCGCCGGGGGCTGGCCGTGGCCAAGAAGCCCGACAGCCACGACATCTGCTTCATCGCCGACGGCGACACCCAGGGCTTCCTCGCCCAGCGGCTCGGCCGCGCCGAGGGCGACATCGTCGACGAGTCCGGCGCTCGCCTCGGCACCCACGAGGGCGCCTACGGCTTCACCATCGGCCAACGCAAGGGCCTGCGGATCGGCCACCCGGCGCCCGACGGCAAGCCCCGCTACGTCCTGGACATCTCTCCCGTCTCCAACACCGTCACCGTGGGCCCCGCCGAAGCCCTCGACGTCACCGCCCTCACCGCGATCAAGCCCCGCTGGTGCGGCGCCGCCCCCACCGGCCCCGGCGCCTACACCGCGCAGCTCCGCGCCCACGGCGGCGAGACCGAGGTGACCGCCGAGATGGCCGACGGGGAGCTGAAGGTCTCCTTCGCCACCCCCGTCCGCGGCGTCGCCCCCGGTCAGGCGATCGTCCTCTACGACGGCACCCGGGTGGTCGGCTCCGCCACCATCGCCACCACCGTGCGCCGGACCGCCGTCACCGCGTGACGCCCCGCTGACCCAGGGAACGGGTGTGCGGGCGGTGTGCGCCCGCCGCCCGCCACCCCGGGCCCGATCGACATCCCCGCGACTCCGCCGCATCCCCCGCCCCCTTTCTGTGGCTTTCCGTCCCGCTAGCCTCACGCTCCGCGACCGACCGTCGGTCGCCCTGAGCGCGAGGGGGCACCCCGGATGGCACACGAGCAGTCCGGCGGCCGGCACGGCCCCGTCCTCCAGCACGGCCGCGACCCCTGGGCCGGCGCCTCCGCCACCGCCGCCGAGCTGCGTGTCAGCGCCGCGGAGGGCCGCACCGGACTGGGCGCCGGCCACGACGGGCTGACCGCCCGAGCGGCCGGCCTCGCCGCGGCCGCCGCCCTGGCCGGGGTCCTCACCTCCTGGGAGGACCGCCTCGCCGCCATCCGCGACGAATGCGACCACCTCAGCGGCACGCTCCGCCAGGCGACCGCCCATCTCGGCGAGGTCGACACCGCGACCGCCGGAGCGGTGGCCCGATGACCGGGACGGCCCTCACCTGGCAGCGCCTGCGCGACCTGACCCCCGCCGACTTCGAGGCGGCCGGCAACCGCTGGCACGCCGTCTCCAACCGGGCCGCCGCCGACGCGGTACGGGTCGGCCAAGCCCTGACCGCCCCGCTCCGCGAGACCCAGCGCGGCGAGGCGGCGACGGCGGCCGTACGGCGACTGGAGCGGCTGCGCCGCAACTACGAGTACGTCCGCACCGAGTGCGGCCTGGTCCGCACCACCCTCAACGGCCTCGCCACCGACCTCGCCGAACCGCAGCGCCGCTTACGGCAGGCCCTGGACGAGGCGGCCGAACTGCGCTTCACCGTCCACCCCGACGGGTCGGTGGCCTACCCCGCCTCCACCGTCGACACCCTGCTCGGCTCCCAGGACACCCCCGCCGGCCGCGCCGACGGCCGCGGCGCGCTGCCCCTCGACCTGGCTCCCGGCCCCGCCGTCCGCCCGCTCAACCCCCACGCCGACAAAGCCCAGGCCCTCGCCGACAGCATCGCCCGCGCGGTGCGCGCCGCGGTGGAAATCGACGCCCGGTACGCCCGCACCCTGCACGGCCTGCGCGCCGCCAAGGGCCTCGACGTCACCCAGGCCGTCCTCGCCGACGTCCGCCGCGACGCCGCGGACGTCCGCGCCACCGCACGTGACTACCTCGTCGGCCTGATCCCCTACGAGGGGAGCCCCGCCGAGCGCAAGGCCTGGTGGGACGCGCTCCCTGACGAGCAGCGCCAGGAGTTCCTGCGGATCGCCCCCGACCTGATCGGCGACCTCGACGGCATCCCGGCCACCATCCGCGACCAGGCCAACCGCACCTACCTCCCCATCCTCATGGCCGAACTCGCGTCCCGCGGCGACCCCGAGTCCCAGACCAAGCTGGAAGCCCTCCGCCTGATCCAGGACCGGCTGGCACAGCCCGGCGGCCTGCCCATGTACCTCCTCGACATCGGCGCCGAAGGCAACGGCCGCGCGGTCGTCGCCTACGGCAACCCGGACACCTCCCGACACGTGGCGACCTACGTTCCAGGCTTGGGGACGAAACTGGACGCGGAGTTCGTCGAGGACACGATGGTCCGTGCGGAAGACACGGCGCTCGGTGCTCAAGACATCGATCCCTCCAGTGCATCGATTATCTGGCTGGGCTACGACGCTCCCCTGAGCGCCGACGTAGCAAGTACGGGCGACGCTGATCGCGGGGCACCCGCATACAACTCCTTCATGTCGGGCCTTACAGCGACCAATGAGGCTGGCAACCCGCACTTCACGGCTATCGGTCACTCCTACGGCTCGCTCACCGTAGGCACGGCTGCCCGTCAGTCGGGCGGCATTCCCGGAGTCGACGACATCATTCTTCTTGGCAGCCCCGGCGTTGGGGTGCAGAAGGCCGAAGACCTAGGTGTGGGTCGCGACCATGTCTTCGTCGGAGCGGCGGAGAACGATCCTGTTACCCATCTGCCCGCAAAGGACGAGGCGCTACTGGCCGGCCCCGGGGCGGTGATCTACGGCGACGTCTACGACAAGAACAATGACGACCTTTACTTCGGTAAAGATCCGTCGAGCGAGGCTTTCGGGGCGCAGCGGTTCAAGACTGACCCCGGCCCGATGCCTGTTATGGAGTTGGGCGGCTTTCAGGCCCACTCTCAGTACTTCACTCCCGGCCTCGATTCGGAGTCGGCGAGCAACATCGCCAGAGTAGTTGGCGGTACATCGCACAGGGTTACCGAGGAGGAACGAAGGTGATGCCGAGACGAGCCCTTGGCCTAGTGATCGCTGGTCTCATGGTTACCGGGTGCGGTATTGCGCAACGGGGTGCGGGCGCTGGAGGCGTCGCAAACATGAACATGCAGCAGGCCGCACAGCGGGCCGACGAACTTCTTGACGCCACAATGGGCGCTATCGTCCCCCCGGTCGTGTGGACCCATCACATCACCACGATGACCAGTTGCAGTGTCAAGCGGCGACGCAAAGTACTGACCATCATTGCGCCAGAGCGGCTGGGCAGCTTTCTGGGAGTAGTGCAGCGCCACTGGCAGAGTAGCGGGCACAGGATCACGTCGGTGAACCGCTCTCGAGACATGCCCGCAATCTTCGCAAGGTCGCCCGACGGCTTTCAATTGGCGCTCAGCGTCGGCTACAAGGGCCAAGCTTCCTTCGAAGTAGCCACCCCCTGCGTAGCAAAATCCTCCGTCGCCGCCCCCCGGACCCCGCCCAAC
>NZ_PVLV01000555.1 GCF_002982015.1 Streptomyces solincola
GTCATACCGATGAGCCTACGGACCGGGCGGCGGCGGGCTGGCTGGCGCCGGCGCTGGGCGGGGCCTGGGATGCGGACGCCTTCGCCCGGTCCGTAGGCTCATCGGTATGACCGCACTGCGCGCGAAGGTCAGCGAGCTGGTGTTCGACTGCGCCGGCCCGGCGGCGCTGGCCCGGTTCTGGGCCGGGCTGCTGGGCGGCGAGCCGGTGGACCGCTCCCCGGACTGGTCCTATGTGGACGTGCCCGGTTTCGTCCGGCTGGCGTTCCAGCAGGTGCCGGAGGGCAAGGCCGCCAAGAACCGGCTCCACCTGGACCTGGCCGCCGGGGACGTGGACGAGGCGGCCGACGAGGCCGTACGGCTCGGCGCGGTTCGCCTGGGCGCGGTCGTCACCGACGACCACGGCCGCTTCCAGGTGCTGACCGACCCGGAGGGCAACGAGTTCTGCTTCGTCGACTGAGTCGCTTGAGCGGACTGAGCGGACTGAGCGGTCTCAGCGGACCGAGCGAACTGAGCGGTCTCAGCCAGATGAGTGGTCCGAGTGGGCTGAGCGGTCTCAGCCAGGTGAGTGGTCCGAGTGGGCTGAAGCGTGTCCGGTCGGTGGGCGGCACGGCCGCGGCCGGGGTCTCAGGTGCGCAGGTGGGAGGCGCCGTTGAGGTCGACGACCGTTCCGGAGGCCCACGCCGCCGCCGGTGAGGCGAGGAAGTGGACGGCCGCGGCGATCTCCTCGGGGGTGCCGACCCGCCCGAACGGGCTCTCCTGGCGGAGCCGCTCGCCCTCCGGTCCGGCGAGTTTCGCCGCCTGGCGCTCGGTGGCGACGAACCCGGGGGAGACCGAGGTCACGGCGATGCCGTGCGGGGCGAGGGCGACGGCCATCGACTGGCCGAAGGCGTGCAGCGCGGCCTTGGCCGCCCCGTAGGCGGGGAATTCGGGCTCGCCCCGGAAGGCTCCGCGCGAGCCGACGTTCACGACGGCGCCCGGGGCGCCGCGGTCGATGAGGTGGCGCGCCACGGCCCAGGTCAGGTCGGCCGCCGCGAGCAGGTTGACGTCCGTCATGCGCCGCCAGACCGCCCGCCACTCCGCCAGGGAGACCTCGGCGACGGGGTGCCGGGTGGCCGGGGAGGGGGCCACGGCGGCGTTGTTGACCAGCACGTCCACTCCCCCGGTGTCCGCCAGTGCGTGCACCGCCTCGGCGACGACCCGTTCGGGGGCGCCGGCCTCCCCGAGGTCGGCCTCGATCAGCAGATGGCCGCTGCCGGGCAGTCGGCGCAGGGTCTCCTCGGCGTCCTCGCGGCGGCTGGCGTACTGGACCGCGACCCGGTCGCCGCCCTCGGCGAACGCCGTCGCGACGGCCCGGCCGATGCCCCGGGACCCGCCGGTGACCAGCACGCCCCTCATCGCGCCCGCCGCGTCGGCCGGTCGGCGGGAGCGGAGCTGTGGGGCTGGCGGTACGGCTGGGGCGGCGGCATGCCCGGATTGTGTCACCCGGCGACAGGCCCGCCGGGGCGGGGTGGCTGACCTTGCGGGGATGCGGGAAGGCTTCCAGGTGTCCGCTGCTCGCCGCCGACGCCGACGCCGACGCCGACGAAGGAGGAGGTCCGCGATGCGCGACCCCGTACACCACCCTCTCTTCGCCCGCTTCTACGAGCGGTTCAGCGCCGCCGCCGACCACCGGGCCGGGATCGCCGCGCACCGGGCCGAGCTGCTGGCGGGGCTGTCCGGGCGGGTCATCGAGATCGGCGCGGGCAACGGGCTGAACTTCGCCCGCTATCCGGCGCAGGTCTCCGAGGTCGTGGCCCTGGAGCCGGAGCGCAGGCTGCGCCGGGCCGCGGCGGCGGCCGCGCTGCGCGCCGACGTGCCGGTGGACGTGGTGCCCGGAGTGGCGGAGGCGCTGCCGGTGAAGAGCGAGGCGTTCGACGCCGCCGTCGCCTCGCTGGTGCTGTGCTCCGTACGGGATCTGCCGCGGGCGCTCGCCGAGCTGCGGCGGGTGCTGAGGCCGGGCGGGGAGGTGCGGTTCTTCGAGCACGGCCGGGCCGAGGGGCGGGGGCTCGCGGCGGTGCAGCGGGCCGCGGACCGGACCGTATGGCCGCTGCTGTTCGGCGGCTGCCACACCGCCCGGGACCCGCTGGCGGCGCTGGCGGAGGCCGGGTTCGAGATCACCGGCTTCCGCCGGCTGCGGGTGCCCGAGGGCGGCGTCGCCCTGCCGTCGTCCCCGTGTGTGCTGGGAACGGCGAGACGCCCGGCGGACGGTTGAGGGCGTACGGCGTACGGCGTACGGCGTGCGGGGAGCGGGGTGCCGGGTGCGGGGTGCGGGGTGCCGCTGGAGGCTGACGGGCCGGCCGTTTCCGGCGCGGACGCGGCAGGGCGCGGGGTGGCTCGGCCTTCTCGCGGGGCGGTGTGGTTGGCTCACCGCATGAGTGATCTTGTGATCCGTTGCGCCGTGCCCGACGACGTCGACGGGGTGCTGTCGTTCTGGCGCAAGGCCGCCGAGGGCGTCGGCATCAGCGACGACCGGGCCGGGATGGACGTCCTGCTGGCGCGGGATCCGGAGGCCCTGCTGCTGGCCGAGCGGGACGGCGTGCTGGTCGGCACGGTGATAGCCGGGTTCGACGGATGGCGGTGCTCGCTCTACCGGCTGGCCGTGCACCCGGACTTCCGCCGCCGGGGGGTCGCCACCGCGCTGCTCGCGGCCGCCGAACGCCGGTTCGCGGAGCTGGGCGGGCGGCGGGCGGACGCGATGGTGCTGGAGGCCAACGAGCGCGCGCAGCATGCCTGGGGCGCGGCCGGGTACGGGCGCGAGGACCACTGGCGGCGCTGGGTCAAGGGACTGACCGGCTGACCACCCGAACGGGTCATCGAATAGACTTTGCCTTTCCTTTACTCTTTTACCGACGCGGCAGACGGTGCCGACGTCTCCTCCGACCGTGAAAGGTGTGAGCGTCCGTCCATGGGCGAACCTCCCAGTAGCAGCACGCGCGCAGCGCGTCCGACCCCGGCCGACGACCTGACGGAGGTGCACCGGTGACCGAAGTCCTCTTGCTGCTCACGGCCCTTCTGCTCTCGCTGGCGTGCGGCGTGTTCGTCGCGGCCGAGTTCTCCCTCACCACCGTCGAGCGCGGCCAGCTCCAGCGCGCGGCCGAAGCGAACGAGCGCGGGGCGCCCGGCGCCCTCAAGGCCGTCCGCTCCCTGACCTTCCAGCTCTCCGGCGCGCAGCTCGGCATCACGGTGACCAACCTGGTCGTCGGCATGCTGTCCGAGCCCTCCATCGCCAAGCTCATCCGGGGCCCGCTGACCTCCGCCGGGCTGTCGGAGTCCGTCGCCTCCTCGGTGGCGCTGGTCCTCGGCACCGCGCTGTCCACGGTCGTGCTCATGGTGGTGGGCGAGCTGGTCCCCAAGAACTGGGCGATCTCCTCGCCGCTGGCGGTGGCCAAGGTCGTCGCCACCCCGCAGCGGATGTTCACCGCCGCCTTCAAGCCGCTGATCAGCCACCTGAACAACACCGCCAACCTGCTGGTACGCCGCCTGGGTCTGGAGCCGGCGGAGGAGCTGGCCTCGGCCCGCAGCCCCCAGGAGCTGGTCGCGCTGGCCCGCCACTCCGCCAAGGAGGGCGCCCTGGAGGCGGACACCGCCGAGCTGTTCGTGCGCACCCTGAACCTCGCCGAGCTGAGCGCGGAGAACGTCATGACCCCCCGCGTCCAGGTCACCGCGCTGGACACCCAGGCCACCGCCCAGGACGTCGCCGACGCCACCCGCACGACCGGCCTGTCCCGCTTCCCCGTCTACCGGGGGAACCTGGACACCGTCGTGGGCACCGTGCACATCAAGGACGTGCTGCGGGTGCCGGCCGACCGGCGCGCCCGCACCTCGGTCACCGAGATGCTGCGCGAGCCGCTGCTGGTGCCCGAGTCGCTCACCGTCGACCGCCTGCTCGACCGGCTGTCCGGCAAGGCGACCATGGCGGTGGTCATCGACGAGTACGGCGGCACGGCCGGCGTGGTCACCCTGGAGGACATCGTCGAGGAGGTCGTCGGCGAGGTGCGCGACGAGCACGACCCGCACGAGACGTCCGACCTGGCGCAGGTCGGCGAGGACGCCGACGGGCGCACCCTGTGGTCGGCGGACGGCGCGGCCCGCACCGACCAGTTGGAGTCGGCCGGGCTGAGGGTGCCGGACGGCCCGTACGAGACGCTGGCCGGGCTGATCGCCACCGAGCTGGGCCGCATCCCCCGCACCGGGGACAGCCTGGAGCTGGCCGGCGGCTGGCGGCTGGACGTCGTGGACGCCTCCGGCCGCCGTGCCGCCCGCGTCCTGATGCGCGCCCCGCTCGCGGGCGAGGACGGCGGCGAGCCCGCCGGCAAGGCCGCGGCCGGTGGCCGGCGCGGCGGGGAGGACGCCCGATGACCGCGATCCAGTTGCTCATCGGCCTGCTCACGCTCGCCGTCAACGCCTTCTTCGTCGGCGCGGAGTTCGCCATGATCTCCGTGCGCCGCAGCCAGATCGAACCGGCCGCCGAGGCGGGCGACCGGCGGGCCCGCAGCGTCGTCTGGGGGCTGGAGCACGTCTCGGCCCTGCTGGCCGCGGCCCAGCTCGGCATCACCCTCTCCACCCTGGTGCTGGGCGTGGTGGCCGAGCCCGCGATCGCCCATCTGCTGGAGCCGCTCTTCGACGCCGTGGGCGTCCCCGAGGGCCTGGTGCACGTCATCTCGTTCGCCATCGCGCTGTCGGTGGCGACGTATCTGCACATGCTGCTGGGCGAGATGGTGCCGAAGAACATCGCGCTCGCCGAGCCCACCCGCACCGCGCTGCTGCTCGGTCCTCCGCTGGTGGCGCTGGCCCGGGCGCTGCGCCCGGTGATCTTCACCATCAACGCCTTCGCCAACGGACTGCTGAAACTGCTGCGCGTGGAGGCCAAGGACGAGGTGTCCGCGACCTTCTCGGACGACGAGCTGGCGAGGATGGTGACCGACGCGAGCGACGCCGGACTGCTGGACGACCGGGCCACCGAGCGCCTGCACGACGCGCTCGAACTGGGCCGCCGCCCCGTCCGCGACGTGGTGATGCCTGTGGACCGGGTGCGCTACGCCCGGGTGGGCACCACCCCCGAGGAGTTGGAGACGCTGGCCGCCGAGTCGGGTTTCTCCCGCTTCCCCGTGCTGGACTCCAGCCGCCGCATCCTGGGGTACCTCCATGTGAAGGACGCCCTGGAGGTCACCCCCCGGGACCTGCCCTTCCCGGTGACGGCCATGCGTCCCATCGCGCGCGTCCGGGCGGCGACCCCGCTGGACGACGTGCTGACCGCCATGCGCCGCAGCCGCACGCACCTGGCCGCGGTCCTGGACGACGACGGCCGCCTCGCCGGCCTGGTCACCATGGAGGACGTCCTGCGCGAGCTGGTGGGGCGGCCGGCGACCTGACCTATCGTTGCGCCGTGGACTACCTGGTCGAACTACGGCGCGAACTGGACGCGTTCGGCGCCGCGCTGCACGGTGATCTGTCGGTTCCGGTCGCCCACTGCGGCGACTGGAGTCTGGCGGATCTGGCCGTGCACATGGGCGCGGGGAATATGTGGGTCGTCGCGGCGGTGCGGGAGCGGCACGGCCGCGCCTATGACGAGGACGCCGCGCCGCGTGACCCGGCCGGCCTCGTGGCCTGGTACGCCAAGACGGCGGACGCGCTCGTGGAGGCCCTGTCGGCGGATCCCGGCACCGCAGCGTGGACGTTCTTCCCGCCGCACACGGTCGGCTTCTGGCGCCGGCGGCGCAGCCAGGAGACGCTGATGCACCGGTGGGACGCCGAGCACGCGCTCGGCTCGCCGGCGCCGATGGATCCGGTCCTCGCCGCCGACGGCGTCGCCGAGGTCTTCGACACCATGGCGCTGCGCATGATCTCCAAGGGGGCCGCCACCCCTCCGGAACAGGCCGTGCGGATCACCGCCACCGATGCCGGCCTGGACTGGACCCACGGGAGCGGTGAGCCGGTCGCGGAGGTCTCGGGCAGGGCCGAGGATCTGCTGCTGATGCTGTGGGGTCGGCGGCCCCGGGACACCCCACCGGTGACGTGGACGGGGGACCGGGCGGCGGGGCTGGCGGTGCTCGCCGGGCCGCTGGTGCCCTGAAGGGTCCGTGGGCGCGGCCGGTCGCCGCCCCGGTCGTCAGGGAGAGAGGGGCGTGGAGGCCCGGTCGGACTCGCTGCGCAGCACGCAGAACTCGTTGCCCTCGGGGTCGGCGAGGACCGCCCAGCCCGAGCCGTCGGGGTTGCGGTGGTCGGCGACGAAGGTCGCGCTGAGGCCCAGCAGGCGCTCCACCTCCTCCTCGCGTGAGGTCTCGGGCCGCAGGCACAGATGGAGGCGGTTCTTGGCCGTCTTGGGCTCGGGCACCTGGTTGAAGTGCAGCACCGGGCCCTCGGCCGGCAGCACCTGGGCCTCCGGGGCGCCCGGCCGGTCGTCCGGGTGCATCGGGCGGCCGGTCGCCCCGCTCCAGAACCGGGCCAGCCCGTAGGCATCCGCACAGTCGATCGCCACGTTCTGCACCATCGAGACCATGGGCGGGAGCTTTCCCGATTTCCCCGCCGGACGCCACCGGTTCGCGGGCGTTGTAGCATCGGCGTCGCCATGGAGATGCATGCCACGTACAACAGCTTCGTCGCGGTGGGCGACAGTTTCACCGAGGGAATGTCCGACCTGCTGCCCGACGGCTCCTACCGGGGCTGGGCGGACCTGCTGGCCGCCCGGCTCGCCGCCCGCAGCCCCGACTTCCGGTACGCCAACCTCGCGGTGCGGGGGAAGCTGATCGGGCAGATCGTCGACGAGCAGGTGGACCTCGCCGCCGCGATGAAGGCCGATGTGGTCACCCTGGTCGGCGGGCTCAACGACACCCTGCGCCCCGGGTGCGACATGGGACGGGTCACCGCACTGCTGGAGGAGGCCGTCGAGCGGCTCGCCCCCTCCTGCGGGAAGCTGGTGCTGATGCGCTCCCCCGGCCGCAACGGCCCGGTCATGCAGCGGTTCCGGCCGCGCATGGAGCAGTTGTTCACGCATGTCGACGCCCTGGCGGCGCGGCACGGGGCGCTGGTGGTCGACCTGTACGGGGCCGAGGCGCTCGCCGACCAGCGGATGTGGGACGTCGACCGGCTGCACCTGACCGGCGAGGGGCACCGCCGGGTGGCCGAGGCCGTGTGGCAGGCGCTGGGCCTGGACGCCGAGGAGGACTGGCGGGCCCCGCTGCCCCCGGCGGCGGCGGCGCACTGGGCCGCTCGCCGGATCGGCGACGTGCGGTTCGCCCGGCAGCACCTCGGACCCTGGATAGGGCGCCGCCTGACCGGCCGCTCCTCCGGGGACGGGCGGCCCGCCAAGCGCCCCGAGCTGCTGCCCTGGCAGGCCCCGGCGGACGGGGACGCCGTCACGGACGCCGGCCCCTAGGACCGTAGCGGCGCTCGTAGCAACGCACGAACGGGACCGGGGCGCGGACCTGCGCGAACCGCCAGTAGAATCGGGTCGCGTGACTGCGTCTGTGAAGCCCCGCATCCCCAACGTCCTCGCCGGCCGCTATGCCTCCGCCGAGCTGGCCGTCCTCTGGTCCCCCGAGGAGAAGGTGAGGCTGGAGCGCAGGCTGTGGCTCGCCGTGCTGCGCGCCCAGAAGGACCTCGGGATCGAGGTGCCGGACGCGGCGCTCGCCGACTACGAGCGGGTGCTGGACCAGGTGGACCTGGCGTCGATCGCCGAGCGGGAGAAAGTCACCCGGCATGACGTGAAGGCGCGCATCGAGGAGTTCAACGCGCTGGCCGGCCACGAGCAGGTCCACAAGGGCATGACCTCCCGCGACCTCACCGAGAACGTCGAGCAGCTCCAGGTCCGGCGGTCGCTGGAGCTGATGCGCGACCGCACGGTGGCGGTGCTGGTACGGCTGGGGAAGCTGGCCGGCGAGTACGGCGAGCTGGTGATGGCGGGGCGCTCGCACAACGTCGCGGCGCAGGCGACGACCCTGGGCAAGCGGTTCGCGACGGCGGCGGACGAGCTGCTGGTGGCGTACGGGCGGCTGGAGGAGCTGCTCGGCCGCTATCCGCTGCGCGGCATCAAGGGCCCCGTCGGCACAGCGCAGGACATGCTGGACCTGCTGGGCGGGGACGCGGCGAAGCTGGCCGAGCTGGAGCGGCGGATCGCCGGGCACCTGGGCTTCGCTGAGGCGTTCACCTCGGTCGGCCAGGTCTACCCCCGTTCACTGGACTACGAGGTCGTCACGGCGCTGGTGCAGTTGGCGGGCGCCCCGTCCTCGCTGGCCAAGACGATCCGGCTGATGGCCGGGCACGAGCTGGTCACCGAGGGCTTCAAGCCCGGCCAGGTCGGCTCCTCGGCGATGCCGCACAAGATGAACACCCGGTCCTGCGAGCGGGTCAACGGGCTGATGGTCATCCTGCGCGGGTACGCGTCGATGACCGGCGAGCTGGCCGGCGACCAGTGGAACGAGGGCGACGTGTCCTGCTCGGTGGTGCGCCGGGTCGCGCTGCCGGACGCCTTCTTCGCCTTCGACGGGCTGCTGGAGACGTTCCTGACGGTGCTGGACGAGTTCGGCGCCTTCCCGGCGGTGGTGGCCCGCGAGCTGGACCGCTACCTGCCGTTCCTGGCCACCACCAAGGTGCTGATGGCGTCGGTGCGGGCGGGTGTGGGCCGCGAGGAGGCGCACGAGGCGATCAAGGAGAACGCGGTCGCCTCGGCGCTGGCGATGCGGGAGCAGGGCGCGGAGCGCAACGAGCTGCTGGACAAGCTCGCCGCCGACTCCCGCATCCCGCTGGACCGGGCGCAGCTCGACGCCGCCATGGCGGACCGGCTGTCGTTCACCGGCGCGGCGGCCGCGCAGGTCGGCACGGTCGTGGCGCGGATCGAGGAGATCGCCAAGCGGCACCCGGAGGCGGCCGGCTACACCCCCGGGGCGATCCTCTGAGGACGGGCTCCCGCGGCTGCGGCCCGGGCGTGCCGAGCGCGCCGGGGCCGGGCCGACCGGGATACGGCGGGGCGGTGCGGGGCAGGCGCGGGGCATGCCGCGACTGACCTCCGAAGAACTACTGGCCGCCCGCGACCGACTGGTCCCCGATGTGCTCGGGGACGGCTTGTCGGTGCTGTTCTGCGGGATCAACCCCGGGTTGATGTCGGCGGCGACCGGCCACCACTTCGCCCGCCCGGGCAACCGCTTCTGGCCGGTGCTGCACCGATCACGCTTCACCCCGCGCCAGTTGAAGCCGTCGGAGCAGCAGGAGCTGCTCCGCTACGGGCTGGGCGTCACCAACGTGGCGGCGCGCGCCACGGCCCGGGCCGACGAGCTGTCGGACGAGGAGCTGCGGGAGGGCGGGCGGCTGCTGGCGGCGAAGGTGGAGCGGCTGCGGCCCCGCTGGCTGGCGGTGGCGGGCGTCACGGCGTACCGCACGGCCTTCCATGAGCGTACGGCGGCGGTCGGCCCGCAGGAGCGCGCCATCGGGGGGACCCGGATCTGGGTGCTGCCCAACCCCAGCGGGCTGAACGCGCACTGGACGGTGGCGGGCATGGCGGAGGAGTTCGCCCGGCTCCGATCGGCCGCCGGGCTCGGAGCGGACGACGACGGCTCGGTGGCGCCCGACTGACCGGGCCGGGTGCGGCGCCTTGGCCCGGGGAGGCTCAGGGCGGGTCCACGGCGGTGACGGCGACCAGCAGGCGGCGGGGGTCGTCGCCCTGGGCACGGGTGACGCCGATCGCGACCCACCGGCCGTCGCGGCGCCACAGGTCGATGTCGTCGACGCGGCGGCTCAGGGTGGCCCACGGCTCCGGTACCTCCTCGCCGTCGGCGGCCCGGGCGGTCAGCGACCAGAGGCTGAAGGTCTGCGGCGGGCCCCAGCGCAGGCCGAGCACGACGGCGACGGCGTCGCGCTCCGCCGCGCACTGCTCCTGCTCCTCGTCCGGGACGACCCGCTCCTCGGTCCGCAGCTCGGCGAGGTGGTATCCGGGGCCGTCCGGGGG
>NZ_PVLV01000556.1 GCF_002982015.1 Streptomyces solincola
GGGAGGGGGCCTGCGCGAGAGCGGGGCTCTCCCTCACGTCCGGGGGAGAAGCGTCACGGCGGGCAGGCGGCGGCGCCGGGCGTCATGGACTCGCGCACGCTTCTCTCCCGCGGGAATCGGACCTTCGCCGGGGGCGGCATCGGTCCCGGCGCGGCGACGGCGGGGCAGCGGCATGCGACCCTCACCCCAGAACTCTACCCTAACGTTAGAGTAGAGATCGGCGGCGCCCATCCGGGCTGACGGCGCCGACGGCGACGAGGGACCAGGGGATCACGGGCGTGGACGGCAAGCACATGCAGATCGGCGAGGTCGCCGCGCGTACGGAGCTGTCCCTGCGCACGATCCGGCACTACGAGGAGACCGGCCTGGTCGTCCCGTCCGCCCGCTCGCAGGGCGGCTTCCGTCTCTACACCGAAGCCGACGTCGCCCGGCTCATGGTCGTCCGCCGCATGAAACCCCTCGGTTTCACCCTGGACCAGATGCGCGACCTGCTGGACGCCACCGACCGCCTCGACGGCGGCCCCGCCGCCGACGAGGTCGAAGCCCTCCTGAAGCGCGTACGGACCTACCAGCAGGCCGCCGCCGAGCAGGTGGAGAGGCTGCGGGTCCAACTCGCCCGCGCCGAGGAATTCGCCGCCACCCTGAGCGCCCGGCTGGAGCGGAGCGCTCCGGCCCCCGCGGTCGACGAGCGGGCGCCGCGCCCGGCGGGACCGGGCGGTCAGGGAGCGGGGTAGTGGCGCAGCTCGATGGTGTTGCCGTCCGGGTCCTGGACGTAGAGGGAGGTCGCCGTGCCCCGGGCGCCGGAGCGCTCGCCGGGGCCGTCGACCACGGTGAAGACGCCGGAGTCGATGACCTCCTGCCAGTCGAGCGGCTCGACGACCAGGCAGAAGTGGTCGACGTCGGAGCCCGCCGCGTCCCCGGCGGGGCGCTCCACGAGGTCGATGATGGTGGTGGCGCTGATCCGCACGGACGGGAACGGGGCCTTGCCCGCGCGCCACTCCTCGACGTTCTCCGGGGCCAGGCCCAGCGGGCCGGTGTAGAAGGCGAGCGAGCGCTCGACGTCGGCGGACTTCAGGACGAGGTGGTCGAAGTCGATCACGCGCATGACGGGCTCCGGGGGTCGGTGCGAGGGGTGAGGGATGCCGGCACCAGCATGATCGCTGAGGACGGGTGAGTCCAACGGTCGCGTCGGCCGGGTCGAGCCTGTCGCCGGGCGGCCGGCTCCGAGTCGCCGGGCGGTGGGCCGGACCGGGGATTCTTTGCCGGCACGCGACTTCCCAGCGGACGCCTACCCGTGCGTAACTTGGCATGAGCACGGCATTCAAGCCGTACGCCGTGCCGTCTCCTGTGGTCCGGGCCACTGGGCGAATCCCCATTCGCCCCACCCCCATGTCCTTGAGCCGCAAGGAGACCACCCGATGCTGCCCCAGTCCCTCCGCCGCGCGCTGAGAGCGTCCGCCGTCCTGCTGCTGGCCGCCGCCGCGACGCTCGTGCCCGGCGCCGCCGCCACCGCCGCCCCCGCCCAGGCCGCTGCCGCCGGCAGCGGCTGGAACGACTTCGCGTGCAAGCCGACCGCCGCGCACCCCCGGCCCGTGGTGCTGGTGCACGGCACCTTCGGCAACTCCGTCGACAACTGGCTCGGCCTGGCGCCCTACCTGGTCAAGCGCGGGTACTGCGTCTTCTCGCTGGACTACGGGCAACTGCCCGGAGTGCCGTTCTTCCACGGCCTCGGGCCCATCGCGCAGTCCGCCGAACAGCTCGACGCCTACGTGGACCGGGTGCTCGCCGCGACCGGCGCGGCCGAGGCGGACCTCGTCGGGCACTCCCAGGGCGGCATGATGCCCCGCCACTACCTGAAGTTCCTCGGCGGCGCCGACAAGGTGAACGCGCTCGTCGGCATCGCCCCCGACAACCACGGCACCACCCTGCTCGGACTCACCAGACTGCTGCCGTACTTCCCCGGCGTCGGACACCTGCTGAACGACAAGACGCCGGGCCTCGCCGACCAGGTCGCCGGCTCCCCGTTCATGACCCGGCTCAACGCGGGCGGCGACACCGTGCCCGGCGTCCGCTACACGGTCATCGCCACCCGGTACGACGAGGTCGTCACCCCGTACCGCTCGCAGTACCTGGACGGGCCCGACGTCACCAACGTCCTCATCCAGGACCGCTGCGCGCTCGACCTCTCCGAGCACGTGGCGATCGGCATCCTGGACCGGATCGCCTTCCACGAGGTCGCCAACGCGCTCGACCCGGCCCGCGCCACGCCGGTGAGCTGCGCCTCCGCACTGAGCTAGGCCGGAATCAGACGCAGAACGGGGTGGCCCCGTCCGGACCTCTTCGGACGGGGCCGCCCCTGTCGGGGAGGGCGCGCGGTCAGCGGCTGTGGCGGCCGGCCGGGGCCGCCTTGCGGCGGTTGACCGCGAACATCAGGGCCGCGCCGAGCGCCAGCACCGCCGCGCCGCCCATGGCGAGGTACGCGGTGCCGGCGTCTCCGCCGGTCTCGGCCAGGCCGCCGGTGGCCGCCGTCTGCTGTCCGTCGGCGGCGGGGGACGAAGCGGCGGCGGACGGGACGGCCGAGGGGGCGGCGGCGCCGGCCGCGTCCGGGCCGTTGCCCTCGTCGGCGGGGGAGGGGGCCGCCTGCTTGACCTCGGCCTCGGCCTCGGAGGCGGACGGGGCGGAGG
>NZ_PVLV01000557.1 GCF_002982015.1 Streptomyces solincola
CACCACCCCCGACGACACCACCCCGGACGACACCACCCCGGACGGCACCGCACCGCCCACCGCCGCCGGCGAGGTCCGGCAGATCATCCCGCCCGAGGAGCGGTACGCGACCGAGCTGGCCTTCCTCGCCGCGTACGACCGCGGACCGCGTCCGCCCGCCTGGCGGCTCACCCCGCGGGCGGCCGTCACCTTCGTCATGGGCAGCGGCGGACAGACCCTGCGCCTGCCCGACGGGCAAGCCGCCCCGCGGGGCGTCCCGCGCCGCCTGGTCGTCGAGGGCAAGTTCGTCGGCGACCGCGCCCTGGTCGAGCGGTGCGTCGTCACCCTCGCCGGCGAGCGCGGCCTGCTGCTCGTCGGCGAACCGGGCACGGCCAAGTCCATGCTGTCCGAGCTGCTGTCCACCGCCGTCTGCGGCACCAGCGGCCTCGTCGTCCAGGGCACCGCGGGCACCACCGAGGACCAGCTCCGGTACGGCTGGAACTACGCCCTCCTGCTCGCCCAGGGCCCCAGCCGCGAGGCCCTGGTCCCCTCGCCCGTGCTCACCGCCATGGGCCGCGGCGCCATCGCCCGGGTCGAGGAGGTCACCCGCTGCCTGCCCGAGGTGCAGGACTCCCTGGTCTCCCTGCTGTCCGAACGGCGGCTCGCCGTCCCCGAACTGGCCGGCTCCGCCGACTCCCTGGCGCACGCCGCGCCCGGCTTCAACGTCATCGCCACCGCCAACCTCCGCGACCGGGGCGTCTCGGAGATGTCCGCCGCCCTCAAGCGCCGCTTCAACTTCGAGACCGTCGGAGCCATCGGCGACCTGGAGGCCGAGACCGACCTCGTACGCCGCCAGTCCCGGGCCGCCGTCGAGCGGGCCGGGGCCCCCTACCAGGTCGACGACACCGTCCTGGAGGCGCTCGTCACCGCCTTCCGGGACCTGCGCGACGGCCGGTCGGCCGAGGGGTGGGAGGTGGAACGCCCGTCGACCGTGATGAGCACCGCCGAAGCGGTCTCCGTGGCCGGCGCGCTCGGCCTCGCCGCGGCCTACTTCCCCGGCGACCGGGACGTCCTCGGCCTCCTCCCGGGGCACCTGCTGGGCGTGGTCCGCAAGGACGACCCCGCCGACGCCGACCGGCTGCTCGGCTACTGGGACGGCCCCGTCCGCCGCCGCGCCGAGCAGGGCTCCGCCACCTGGCGCACCCTGTGGGACCTGCGCGCCGTGCTCGCGGACGGACGGCGATGACCCCGGCCCCGAGCCCCGAGGAGGCCGTCGCCGCCCTCACCGACCCGGCCGGCCCGTACCTCATCGGCGTCCGCCACCACGCCCCCTCCCTCGCCGCGGTCGTCCCCGCCCTGCTGGAGGAGGCCCGGCCGGACGTGCTGCTGGTGGAGCTGCCCGCCGAGATGGGGGAGTGGCTGCCCTGGCTCGCCCACGAGGAGACCCGCGCCCCGGTCGCCCTGGCCGCCGTCCCCGGCGGCCGGGGCGCCCCGCCCGAGGGCGGCGCCAGGCCCGCCTTCTACCCCTTCGCCGACTTCTCGCCGGAGCTCGCCGCGATCCGCTGGGCCGCCCGGCACGGCGTCCCGGTCGCCACCTGCGACCTGCCGCTCGCCGACCCGGCCTGGCGGACGCCCGCCGACCCCGCCGTCGGCCGGTCCGCCCCGGGAGTGCGCGCCGCGCTGAACGCCCGCCTCACCGGCCGCCCCGGCGACGACCTGTGGGACCGCCTCGTCGAGGCCGCCGCCCCCGGGTCCACCCCGGGCGCGCTGCGCCGCGCCGCCCTCCTCACCGGCTGGGCCCTGCGCCAGGACTCCGCCGCCGCCGGTGGCGTCAGTGCGCTGGACCTGCGCCGCGAGCAGTGGATGCGCGCCGCCCTCACCTCCGCCACCGCCGGCGGCCGCCGGGCCGCCGCCGTCGTCGGCGCCTTCCACGCCCCCGCCCTGGCTCCCGCCCTCACCCCAGCCGACACCTCCTCAGCCGCGACGACCGACCCCAGACTCCCGTACGACGGAGGCACGACGGGCGGTGACGGCGACCGGACCACCTGGACCACCTCCCTCATCCCGTACACCTACGCCCTACTGGACGCGCGGTCCGGGTATCCGGCCGGCATCCGCGACCCCGAGTGGCAGCACCTCGTCCTGGCCGCCGCCCAGGACCCCGCCGCCCTGGCGGACGCACTGGTACGGACGGCCGTCCGCGTCTGCGCCGAACTGCGCGCGCAGGGCCACCCCTCCGGCCCGGCCGACGCGCGGGAGATCAGCCGTCTCGCCGGCGACCTCGCCCGGCTGCGCGGCCTGCCCGCCGCGGGCCGCGGCGAACTGGTCGAGGCCGTCCAGACGGTGCTCGGTCAGGGCGAGCCGTACGGCAGGGGACGGGTCGTGGCACGGGCCATGGAGCGCGTCCTGGTCGGCGACCGCGGCGGCCGGCTCGCGCCGGGCACCCCCCGCAGCGGCCTCGGCCCGGCCGTCGAGACCGAACTCGTCGCACTCCGCCTGCCCGGCCCCGAGGCCGACGCCGGCGGCAACCCTCCGACCACGGCGGCCGCCGCCGAGACCGAACAACGCCCCGGCCCCGTCCGCACGACGGCAACCGGCCCCGGCACGGCCATCGGCCCCGGCACGGGAACGGGTCCCGACACGGCCACCGGCACGGCCACCGGCCCCGGCACTACAACCGCTCCCGGTCCCGGCACCGCATCCGGATCGGGCACCGAAACTGGCACTGACCCGGAAACTGGTGCCGGCCCCGGCACGGGAACGGGTCCCGGCACCGCAGCCGGCCCCAGCACCGCAGCCGGTCCCAGCACCGCAACCGACCCCAGCACGGCAACCGGCCCCAGCACCGGCACCGACCCCACCACCGGCACCGAACCCACCACCGCAACCGCATTCGGCACCCCCACCCCCAC
>NZ_PVLV01000558.1 GCF_002982015.1 Streptomyces solincola
CCTCGGCCTCGCCGAGCACGGCGACGCCCGGCGACGAGCACCCGGTCGTCGCCGTGCTCGGCGAGGCCGAGGTGGACGAGGCCACCGGTCTGCGCCGGGAGAAGACCAGCGACATGGCGGTGCCCACGCTCACCGCGGGCGACCGCCGGGCGCTGCCCGCCTTCACCTCGCTGGAGACCCTGGCCCGCTGGGACCCGGCCGCCCGCCCGGTGGCCGTCCCGCTGCACCAAGCCCTCCAGGCGGCCGCCCACGAGAAGGCCGACACCCTGGTGCTGGACCTGGCGGGGCCCGTCCCGTACGAGCTGACCGGCCGCGCGCTGCTCGCCGCCGCCGAGGGCCGCACCAGCACCGACCCGCTCGCCGACCCGGCCGTCACGGCGGCGGTACGCGCGCTGGTGGCCGCCGAGCCCGCCGTGCTCCGCGCCCACCTCGGCCCCGGTGACGCGGACGGCACCCTCGCCCTGGTGCTGACCCAGGACGCCGACCCCGCCCGGGCGGCCGGCCGGGTCGCCCGCGCTCTCGCCGCCGACGAGACGCTCCGGGCCCGCCTGGTCCGCGGCCTGGACCTGGCCGTGCTGCCGGCCGCCAGCACCCCGCCGGGCGAGCCCCTCTACGTACGGTCCTGAGGCGCTCCGGCGCTCAGGGGTGCATGCGAGCCCCTTTCAGGCGGTGCCCGGGTCGGTCGTCATGGCCCTCAGGCTGCCGACCCCGCCCCTCGGGGCGTCTTGTGCGTTCCTCGCGTGCGGGAGGGCCGCGTGCGGGAGGGCCGCGTGCGGGCGGGAAGGCCGGTGCGGCCCGGGGCCGGCGGCGGCCCGGGCAGCCTGGCCGTATGGCTGCCCGGCAGGAGGTCTCGGCGTGGCGGCCCGGGGTGCCGGGTGTCGTCGAGGTGTTCCACGCCCACTTCACCGAGCACGCCTATCCGATGCACGTGCACGACGTCTGGACGCTGCTGATCGTGGACGACGGGGCGGTCCGCTACGACCTGAACCGCCGCGAGCACGCCACCCCGCGCGACACCGTCACGCTGCTGCCGCCGCACGTGCCGCACAACGGCTCGCCGGCCACCGCGCGGGGCTTCCGCAAGCGGGTGCTGTACCTGGACCTGAGCCAGCTCGACGCGTCGTACACCGGCCCCGCCGCGGGCGACCCGGACCTGGTCGATCCGCTGCTGTGGCGCCGGATCGGGCGACTGCACACCGTGCTGGCGGACGCCGGTGCCGAGCAGTGGGAGGCGGAGAGCCGGCTCGCGCTCGTCGGCGAGCGGCTGCGCGGGCATCTGCGGCCCCGGCTCGCGGTGTGCCGCCCGGAGCCCGCGGGCGGGCTCGCCCGAGACCTGCGGCAGCTGCTGGACGAGCGGGTGGAGCGGGGCATGACGCTCCAGGAGGCCGCCGACCTGCTGCACGCGCACCCCACCCACCTGGTGAGGGCCTTCGGCGGCGCGTTCGGCATCGCCCCGCACCGCTATCTGACCGCGCGGCGGGTGGAGCGCGCCCGCAAGCTGCTGCTGGACGGGATGCCGCCGGCCCAGGTGGCGGGCGCGGTCGGCTTCCACGACCAGGCGCACCTGAGCCGGCACTTCAGCAGGCTGGTCGGCGTCCCGCCGGGGCGCTACGCGCGCTCCCGGCGGTGACCGCCCGGGGCGGGAGGCTCAGCCGAAGACCGGGCCGGTGTACTTCTCGCCCGGACCCTGGCCCGGCTCGTCCGGCACGATCGACGCCTCGCGGAAGGCGAGCTGGAGGGACTTCAGGCCGTCCCGCAGCGGGGCGGCGTGGAAGGAGCTGATCTCGGTCGCGCCCGCGTCCAGCAGCCCCGCCAGCGCGTGCACCAGCTTGCGGGCCTCGTCCAGGTCCTTGTGCGCGTCGCCGTCCTCGGTCAGGCCCAGCTTCACCGCGGCCGCGCTCATCAGGTTGACGGCGACCGTCACGATCACCTCGACCGCGGGCACCTCGGCGATGTCCCGGGTCATGGCGTCGAAGTCGGGGGTGTCGTTGCCGGCGCCGGAGCCGGCCGGGGTGGCGTCGTCGTTCATGCGTCACACCTTAGGCGTACGCCGAGGCCGCGCCGTGACCGGCGGTCCCGCGCGCCTGGTCGCCTCCCGCTGCGGGAACTGCTAACCTTGTGTGACGACCGGCCGGACGCGACTTCACGCGAGTCACTGCTCCGTATGACTGTGGCCCGCATGACGGCGCGGACCGGCCCGCAAGTGGAGGCTCCGATCTCCCACCTTGCCGCCCCCGAGGCGGCGGGTCACCGGTCAGGCGGTTCCCATCGTTCCGTACGGACGATGGATCCGCCCGATGTGCGCCCCGCGGCATGACCGTGGCGGTGTTCCGGTATGTGTCCACGGAGCCCCGCCTGTGTCCCGTCCGGGGCATTTTTCATGCACCGGCGCGGTTGGTCTGACATTGACACAGATGTAACGCGTCCGTCCGCCAGGCGTTCGCGTGGTGCTACCGAGGAGGATCCATCAGCGCCGAGCCCCGCATCAACGACCGGATTCGCGTTCCCGAGGTGCGACTTGTCGGTCCCAGCGGCGAGCAGGTCGGGATTGTTCCGCTTGCCAAGGCCCTGGAGCTTGCGCAGGAGTACGACCTCGACCTCGTCGAGGTGGCGGCCAACGCCCGCCCGCCGGTCTGCAAGCTCATGGACTACGGCAAGTTCAAGTACGAATCGGCCATGAAGGCCCGTGAGGCGCGCAAGAACCAGGCGCACACGGTCATCAAGGAGATGAAGCTCCGGCCGAAGATCGACCCGCACGACTACGACACCAAGAAGGGTCACGTCGTCCGGTTCCTCAAGCAGGGCGACAAGGTCAAGATCACGATCATGTTCCGCGGACGTGAGCAGTCCCGGCCGGAGCTCGGTTACCGGCTGCTTCAGCGCCTCGCGGAGGACGTGCAGGACCTGGGCTTCGTCGAGTCCAACCCGAAGCAGGACGGCCGGAACATGATCATGGTTCTCGGCCCGCACAAGAAGAAGACCGAGGCGATGGCCGAGGCCCGCGAGGCCCAGGCCGCCCGCAAGGCGGAGCGCCAGGGCCAGCCCGCCCAGGCGGACGAGTCCGCCGACGCGGAGCAGCCGGCCCCGGCGGAGCAGTCCGCCGAGTAGGTCCCGCCCGGGACCTGGAGCCGGGACGGCCCGTCCCGGATTCAACCGATACACCTGACGCTCCCGCGCGCCGGCCTCCCGAGGCCGGCTGGGAGCGCCACTGACGAGGAGAGAACGGCGCGATGCCGAAGAACAAGACGCACAGCGGTGCCAAGAAGCGCTTCAAGATCACCGGCTCCGGCAAGGTGCTCCGTGAGCGCGCCGGCAAGCGCCACCTGCTGGAGCACAAGTCGTCCAAGCTGACGCGCCGCCTCACCGGCAACGCCGAGATGGCCCCGGGCGACGCCGCGAAGATCAAGAAGATGCTCGGCATCTGAGCGACGCTCGCAGGCTCGATCGGCCGGCGCCCGCCACTGGCGGGCCGCGCACGCTGATCGACGTCACGCCCTCGGCGACGAGGGCCGCCGGCCGAGAAGACCGGGACCTCAATCGTTTCCGGGCCGTGTGAGCACCCCCACGGCCCCGCTGCAAGGAGTCAACAAGTGGCACGCGTCAAGCGGGCAGTCAACGCCCACAAGAAGCGCCGGGCGATCCTGGAGCAGGCCAGCGGCTACCGCGGCCAGCGCTCCCGCCTCTACCGCAAGGCCAAGGAGCAGGTCACCCACTCCCTGGTCTACAACTACAACGACCGCAAGAAGCGCAAGGGCGACTTCCGTCAGCTCTGGATCCAGCGGATCAACGCCGCGGCCCGCGCCAACGGCATCACCTACAACCGCTTCATCCAGGGTCTGAAGGCCGCCAACATCGAGGTGGACCGCAAGATCCTCGCGGAGCTGGCCGTCAACGACGCCACCGCGTTCGCCGCGCTCGTCGAGGTGGCCCAGAAGGCGCTGCCCAGCGACGTCAACGCCCCGAAGGCCGCCGCCTGATCCACCGGCCGACCCCCGTGTCGGCCGCCTGATCCGTCGGCTGTCCGCCGTGTCGGCCGTCTGATTCGTCGGCCGACCCCGCGTCGGCCGCCTGATCGCTCAGGCGCGCACCTTCTCGCGTATCCCGTCCGGACCCGCAGGCCCCGCGCCTGCGGGTCCGGTCTTTGCCCGGTCGCACCCGCGCTCCGGCCGCGCCGTCCGGTCCCGCCCGCCCCTGACGGCCCGCCGCGCCGCCCGGCGACTGGCCCGGCGCAACTTCCGGAGCAAGGAGCGCCTGTTCATCGCCGAGGGGCCGCAGGCCGTACGGGAGGCCGTCACCGCCCGGGCCGGCGGGCAGCCCGCCCTGGTCGAGCTGTTCACCACCGTCGAGGCGGCCGAGCGGTACGCCGACATCGTCGACGCCGCCCGCGCCACCGGGGCCCGGGTCCACCACGCCTCCGCCGAGGTGCTCGCCGACGTCTCGCAGACCGTCACCCCGCAGGGCCTGCTCGGCGTGTGCCGCTTCCTGGACTCGCCGTTCGCCGACGTGCTCGCCGCCCGGCCCCAGCTGGTCGCCGTGCTCGCCAACGTCCGCGACCCCGGCAACGCCGGCACCGTGCTGCGCTGCGCAGACGCGGCCGGCGCCGACGCGGTCGTCCTCACCGACGCCTCGGTCGACCTGTACAACCCGAAGGCCGTCCGGGCCTCCGTGGGGTCCGTCTTCCATCTGCCGGTCGCCGTCGGCGTCCCCGTCGGCCAGGCCGTCGCCGGGCTGAGGGAGGCCGGGGTGCGGGTGCTCGCCGCCGACGGGGCCGGCGCGGACGACCTCGACGCCGAACTCGACGCCGGCCGCCTGGGCACCCCCACCGCCTGGCTCTTCGGCAACGAGGCCTGGGGCCTGCCCGAGGAGACCAGGGCGCTGGCCGACGCCGTGGTCCGCGTCCCCATCCACGGCCGGGCCGAGAGCCTCAACCTCGCCACCGCCGCCGCCGTGTGCCTCTACGGCTCCGCCCGTGCGCAGCGTGCTGCCGGAGGGTGCCGCTCCGTCACCTCCAGCTAGTAGGGTGACGGGCTCGGGGGCCAGGCGCGGAGGGGCGGAGGTTCGGCGATGACGCGCGGCACGAGCAGGGGCGGGGGCCCACCCGGGGCGTTACTGGGCGCCTGCGACCCGGACGACCTCCCCGACGGGCTGGTCGTCGCCGACGCGCTGGGGCGGGTGGTCTGCTTCAACGCCGCGGCCTGCCGGATCGCCCGGACCACGCCCGAGGAGGCGCTGGGCGCCCCGCTGGAGCGCGCGCTGCCGCTGGAGGACCTCACCGGACGCCGCTGGTGGAGCGTGACCGACCCCTACGGCGGGCTCGCCACCCGCACCGGGCAGCCCGAGCGCAACCTGCTGCTGCCCGGCAACCGCGAGGTCCTGGTCGCCGCCCGCTACATCCGCGAACGCCCCCTCGGCCCGGTCGGCAAGGTCGTCGTCACCCTGCGCGGCACCGAGGCCCGGCGGCGCACCGAACGCAGCCACGCCGAGCTGATCGCCACCGTCGCCCACGAACTGCGCTCCCCGCTCACCTCCGTCAAGGGCTTCACCGCGACCCTGCTGGCCAAGTGGGAGCGGTTCACCGACGACCAGAAGCGGCTCATGCTGGAGACGGTGGACGCCGACGCCGGACGGGTCACCCGGCTCATCGCCGAACTGCTGGACATCTCCCGCATCGACTCCGGCCGCCTGGAGGTGCGCCGCCAGCCGGTGGACATCGCCGCCGCGGTCGGCCGGCACATCCGGGCGCACAGCTCCTGCGGCCAGTCGCCGGACCGTTTCGTCGCCCGCATCCGCCGCCCGCTGCCCGAGCTGTGGGCCGACCCCGACAAGATCGACCAGGTGCTCGGCAACCTGCTGGAAAACGCGGTGCGCCACGGCGAGGGAACCGTCACCATCGACATAGCCCCCGCCGACGGAGCCGGGGGCGGGGAGGACGCGGACGACGGGAAGGGGACGGCGGTGACCGTGAGCGACGAGGGCCCGGGCATTCCCGAGGAGTCCATGGCCCGCGTCTTCACCCGCTTCTGGCGCGGCAGCAAGCGCGGCGGCACCGGCCTCGGCCTGTACATCGTCAAGGGCATCGTGGAGGCGCACGGCGGCGCCATCACCGTCGGCCGCGCCCCCTCCGGCGGCGCGCAGTTCCGCTTCACCCTGCCCGTGGGCACCCCGCCCGGCCTGCTCTAGCGCGCCGCGAGCGGCCCACCCCGCGGGCGCCCCGGCCCGGGCCCGGCC
>NZ_PVLV01000559.1 GCF_002982015.1 Streptomyces solincola
GAGAGCACCGGAGTCGTGGAAGAGCCCGCCGCCGCCCCGGAGGCCGCGCGCATCCCCCAGCAGCGCGGGGAGCAACTGCTGGACTGCGCCGTGCGGTACGCGGAGGAACGCCACTGGGACGTGCTGCCGGGCACCTGGCTGGAGGCGGTCGACGGCGCGGAGCGGTGTTCCTGCGCGGACGGCGGCTGCCCGCAGCCCGGGGCGCACCCGGCCCGGCCGGACTGGGCCAGCCAGGCCACCGGCAGCGCGACGGCCGCCCGCCGGATGTGGGCCCGGCAGCCCCGGGCGTCGATCCTGCTGCCCACCGGCCGCACCTTCGACGCGATCGACGTGCCGGAGTCGGCCGGCTTCCTGGCGCTGGCGCGGATGGAGCGGATGGACGTCGCGCTCGGCCCGGTCACCTGCACCCCGGACCGCCGGATGATGTTCCTGGTGCTGCCCGGCGGCGCCCCCAAGGTCCCCGACCTGGTGCGCCGGCTCGGCTGGTCCCCGGCCGGGCTGGACCTGCTCACCCGCGGCGAGGGCGGCTATGTGGCGGCCCCGCCGACCCGGGTCGGCGGCCACGGCGCGGTGCAGTGGGTGCGCCGCCCCACCCAGGCCAACCGCTGGCTGCCGGACGCCGAGGAGCTGATCAGCCCGCTGGCCTACGCCTGCGCCCGGGACGCCCGCCCCGCCGGCTGACCCCTCCTGGCCCCGGTCGCCCGCTGCGTAGGGTGGTCCCGGACGGCGGTCGGACCGCATGACGGTCGGACCGTACGACCGTACGACCGCACGACGGGGAGGCGGCAGCCATGGCGGACACCACGACGGACAGGCAGGACGGGCCGGGCGGACGGCCGGACGAGGCGGCGGGCGGGCCGGCGCCCGCGGTCCGGGTCGAGGGGCTGTGGAAGCGCTTCGGCGAGCAGATCGCGGTCGGCGGGATCGACCTGTCGCTGCCGGCCGGCCGGTTCATCGGCCTGGTCGGGCCCAACGGCGCCGGCAAGACCACCACCCTGTCCATGGTGACCGGGCTGCTCCGGCCCGACCAGGGCACCGTGGAGGTCGCCGGCCACGACGTGTGGCGCGACCCGGCCGCGGTCAAGTCCCGGATCGGGGTGCTGCCCGAGGGACTGCGCCTCTTCGAGCGGCTGTCCGGACGCGAACTGCTCGGCTACACCGGCCGCTTGCGGGGGCTGGACGGCGCGGAGACCGATCAGCGCGCCACCCAGTTGCTGGACGTGCTCGACCTGGCCGGCGCCCGGCACAAGCTGGTGGTCGACTACTCCACCGGCATGCGCAAGAAGATCGGGCTGGCGGCGGCGCTGCTGCACAACCCCGAAGTGCTGTTCCTGGACGAGCCGTTCGAGGGCGTCGACCCGGTCTCCGCGCAGACCATCCGCGGGGTGCTGGAGCGGTACACCTCCTCCGGCGCGACCGTCGTCTTCTCCAGCCACGTGATGGAGCTGGTGGAGTCGCTGTGCGACTGGGTCGCGGTGATGGCGGCGGGGCGGGTGCGCGCCCAGGGCCCGCTGACCGAGGTGCGCGGCGACGCGCCGTCCTTGCAGAGCGCGTTCCTGGAGCTGGTCGGCGCACGGGACCGGGACGCCGCCGGCTCCCTGGACTGGCTCGGCGGATCGGCGGGCGGCGCGGCGCCGCGCACCGGCTCCGGCCCCCGTACCGACTCCAACACGGACGGGGGCGCGCGGTGACGTCGCTGACCGGGACCTTCGTCCGGCTGAAGCTGTCGCTGCTGCGCAACGGGCTGCGGCAGTCCTCCAAGCGCACCGCGGCCTACGTCACCTCCGGCGTGCTGGCGCTGCTGTTCGCGGCGGCCCAGTTGCTCGGGCTGGTGCTGCTGCGCGGCAGCGAGCAGGCGCCGGTCGTGGTGGTGCTGCTGACCGCGCTGGTGGCGGTGGGCTGGGCGGTGGTGCCGCTGCTCTTCCCCAGCGGTGACGAGACCCTGGACCCGACCAGGCTGGTGATGCTGCCGCTGCGGCCCCGGCCGCTGGTGCGCGCGCTGCTGGTGGCCTCGCTGGTCGGCATCGGCCCGCTGTTCACGCTCTGCCTGGTGCTCGGCTCGGCGATCGCCCTCGCACACGGGCCGGCCGGGGTCGTGGCGGCCGTGCTCGCCGTGCCGCTGGCGCTGGTGGTGTGCGTGGCGGCGGCCCGGGCGGTGGCCGCGGGCAACGTCCGGCTGCTGACCTCCCGGCGCGGCCGGGATCTCGCCGTGCTCAGCGGGCTGGTGGTCGCGGTCGGCGTGCAGTTCGTCAACTTCGGCTTCCAGCGGCTCAGCCGGGCCGGCGGCCTGGACGCGCTGGAGCCGGTCGCCGAGATCGTCCGGTGGCTGCCGCCGGCATCCGCGCTGGGCGCGGTGGACTCGGCGAGCCACGGCGCGTACGGGACGGCGGCGGCGCAGCTCCTGCTGACCGCGGCGGCGCTCGGCGCGCTGCTGGCGGCCTGGGGGCGCAGTCTGCACCGGCTGATGACCGCGCCCGACGGCTCCACGCTGGCGGCGCTGTCCGCCCCGGCCGGCGGCACGTCCAAGGCCGCCTCCAAGGCCGCCTCCGGGTCCGGCCGGGGGCCCGGGGCGGAGTCCCGCTGGTGGCCGGCCGGGCGGACCGGGACGGTGATGCGGCGGTCCCTGCAATACATGGTGCGCGATCCGAAGACCAAGGCGGCGCTGATCAGTTGGCTGCTGGTCGGGCTGATCGTGCCCCTGGTGAACGCCTTCCAGGGCACCGGGTCGATCTATCTCGCCTGCTTCTCCGCGGGCATGCTGGGCGCGCAGACGTACAACCAGTTCGGGCAGGACGGGGACGCCTTCTGGATGGTGTCGCTGACCATCTCCACCGCCCAGGACGCCTACGTCGAGCTGCGCGCCCGGGCGTACGCGCTGCTGCTGATCGCCCTGCCGTTCACCGCCGTGGTCAATGTGGCCACCGCCGCGACGCTGGGCGACTGGCGGTCGCTGCCGGACGCGGTGGGGCTGTCGCTGGGGCTGCTCGGCGCGATGTTCGCGACCGGGGCGGTGGCCTCCTACCGGGCCCCCTACACCGTGCCGCAGGGCAGCGGCTTCAAGTCGGCGGCGCCCGGGCAGGCCGGCATCGTCTGGATGTCGATCTTCGGCGGGATGGCCGCGGCCGCGGCGCTGTGCGCACCGCTGATCGGGCTGACGGTCTGGGTCAACGTCGCGGACGCGCCCGCCGGCTCGGCCGCGCGCTTCCTGGTGCTGGTGGCCGGGGCGGGCTACGGGCTGCTGCTGGGCTGGGCCGGGCTGCGGTTCGCCGCGCCGCGCACCGCCGCCAGGCTGCCGGAGATCCTGGCCGCGGTCAGCAAGGGCTGAGCACCCCTCTCCTGAAGCGGTGCTCCACACCCTGGAGCCGGCGTCCGCTCGACCTGGTCAGGCGGTCGGGGCGGGGGCGGTGCGGCCGACCGAGTCCAGGAAGGGCTGCACGGCCGCGCGCCAGCCCTCCGGCTGGTCGTGGTGGAGCAGGTGGCCCGCGTCCGCCACCTCGGCGTACGTACCGGCGGGCAGCACCCTCACCATCTCCTGCGCCTCCGCCCGCCCCAGCTCGCCGTCGATGCCGCGGACCACCAGGGCGGGGCAGCGGACCAGTGCGAGGGAGTCCCAGTGCGCGTCGTGCGCCCAGGCGTCCCGGGTGGCGAGCATCAGCCTGCGGGAGAACAGCGGCCGCCAGCCGTCCGGGCCCTCGGCCATGACCTCGGCGAACCAGGCGCCGCGGGCCGGGCTCGGCCGCTCCAGCCACGGGTCGTCCTCGCCGAACCAGCGGCGTACGTCGGCGAGCGTGGCGAACGGCAGCGGCCAGGTGGCGAACCAGTCCTCCCACTCGCGCTGGGAGGCGGCGCCGCGGGCCGAGGCCCGCATGTCGGAGACGACCACCGCGCGCACCAGGTCGGGCCGCTCGGCGGCGAGCTGCCAGGCGGTCAGCCCGCCCATGGCGTGGCCGATCACCACCGCGGGTCCCAGGCCGAGCTGTTCGATGGCGGCGGCCGCGTCCGCGACGTACGCCTCCCGGGTGTACGGGCCGTCGGCCGGCTTGTCGCTGCGCCCGTGGCCGCGCTGGTCGAGGGCGACCACGGCGGGGTGCCGCTCGGCCAGCCAGCGGGCGGTGGAGGCCCAGTGCGAGGCGCGGCCCATCAGCCCGTGCAGCAGCAGGACGCCGGGAGCGCGGGCGGGGCCCGCGGCGGGCGGGCCCGGGGCGGCCTGCTCCCGGTCCTCGTCCCGGTCCTTGGGCGGGTCGGCGTACTCCCAGGCAGCGAGCCGTAAACCGTCGGCTGCGGTCAGGTCGATGCGGCGCACCATGGGTCCTGGCACCCCCTTCTGTCACGTGCCCCGGAAGCCTATCGAACTCTTATTCGAAAACGACGGTTGCGGCGGCAACACCCCTCGTTCGAGTGACCCCGCCCCAGGGTTGACGGCCGCCGCCGAGGGGAGATCTTCCACGGGAGGCGGACCGCTCGGGGAAAAACGGTCCGGCGGGATTGACCCTGAGAGCTCGGGGCTCCGGGTCAGCACAGGGGAGGCGGGACCCCGGCGTCATCCGACGCCGGGGTCCTTCGCTGTCCCCCGGCGGGGGCGAGCCACGAGGCGGCAGGACGCGGGGCCGGGCACGGGGGCGTCCGGGCGGGCCGCCCGGACGCCCCCGTGCC
>NZ_PVLV01000055.1 GCF_002982015.1 Streptomyces solincola
CCCGCCTCAGGCGGTCAGGCGTCCAGCACCTGGCCCTCGCGGCGCACCACGGGCTTCTCGGTGCTCCAGGGGAAGTTGATCCACTCGTCGGTGCGCTTCCACACGTACTCGCACTTCACCAGCGAGTGGGACTTCTCGTAGATGACGGCCGAGCGCACCTCGGCGACCGTGCCGAGGCAGAAGTCGTGCACCAGCTTCAGCGTCTTGCCGGTGTCGGCGACGTCGTCGGCGATCAGCACCTTCTTGTCGGAGAAGTCGATCGCGTTGGGCACCGGCGCCAGCATCACCGGCATCTCCAGCGTCGTCCCCACCCCCGTGTAGAACTCCACGTTCACCAGGTGGATGTTCTTGCAGTCCAGCGCGTACGCCAGGCCGCCGGCCACGAAGACGCCGCCGCGGGCGATGGAGAGCACGATGTCGGGCTCGTAGCCGTCGTCGGCGATGGTCTGGGCGAGCTCGCGGACGGCGCGGCCGAAGCCCTCGTAGGTCAGGTTCTCGCGTACGTCACTCATGGCTCACACCTGGGTCCGATGGAATTTCTGGAAGGACCGCGAGGCGGTCGGCCCCCGCTGGCCCTGGTAGCGCGAGCCGTAGCGCTCGCTGCCGTACGGGTGCTCGGCCGGTGAGCTGAGCCGGAACATGCACAACTGCCCGATCTTCATGCCCGGCCAGAGCTTGATCGGCAGCGTGGCGAGGTTGGACAGCTCCAGCGTCACGTGCCCGGAGAAGCCGGGGTCGATGAACCCGGCGGTGGAGTGCGTCACCAGACCGAGGCGGCCGAGGCTCGACTTGCCCTCCAGCCGGGAGGCGATGTCGTCCGGCAGCGAGATCACCTCGTACGTCGAGGCGAGCACGAACTCCCCCGGGTGCAGGATGAACGCCTCGTCCCCCTCCGGCTCGACCAGCCGGGTGAGGTCGATCTGCTCGACGGCCGGGTCGATGTGGGGGTACCGGTGGTTCTCGAACACCCGGAAATAGCGGTCCAGCCGGACGTCGATGCTGGACGGCTGCATCATGGACTCGTCGTACGGGTCGATGCGCACCCGTCCGGCGTCGATCTCGGCCCGGATGTCCTTGTCTGAGAGAAGCACCCGTCGAGGATACGGGCCCGGGAAACCCGAAGCGCGCGGGCCCGCCCCCACCGGGGCCGCCCCGCGCGCCGACGGTCACTTCCGGCCCGGTCGACCCGGCGGCCTACCGCCGCTCGTGCCCCACCGGCACGGCGTGCCGCAGCCGCGCGCACCGCGGACACCGAAGGAGCCGCCCGGGCCCGATCCGGTCCGGCCCGAGCTGCTGCATCGGGAACGTCCCGGTGCTGAACACGTGCCCCTCGGCACAGCGGACGACGGTGCGGTGCATGGAGTCCATCAAGTCCCTTCCCCACTAACGCCTGGACGAGACCGCCACAGTAGGGGAAGACGACGACACCGCCCGCATGCGGCGCGCACGCGGGCGGAAGGTCATGGGGTAGAGTGAACGACGATGCGACACCGGGCCTCCGGACGCGTCGCGCGGGTGTAGTTTAATGGTAGAACATGAGCTTCCCAAGCTTAGAGCGCGAGTTCGATTCTCGTCACCCGCTCCGTAGCGAAGCCCCAGGCCAGTGGCCTGGGGCTTCGTTGTTGTATAGACCTCTCGAAGGTCGCATGCCATGCGTCAAGGTGGAACCGGTCACCGAGCAGGCGGCGATAGCGGCGGCTGGGCTTCTCAATGGCGCCGGACTGCGCGGGCACAAGTACGCCATCGGCGCCACGGTCGCCGAGCTCGCGCTCCGCCAGCCGAGACCCGTCGCCGTCCTGACCTCCGACGGCGACGACATGACCAGGCTCTGCGGCAAGCAGGTCCGCGTCATCCCTGCCTGACCCGCCGGCCCAGCCCCGGACACACCCCCGGGGCAGGGCGGGCAGCCGCGGTCAGGAACAGCCTCCGTACCCGGAGGATCCTCGTCACCCGCTCCGTGAAGAAGCCCCACGTCGCGGATGTGGGGCTTCGTCGTCGCCTACGGGGAGTGCGGTCCCATGATGCGGATCAGCAGGTCGTCCAGGCTGACGAGGCCGGTGAGGGCGCCTTGTTCGTCGCGTATGAGGGCGAGGGAGGCCCGGCGCTGGCGGAGTTGTTCGACCGCGTGGGAAACGGTCGTGGTGGTGGCCAGTTCCGGCACCGGGCGGGCCAGGTCGCGTGCGGTGAGGGCTCTGCCGCGGGCGCGGGCGACGAGCGCGTCCCGCGTGTGGACCGAGCCGACGAAGCGGTCGCCGTCGCGGACCAGCAGGCGGGAACGATCGACCTCGGAGGCCCTGGCCAGGAGCGTGTCCAGGTCGGCGGCGGCCTCGACGGCGACGATGTCGGCGGCCGGCGTCTGGAGTGCGGACACCGGGGTCAGGGGCTCGGTGAGGGAGCGGGTGATGAGCTGGGAGTCCGCCGTGTCGATCAGGCCGAGCCGCTCGGACTCCGCCACGAGGTGGGTGAGTTGTTCGCGGTTGTGGACGGTGGCCAGTTCGTCGCGGGGCTCGACCCGGCACATCCGCACGAGCGTGTTGCTGATCTTGTTCAGGATCCAGATCAGCGGACGTACGGCTGTGACCAGGGCCCGGAACGGCGGAGTGAGCAGCATGGCCGAGCGCTCGGGGTGGGCGATGGCCCAGGATTTCGGGGCCGTCCACCGAGGACCATGTGCAGGAACACCACGATGATCATGGCGACGGCGAAGGCGATGCCGTAGCTGAGAGCCGTGGACAGGCCCAGCTCGACCAGAAGAGGGTCGAGCTCGTGGGAGATGGCGGGCTTGGAGATGGCTCCGAGGCCGAGGGTGCACAGGGTGATGCCGAGCTGGGCGCCCGCGAGCATCGGGGAGAGCTCGCGCATGCCGGCGAGCGCGGCCTTGGCGCCGCGGCGCCCGTCCGCGACGGCCTTCTCGACGCGATGGCGCCTGGCGGCGACGAGCGCGAACTCGGCGGCGACGAAGAACCCGCTGCCGATGAGCAGCAGGACGGTGACGACGAGCGCGACGGGGAAGCTCATGCCGGTGCCTCCGCGGCTTCGGACGGGGCCTGTTCGAGCCGCACGCGTTCGGGGACGTGGCGGTCGAGGCTCAGGACCTCGATGCGGAGAGGCCCCCGGTGCGCGGCTGTCCGGTGGGACCGACGCCGACGCCCGCCGTCGTCGCGCTGCGCCGGCCGGAACCGGTCACCCTCCCCGGCCCTCGGACAGGAAACGTCGCTGGTCGTCCAGGAAGCCCTCGGCGAAGAGGGCCCGAGGCCGGCAGAGCGCGGTCATCGTCAGGCGCAGGGGTGAGCTTTCCACGTCGTGTCGGAGCAGGGCGTGGGTGGCGTCGGGGTAGTGGGCGACCCGGAGCTTCGGTCCGGGCAGCAGGCGGCGGTAGGCGGCCTCGGTTTCGGCGGTGTCCACGTTCACGTCGTGTCCGGCGAGGACCAGCAGGACGGGGACCCCGCGCAGGGCGGGCAGGTCGGCGCTCGCGTCGGCGGTGTGGTTCCGGGAGACGAACCGCCAGCGGGCGGCCGTCATGCCCTGCGGGTCCCCGACCACCCGCAGGTACTCCTCGTACGCGGCGTGCCGCGCGAGCAGCTTCAGCCCGGTCTCGCGGCGGCGCAGGGCGGTGGCGACCTCGGCGTCCGAGGCGCCGTCACGGCGCAGCTCGGCGAGGAGGTTGTAGCGGCCCTGCCGATGCCAGTTGACGGCCGGGGAGACGGCGATGGCGAACCGGATGCGGCCGTCCTCGGCGGCGATCTTGGGCAGCACCCAGCCGGCCTGGCTGGCGCCCCACAGGCCGATACGGTCACCGTCGACGTCCGGCCGCCGCCGGGCCCAGGCGATCGCGTCGACGGCCTCCCGGGCCCGGTCGGCCATGGTCTGGTCGAGCCAGTCGCCCGGCGCGCCGGCCACGCCCGGCTTGTGCCAGGACAGCGAGGCGTACCCGGCCCGGGCGAACGCCTCCCACATCGGCCGGTAGAAGGTCTCGTGCGTGGCGTCGACCGGGCCGTCCCCGTGCACGAAGACCACGAGCGGGAAGGGGCCCTTCCCCTGCTCGGGCAGGGCCAGCACGCCGTGCAGGGTCCGGCCGCCGTGCCGTACGGTCACCGCCTCTTCGCGCAGGTCGTAGGTGTTCTGCCAGACCACCAGGCCACCGAGGCCGGCGGCCGCGACCACCAGCGCGGACAGCGCCGCGAGGACGGCTCGCACCACCCGGCGGCGGCGCTCGGATGACGCGCTCGCTGATCTCGTGGACATCGATTCCCCCGGGATTGCGTGAGCTGAACTATCGTTTCACATACGAGCGTAATATGTTCGTACGTTAGTGGACGCGGAGAGCGGCGGGACGAGGAGGAGACATGGACGCGGCAGCCGGCATCAGACGCGGCGTGCCCCCGGGGGCGGAGGAGCGGGTGGCCGAGCTGTACTGGGACGCCTTCGGCCGCAAGCTCGGGGCCGCCCTGGGACCGGCCGGACGGGGCCGGGCCTTCATCGCGCGCCATCTGCACCACGACCGCGGCGTCGTCGCGCTCGCCCCGGGCGGGAGCGACGTCGTGGGCGTGGCCGGCTACCGGCTCGGTGGTCGCGGCCTGACCGGCGGCGGCGTGCGCGACGTGCTCGCCGGCTACGGACTCCTCCGCGGCCTGCCGCGACTCGCCGTGCTGGCGCTGCTGGAGCGGACCCCCGGACCGCGGGAACTCGTCATGGACGGCATCGCCGTCCACCCCGACCACCGGGGTACGGGCATCGGCGGGCTGCTGCTCACGGAGATCGCCGCCGTCGCCGCCGCGCACGGGTGCGCACGGGTCCGCCTGGACGTCGTGGACGTCAACCCGCGTGCCCGAGCGCTGTACGAGCGGCACGGCTTCACCGCCGTGCGCACCGAGCGGACGCCGTTCCTGCGGGGCCTGATGGGCTTCGGCGCGGTGACGACGATGCACCGGACGGTCCCGGCGGGCCCGCACGGCGGAGAGGACCGGCGACGATGACCGACGAACCCGCGGCGACCGCCCCGGCGCCCCGTACGCCCGGGATCGGCACCCGGACCCTGGTCTTCGCCCTCGTCCGCGAGGACGGCACGGTCGACGCGGGCGAGCTGTACGCCGTCGCCGAGTCCCTCGGCATGACCGACCAGCAGGTCCGGCTCTGCGTCAGACGGCTCGTCGCGGAGGGCCGGTTCGTCCACGAGGGGCGCGGCCGCAAGGCACTCCTGTACGCCACCGCCGACGCCACGGGCGCCATCGCACCGGACGTGGAGTACGTCCGCCACGCCTACCGGCAGGACCAGGGGCTCGCTCCCTGGGACGGGACCTGGCACCTGCTGGCCTTCGCCGTCCCCGAGACCGCGCGGCAGGCCCGCGACACTCTGCGCGACACCCTCCTGCACCTCGGCGCGGCTCCCCTCCAGGGCGGGCTCTACGTCAGCGCCAACGCCGTCGGCGACACCGTCGAGGCCCACGCGCGCCACTTGTCCGTCCTGCCCTCCCTCACCCGTCTCACCAGCCGCGACCTGCGGGTCGGCGGGGAGTCCGACCCGGCCCGGATCGCCGCCCTGCTCTGGCCGCTCGACACGATCGCGGAACGCCACGAGGCGCTCGCCGCGCTCGCCGCGGACCACCTGGCCCGGGTGTCCGGCCCGGACCGCCTCACGGACACCGAGCGCCTGACGTACGCGGTCGAGCTGGCGGCGTCCTTCACCACCGCCATGACGCCCGACCCGCTGCTGCCCCCCGAACTGCTCCCCCGGCCGTGGCCCGGCGCCCGCGCCCGCGCCCTGGCCGCGCAGTGCTGGCAAGCCCTCTGCGACGAGGACGACCGGCGGCCCGGCCGCCCGCGCCTGTTCCGCCTCTACGCCGACGCGCTCACCCCGTCGCCGCCCACGGCCCCCCTCCCCGCGGAAGGCGACTCGGGCCTCCGCCAACCGTCCCCGCGCGCCTAGGATCACGGGCATGGCCCTGACCGAGCGTGATGTGGATCGGTTCGAAGCTGCCCGGCCCCGCCTGGCGGCGATCGCCTATCGGCTGCTCGGGGCGTCGGGGGACGCCGAGGACGCGGTGCAGGAAACCTATCTGCGCTGGCAGGCGGCGGACGTGGGGCGGATCGAGTCGCCTGAGGCGTGGCTGACCAAGGTGCTCACCAACTGGTGCCTCAACGTGCTGACGTCGGCGCGGGTGCGGCGGGAGACGTATGCGGGGCAGTGGCTGCCCGAGCCGCTGCTGGCCGGGGACCCGATGCTGGGGCCGGCGGACACGGCCGAGCAGCGGGACTCGGTGTCGTACGCCGTGCTGGTGCTGCTGGAGCGGTTGTCGCCCAAGGAGCGGGCGGTGTACGTGCTGCGCGAGGCGTTCGGGCACGCGCACCGGGAGATCGCCGGGATCCTGGACGTGAGCGAGGCGGCCAGCCAGCAGATCCACCACCGGGCCAGGAAGCGGATCGCCGAGGGCCGGGCGCGCATGGAGGTCGACCGGTCCGCCGCCCGGAGGATCGTCGAGGAGTTCCTGGCGGCGGCGACCACGGGGCGTACCGAACCCCTCGTGGCGCTGCTCACCGAGGACGCCGTCGCGATCGGCGACGGCGGCGGGAAGGTCCCGGCGCGGGCGAAGGCGTTCGAGGGCGCGCGGGCCGTCGCCACGTTCCTGCGGGGGCTGTTCAGGCCCGGACAGGCCAAGCGGGCCATCGTCGGCGGGGTGCCCGAGGTCTACGCCGCGACCGCCAACGGCGGGCCCGCTTTCGTGGTGGTGGTGGACGGGCGGGTGGTCGGGATCGCCTGCCTGGAGGTCACCGCGGAGGGCATCGCCGCCGTCCGCAGCCAGGTCAACCCGGACAAGCTCGTCCGGGCGACCGAGCGCTGGGCGGCGGTGGGGGCGGGCGAGGTTCCTTTCGTCAGGCTCTGAGACGGCGGGGTCCGAGCTCGAAGGTGACGTGGATCACCGGCGTGTGCTGTCAGGAAGCGCGGGGCTGTCCGGTTCAGGGGGCGTGAGCACGCCGGACCACGGCGGCCCCGCGCAGACAGGAGCACGGACATGCAGCACCGCATCGTCGTTCTCGGAGCCGGCTACGCCGGAGCCGTCGCCGCCGGCCGCCTCGCCCGGCGGCTGCACCGCGGGGACGTCGCCCTGACCCTCGTCAACGCCGAGCCCGACTTCGTCGAGCGGGTCCGGCTGCACCAGCTCGCGGCGGGTCAGGACCTCACGCCCCGGCCGCTGGCGGAGGTGTTCGCCGGCACGGGGGTGGCGGTGAGGGTCGCGAAGGTCACCGGAGTGGACGTGGAGGGCGGGAGGGTGGCGCTCGCCGCCGTGGACGGGCGCGAGGGGACCGAGGAGGAGCTGGCGTACGACACGCTGGTGTACGCGCTGGGGAGCGGGTGGGACGACGGGGGCGTCCCCGGCGTCGCCGAGCACGCCCACGACGTCTCCGGACGGGCCGGCGCCCTGCGGCTGCGCGAACGGCTGGCCGCGCTGGCCGCCGGACGGCCGGTGGTCGTGGTCGGCGGCGGTCTGACCGGCGTGGAGGCCGCGACCGAGATCGCCGAGGCCCGCCCGGACCTCGACGTCGCCCTGGTCGCGCGCCGCGGCCTCGGCGACTGGCTCTCCGGCAAAGGCCGCGCCCACCTGCGCAAGGCGGTGGACCGGCTCGGGATCACGGTGCACGAGCACACGGCGGTCGGCGCCGTGGCGGCGGACGCGGTGACGACCGCCGACGGCCGGACGATCCCCGCCGACGCCACCGTGTGGACCACCGGCTTCGCCGTCCACCCGCTCGCCCGGGCCACCGCGCTGGAGGTCGCCGACCGCGGCCGGATCGTGGTCGACCCCACGATGCGCTCGGTCTCCCACCCGCAGGTGTACGCCGTCGGCGACGCGGCGACGGCGATCGGCCCGGGCGGCAAGCCCCTGCGCATGTCCTGCGCCTCGGGCGTCCCCATGGCCTGGCAGGCCGCCGACGCCATCGCCGCCCGGCTCACCGGAACCGAGGTCCCGAGCCTCTCCATCCGGTATGTCCAGCAGTGCGTCTCGCTGGGCCGCATGGACGGCCTGATCCAGTTCGTGACCGCGGACGACCGGGCGGTCGACCGGGCTCTGACCGGCCGCCTGGCCGCCCGCTACAAGGAGCTGATCTGCAAGGGCGCGGTCTGGGGCGTGCGCCGGCCGACCCTGGGCCTGCCAACGCGGCGCCGCCGGGTCGTACGGCAGGAGGCCCCGAGCCGCGCGGGAGCACAGGCGGCGGTCTGACCGGGGCGGGGCGCGAGTCGGCGGCCGGACCGCCCGGCGGTGCCGCCGGGTGCGGTGCCGCCGCCGGGCGGTCCGGGCGGTCGGCCGGTACGGCGGCCTCCCGGAGCCGACCGGGCCAGGCTGCGGCGTACGGCCGTACGGATGTCCCGGAGCGGCGGTGCGGGCCGCGCCTCGCCGTGCCCGCCCCGTGCCCGTGAGGGCCGATCACCTCGAACGCCAGAGGCGGGCGGGCGCCGCCGGGCAGAATACGGAAGGTGGAGAACCACCCGGAAAGGGACGCCGCGGCGGGCCCGGAGAGGGCGCTGGCGACGGCGCTGTTCGAGGCGGCCGGCGCGGGCGTCTACGCGGTCGACGGCCGGGGCCGTGTGATCGCGTGCAATCCATGGGCCGAGCGGCTCCTCGGCTATGCGCCCGGCACGCTGAACGGCGTCGACGCGCACGCCGTGCTGCACCCGGCGCAGGCCGCGGGGATGCCGGGTCAGCCGCCCGTCCCGGCCGAGGTCGAGGCGGGGCGGCGGGTCAGCGGCGACCGGGCGGTCCTGCTGAGGGCCGACGGCACCCCCCTCCAGGTGTGGTGGACCGCGGCGCCGCTGCCGGCCGGACCGGGCCACGGCGAGGGCGCCGTGGTCGTCTTCCACGACGCCTCCGCCCAGCGCGCGCGGGACGAGCGGCGCGCGGACCGCTACGCGCACAGCGAGACCATGCGCGAGCAGGCCGAGTACGACCTGGCCGAGGTCACCTGGCTCGGCGAGCTGACCCTGGCCATGGTCAGCACGCTGGACGCCGACGAGGCGCTGAGGCGCCTGGTGCGGCAGTTGGTCCCGCGTCTCGCGGACACCGCCGTGATCGACCTGGCCGAGGGGCGCGGACGCCGCCGGGTGGCCTGGGCCCACCACGCTCCCGGCGTGCTGCCGGAGGCGGCCGGCGAGGCCGGGCGGCTTGCGGACCACCCCGGCCACGCCGAGGCGCTGCGCCGGGTGCTCGACGGCGGCGGGACCCGGTACCTGCGCACCCTGGCGCAGGGCCCGCCGGCGGCGCGCCCCGACCTGATGCACGTGGTGGAGGCGCAGGAGGCGCTCGTCGTGCCGCTGCGGCTGCGCGCCACCACCTACGGGGCGCTGACGCTGACCCGCGCGCCCGCCGGCCCGCCGTTCAACGAGGCCGACCGGGTGCTGGCCGAGGAGGTCGCCCGCCGCACCGCGCTCGGCCTGGACAACACCCGGCTGCACGCGGCCCAGGCCGACATCGCGGCCACCCTCCAGCGGGCCCTGCTCACCGACCTGCCGGAGGTGACCGGCCTGGAACTGGCCGCCCACTACGAGCCGGCCCAGCAGGCGGCCGAGGTGGGCGGCGACTGGTACGACGCCTTCCCGCTGGGCGGCGGCGACCTCGCCATGGTGATCGGGGACGCCACCGGGCACGACATCCAGGCCGCCTCCCGGATGAGTGAGCTGCGCAACATGCTCCGCGCGCTGGCCGTCGACCGCCCGGAGGAGGCGCCCGGTCGGATCCTGCGCCGGCTGGACGCCGCCCAGGCGCGGCTGACCCCCGGCGAAGCCGCCACCGCCGTCCTGGCCAGGCTGCGCCGCCCCGTGGAAGGGGGCTGGGACCTGGAATGGTCGGTCGCCGGCCATCCGCCGCCGCTGCTGATCGGCCCCGAGGGCACCGCCGCCTACCTCACCGGCGCGCACGCGATGCTCCTCGGGGTGCGCCCCGCCGCCGAACGGCCCACCGCCCGCGTCCGCCTGCCCGCGAACGCCACGCTGCTGCTCTACACCGACGGCCTGGTCGAGTCGCGCGACCAGGCGCTGGACACCGGCATGACCCGGCTGCGCCAGCACGCCGCGACCCACCGCCACCTCCCGTTGGACCGGCTCTGCGCCAAGCTGGCCCACGACCTCGGCGACAGCCGCGACGACATCACGGTCATCGCCGCCCGCACCCCCGCCGGCTGAATAACGATATCTACTGCGGCGGGAACAGAATTGTTCGCCGCAGGAGGCAGGCATTCGCCGGCCGGCCTGCCGGACGTCCGGAAATCACGTTCCGTGGCGAGACGGTCGTGGTACGGTTGCCGTCAGTTGCAGTTGTGGTTGCCAGAGGTACTTTCCGACGGAAATCATCGCGGCGGCCGAAATCCACGCGGTGTGGATTTCGCACTTCGTTCCGAGGAGAGAAAATGGCTACTGGCACCGTCAAGTGGTTCAACAGCGAAAAGGGCTTCGGCTTCATCGAGCAGGACGGCGGCGGTTCCGACGTCTTCGCCCACTACTCGAACATCGCCACCCAGGGCTTCCGCGAGCTTCAGGAAGGCCAGAAGGTGAGCTTCGACATCGCGCAGGGCCAGAAGGGCCCGACGGCCGAGAACATCGTTCCCGCCTGACGCTGAGGCGTGCCGTACACGACTGGGGCCCGCACCTTGGGTGCGGGCCCCAGTCGCGTCACCCTCCGGGAGCCCGGCCCCGTCACGCCGAGGCGCCACCGCCGGCGGTCCCCGCGATCCGCACCGCCGGCCGGCCCGGGCAGGTAACCCCTCGCCCGCAGCCCCCTCACGCGGTGCACGGCGTCCCCCACCGGACGTCCGGCGCCCCCCCGACGGATCGCGCCCGCGGATCCGGTTCCGCCGCTTCGGCGTTCTGACCGTGCCGCGCCATCCGCTTCGGCCCCTCGGCCCGTGAACTCCTTTCCGGCCCGATACGCCGTCGCATTTCCCGGCCGTTTCCTCGACACGCTGCGCCTGCTTTCCGCGCGGCCCTTCCCCGGAAACGCGCCGAACCGAGGAGGGTTCCCTTTGGACCGCACACGCAGGAACGGCCGGCCCGCCCGCGCCGCCGGCACCACCCCCGCCGCCAGCGGCGCGTCCCGGTCGGGGCAGGGCGGCCGCCGCCGCGGCGCCCCCCGCGGCGGGCAGCGCCCCGCCGGCGCCCGCCGCCCGGCCACCGCGCCCGCGGAGTTCGCCCTGCCGGTGACCGAGACCCCCGCGCTGCCGCCGGTCGAGTCGTTCGCCGCGCTCGGCCTGCCCCGGCCGATGCTGGACGCGCTCACCGCGCAGGGTGTGACCGTGCCGTTCCCCATCCAGGCCGCCACCCTGCCCAACTCCCTGGCGGGCCGCGACGTCCTGGGGCGCGGACGCACCGGCTCCGGCAAGACGCTCGCCTTCGGGCTGCCGCTGCTGGCCCGCACCGCCGGCCGGAAGGCCGCGCCCCGGCAGCCGCTCGCGCTGGTGCTGGTGCCCACCCGCGAGCTGGCCCAGCAGGTCACCGACGCGCTCACCCCGTACGCCCGGCCGCTGCGGCTGAAGCTGGCGACGGTGGTCGGCGGGATGTCGATCGGCCGGCAGGCCGCCGCGCTGCGCGAGGGGCCGGAGGTCGTCGTGGCGACGCCGGGCCGGCTCAAGGACCTCCTGGCGCGCGGCCACTGCACGCTGGACCAGGTGGAGATCACCGTCCTGGACGAGGCCGACCAGATGGCCGACCTCGGCTTCCTGCCGCAGGTCACCGCCCTGCTGGACCTGGTGCGCCCCGACGGGCAGCGGATGCTGTTCTCGGCCACCCTGGACCGCAACATCGACAAGCTGGTCCGCCGCTACCTGACCGACCCGGTGGTCCACTCCACCGACCCGTCGGCGGCCTCGGTCACCACCATGGACCATCACGTGCTGCACGTGCACGGGCCCGACAAGCAGCGGGTGACGACCGAGATCGCCGCCCGCGACGGCCGGGTGATCCTCTTCCTGGACACCAAGCGCGCGGTGGACCGGCTCACCCGCAGCCTGCTGGCCGACGGGGTCAGGGCCGCCGCGCTGCACGGCGGCAAGACCCAGCCGCAGCGCACCCGCACCCTGGCCCGCTTCAAGGAGGAGCAGGTCACGGTGCTGGTGGCGACGAACGTCGCGGCCCGGGGCATCCACGTGGACGACCTCGACCTGGTGGTCAACGTGGACCCGCCCGCCGACCACAAGGACTACCTGCACCGGGGCGGCCGCACCGCCCGGGCCGGCGAGTCCGGCCGCGTCGTCACCCTGGTCACCCCCGACCAGCGGCGCGACGTCGCACGCCTCCTCGCGGACGCCGGGATCGACCCGGTGACCACGCAGGTCCGCTCCGGCGAAGCCGAGCTGAGCCGCATCACCGGCGCGCGCACCCCCTCCGGCGTCCCGGTCGTCATCCCGGCCCCGGCCCCGGCGCGGCCGGCCGCGCGGAAGGCCGCCTCCGCCTCCTCCGGCACGTCCCCGGACGGCTCCCGGGGCGGCTCCCGCGGCCGCGGCGGCCGCCGCACCGGCCGGGGACGGGCGACCGCCCCCGCGGCCCGCAACACCACCGGCCGGCGGCGCTCCGCCGGCGGCGCCGCGGCGTGAGCCGGCCCCCGACCACTCTTCCCGCCCACGCCAGGACCGTCCCCCTCACCCTGGAGACACCATGCGCTGCATCATCGCCCGCTTCCCGTTCGACCTGACCAAGGACGAGGTGACGGCGACCATGAAGAAGGTGAAGCCCGAGCCGCTCACCGGCGCCTACGTGACCATCGGCCGCCGCCACTTCCCCGTCATGCAGGTGGGCGAGGTCGTCACCCGCCAGGACCGGCGCGACTTCACCGCGGGCGAGGTCACCCGGGCCATGACCCGGCTCGGCTTCACCTGCCACGCCGCCGCTCCCGCGCAGCCCGCCGCGCCGGCGCTCACCCCGGTCGAGGAGGCGTCGCAACTGCTCGGCGGCCCGACGCCGGTGTAGCGGGGAGCGCGCGACCGGGCCGAGGCCCGTGACGCCGTGGACGAGGGGGCGACCGGAACACGCGGTCGCCCCCTCTCCGGCGTACGGGCTCCGTCCGCTCCCGGGCCGGGGCGGGGGATGGTGTTGAATTCCCTGCGGGCCCTGCCGCCGGACGGCCGCCGGGGCGCCTCCCCCGCGACGACAAGGAGGTGGGAATGCCGGCGGACTCCCCGCTCGACGACCGACTGGACGACGACGACTACCCCGCGTACACGATGGGGCGGGCGGCCGAGATGCTCGGCACCACCCCCGCGTTCCTCCGTGCCCTCGGCGAGGCGCGGCTGATCACGCCGCTGCGGTCCGAGGGCGGCCACCGCCGCTACTCGCGCTACCAGTTGCGGATCGCCGCCCGGGCCCGCGGGCTGGTCGACCAGGGCATGTCCGTCGAGGCCGCCTGCCGCATCGTCATCCTGGAGGACCAGCTCGAGGAGGCCCAGCGGGTCAACGCCGAGTTCCGCCGCGCGGCCCGCAACCGCCCGGACGACGACGCGGCCCCGCGGAAGCCCTCGGGCGGCGAGTCCGGCTGAGGCCGCGCCCGGGCGCGCTCACGGCAGGGCCGGGCCGCGTCCCAGGGGTCGCCGGGAGGGGGCCGCGTGCCGCTCCAGCGCGGCGTCCAGGTGGCGGCGGATCTCGGGCGGCAGCCAGGCGCGGTGCGGCCACTGGACGACGTGCTCCGCCACCTCGCGCAGCTTGGTGTTGGTGTGCTGGGACACCTCCTTGAGCACCTGCCAGCCGGTGGCGGGCAGCAGGCCGCCGTAGACCAGCACCACGCCGATCGCCTGGTCGATGACGGCGTGCGAGACGACGGCGCGGCGGAGCTGGAGGAGTTCCCGCTCCACGGCGGCGGCGGTGGTCGGGGCGGGCGGCTTCTCCGGCTCTGGCATCGGGGGTTCCTGTTCTCCTCGCGTCGACGACCCGGGGCGGTCACCCTCACGATGCCCCGAACGGGCGAGGGCAGTGGCCGGTGGGACGAACACTCGGCGTGCCGGAGGATCCGGCAAACGAAACGGCGCGCCGCCCCCGCTTGGGGCGCGTGCGTCAGGCGGGGCGCGAGGCGCGCGGAGGCATCCGGGCGTACGGTCGGGATACCGGGGCACAAGCGGTGGGCAGGGCGGCACCGGAGGCAATGCGCATGAGCACTCTTCGTTTCGAGAGCGACAGCCTGGAGGCGACCGAGGAGTTCATGTCGCGGGCGTACGCGCCCATGCGGATCGGCGGCCGGCCGTACGGCGCCCACACCCTGGTGGAGCGCACGACCGCGCCCGGCGTCAGCGTCGACAAGCTGGACCTCGACTACACGATGGCCTACGACGCGGGGGTGCTGGACAAGGTCGCCCTGCTGACCATCCACGCGGGCACCCTCACCGACACCACCGGCGGCCGGCACGAGGTCTACGGGCCCGGCGAGTCTTTCCTGGTCACCCGGCCCGACCGGCCCTACTCCGGGGAGGTCCAAGCCGCCCGCTACACGGTGACCATGTTCGACCCCTCGGTGCTCACCGAGGTGGCCGCCACCGGGGCGGGCGGCGGCCGCGGGCCGGTCGAGCTGACCGGGCACCGCGCCATCAGCCCCGCCGCCGGCCGCCGGCTCGGCGCCGCCATCGGATACCTGCGCGACCACGTGCTGACCGACCCGCAGGCCGGCGGACTGGTCGTCGCCACCGCCGTACGACATCTGGCCGCCGTCACCCTCGCGTCGCTGCCCAACACCACCATGGCCGAGGAGGAGCACCGGCTGGACAGCCGGGACGCCGGCACCGACACCCTGCGCCGGGCGATGGCCTACATCGAGGACAACGCCCACCGCGACATCAGCCTCGCCGACATCGCGGCCGCCGCGTTCGTCACCCCGCGGGCCGCCCAGTACGCCTTCCGCCGGCACGCCTCGACCACGCCGCTGGGCTATCTGCGCCGGGTGCGCCTCGACCGCGCCCACGCGGACCTGCGGGCCGCCGACCCCCGTACCGCGAGCGTCTCCGCGGTCGCGATGAGCTGGGGCTTCGTCCACCAGGGCCGCTTCGCGGCCGCCTACCGCACGGCGTACGGCGTACCGCCCTCGGCCACACTGCACGGGACCGAGCGTTGACCGCGACGGTATCCCCCGCAGGGCGCGCGGTGGCCGGAAAACGAAGACGGGAGCCCCGGGAGCGAAAGATCCGACACGGCGTACGCGGTGCGGATTTTCATCGGCGCGGGCCGGGGCACTGAGGAGCACCGAGCAGGTGAGCGGCCCGGCGGCGGGCGGCTGAGCAGGCAGGGCACGGAGTGCGGGGCTCGACGAGCAGGGCGCGAGCGCACACGGGACGCGCAGGGCGCAAGGCGCGGAGCGCGGAGCGCAGACAGGAGCAGTGCGAATGCGGGAAGCGACCAGTCCGTCGGCCGGGGGGACGGAGCCGGCGCGTGCCGGTGGGCCGGAGCGGGGTGAGGGGCACCCGCCGAGACGCCCGGAGGGGCGGTCGGACGACCGGTGGCCGGAAGGACGGCCGGACGAGCGGCCGGAGGGGGCGGCGGTCGCGTGGCGCGCGGGGAGGGAGTTCGCGCGGTATGTGGACGCGTTGGCGGTGGGCGCGGTCGAGTGTCCGCTGCCGGGCGGCGGCGGCACCGCCGCCCGGTTCGAGGAGCTGGCCGCGGTGGCCCGGGAGGACCTGAGCGTCGCCCGGCTGGTGGAGGGCCATCTCGACGCGGTGGCGATCCTCGGCGAACTCGGCGGACGGCCGGCGCAGCTGGGGCAGTACTGGGGCGTGTGGGCGGCCGAGCCGCCGGGGTCCGGGCTGACCGCGCGGCGGACCGCGGGCGGATGGGTGCTCGACGGCGTCAAGCGGTACTGCTCCGGCGCGCACACCTGCACCCACGCCCTGGTCACCGCGCTCGCCGAGGACGGGCGGCGGCTGTTCGCGGTGCGTACGGGGATTCCCGGCGCGGACGCGCGCGGGCCGGAGGACGGCTCCGGCTGCCGACCGGTTCCGGGGAGCTGGCGGGCGGTCGGCATGGCCGGCAGCGACAGCCCGGACGTGCGGTTCACCGCGGTGCCGGCCACCGAGGTGGGCGGGGTGGAGGCGTATCTGCGCCGGCCCGGCTTCCACCACGGCGGCGTGGGCGTGGCCGCCTGCTGGTACGGCGGGGCCCAGGCCGTGGCGCGGGTCCTGTTCGAGAAGGCGGGACGCGGCGAGGACTCGTTCACCGACGCCCAGGCCGGGGCGGTGCACCTGACGCTGTACGCGGCGGGGGCGGCGCTGCGGCAGGCGGCCGAGGAGATCGACGCCGACCCGCTGGACCGGGCCGGCGGCGCCGCGCTGCGGGCGCTGCGGGTGCGCGCCCTGGTGGCGCAGGCGTGCGCGGAGGTGCTGGACCGGGTGGGGCGGGCGACCGGCGCGGGGCCGCTGTGCCACGACCACCGCCATGCCCAGGCGGTCGCCGACCTCACCGTCTATGTGCGCCAGCACCACGCGGAACGGGACCTGGCCGCCTTGGGCGCGCGGGTGGCGCGCGGCGCGGGGGCGGGCGCGTGAGCGCGGGGCCGGCGGGCGCGGGCGTGAGCGAGGGCTACGCGGACGCGATCCAGGCGCCGGGGACGGACGAGGCGCGGTGGCGGGCCTGGGACGGCTGGGACCGGATGGAGCGGTACGCGCTGCCGGCGGCGGGCCGGGTCGTGGTGGTCGCCGCGCACCCGGACGACGAGGTGCTGGGGGCGGGCGGGGCGCTCGCGCTCCTCGCGGCGGCCGGCTGCGCGCTGACCGTGGTCTCGGTCACCGACGGCGAGGGCTCGCACCCGGGCAGCACCCGGATCACCCCCGGCCGCCTGGCCGAGGTGCGGGCCGGCGAGCTGCGCGCGGCGCTGGCACGACTGGGCGCGGGCGGCGCCGAGGTGGTGCGGCTGGGGCTGCCGGACACCGGGGTGGCCGGACACGAGGACGGTCTCGCCGCAGTCCTGGGCGACCTGCTGCCGGGCGCCGCGCTGTGCCTCGCGCCCTGGACCGGCGATGTGCACGGCGATCACGAGGCGGCCGGGCGGGCTGCGCTGGCGGCGGCGCGGGCGGCGGGCGTGCCCTGCCGGCTCTACCCGGTGTGGATGTGGCACTGGGCGACGCCGGGCGACCCCCGGGTGCCGTGGCAGCGGGCCGCGCGGATCGACCTGCCGCCGGAGGCGCTGGCCCGCAAGCGGGCCGCGGTCGAGCAGTTCGCCAGCCAGATCCGTCCGCTGGGGCCCGGTCCCGAGGACGCCGCCGTGCTGCCGCCGGCGGAGCTGGCCCACCACCTGCGCGCGGTGGAGGTGGTGTTCGGATGACGCGGCCCCCCACCCCGCCCGGCTCCCGGCCCGGTGCCGGTCCCGGTGCGCCGCCCGGCGCCCGGCCCCGTACCCCCGACGCGTACTTCGAGGACATGTACCGCGGCACGGAGGACCCCTGGCGACTGGCGGAGCGCTGGTACGAGCGGCGCAAGTACGACCTGACCGTCGCCGCGCTGCCGCTGCCGCGCTACCGGCGGGCCTTCGAGCCGGGCTGCTCGGTCGGCGAGCTGACCCGGCGGCTGGCCGCCCGCTGCGACGCGGTGCTCGCCTGCGACCGGGTGGAGTCGGCGGTGGAGACGGCCCGCGGCCGCACCCGGGACCTGCCGAACGTGGAGGTGCGCAGGCTGCTGCTGCCCCAGGAGTGGCCGGACGGGTCCTTCGACCTGGTGGTGCTGTCGGAGCTGCTGTACTACCTCGACGCGGCCGCGCTGGACGGGCTGCTGGCACGGGCGGTGGCGGCGCTGGAGCCGGACGGCACCCTGGTCGGCGTGCACTGGGACCACCCGGTTCCGGACCATCTGACCACCGGGACCGGCATCGCCCGCCGGCTCGCCGAGGAGCCCGGACTCGCCCTGGCCGCCGACCACCGCGAGGAGGACTTCGTCCTCCAGGTGTACCGGCGCACCGGCCCGGACGGCCGCCCGCCCCGCTCGGTCGCGGCCCGGGAGGGCCTCACCCCGGAGAGCCCGGCGTGAGCACGGCCGCCGCCCCGGAGCCCGCCGCCGCCCCTGATCCCGGTGCCGTCCCGGGGTCCGGCGCCGCCCCGGGGCTTGGCGCCGTCAGCACCGCCGTGGTCGTCATCCCGGCCCATGACGAGGAGGCGCTGCTGCCGGCCGCCCTCGACGCCGTCGCCGCGGCGGCCCGCCACCCCGGTCTGGCGGGGGTGGCGACGGTGACCGTGGTGGTCGCCGACGCCTGCCGGGACCGCACCGCGGCGCTGGCCCGGCGGGCCGGGGCGCAGGTCGTCACCACCGACTGCCGCAACCCCGGCGCGGCCCGGCACGCCGGCGTCCGCCACGCGCTCGACCGGTACGCCGGCGGCGGCGAGGACGTGTGGGTCGCCACCACGGACGCCGACAGCACGGTCCCGCCGAGCTGGCTGGCGTACCAGCTCGACCGGGCCCGCGAGGGCTGGCAGGCGGTGGTCGGCACCGTCGTCCTGCCGGCCGCCTCCCCGCTGGCCCTGCCGCACCGGGAGCTGTACGAGGCGACCCGGCCGCCCGGCGGCGGCGACTGGCGTCACCCGCACGTCCACGGGGCCAGCCTCGGCGTGAGCGCCGCCGCCTACCTCGACGTCGGCGGCTTCCCCCCGCTCGCGGTGGGCGAGGACCGGGCCCTGGTCGAGGCCCTGGAGCGGCGCGGCCACCGGGTGCTGCGCACCGCGCACCAGCCGGTGCTCACCTCGCCCCGGCTGCGGGCCCGGGCCCGCGGCGGCTTCGGCGACTACCTGGCCGCGATGCCGCTGCGCACCGGCGGCTGACCGGCCGGGCGCAGCCGCCGGGGGGCGGGCGGCGGCGCGGGGGCGGCCGGCTCGGGCGGGTCGCGGAGGAGGTCGACGAGGGCGGCGCGGGCGCGGGCCACCCGCGAACGGACCGTGCCGATCGGGCAGTCGAGGGTGCGGGCGGCCTCGGCGTAGGGCAGGCCGAGGAGTTGGGTGAGCACGAACGCCTCGCGCCGCTCGGCGGGGATGACGGCCAGCAGTTCGGCCAGCGCGACGCCGTCCTCGAAGCCCGGGGTGCGGGGCTGGCGGCGCTCGGCCAGGAGCTGCCAGTCGTCGCGGTCGGACAGCCGGGGGCGGGCCGCGGCGTGGCGCAGGCTGTCCACCACGGTGCGCCGGGCGATGGACAGCAGCCAGGTGCGGGCGGAGGAGCGCCCCTCGAAGCGGTGCAGGCTGCCGAGCGCGCGCAGGAAGGTCTCCTGGGTGAGGTCGTCCGCGGCCTGGGCGTCGGCGCTGAGGTAGGCGACATAGCGCCAGACGTCCCGGTGCAGGGAGCGGACCAGTCCCTCCACCGCGACCGGGTCGCCGTCCCGGGCGGCGAGCGCCATCCGGGTGACCGCCTCGTGGGGAGCCGGAAGCCTCGGAGGGGATGCGGATGTCGAGGCGGAGGCAGGAGGTCTGGGGGCGGGGATCGGAGCGCGGG